>JBDTTJ010000009.1:0-26387 GCA_039930645.1 Acidobacteriota bacterium
GGCAAGGCGAAGGCCGCGGTGAACGAAACGTGGGCGCGCGAGACCGACGCCGTGAAACCCGGGGATACCGTCGCGCTCCTGCCGCCGATAGCGGGCGGCTGACCGCGGCGAATCGGCCTCAGGGAGTCCCGATCACCGCCAGCCCGCAGGCCCGGGCCGCACGAGCCAGCGCCCGATCGTGGGTGGCGAAGGAGACGGGTTCCGCCTCGACTTCCCGCCAGAGGAGCGCCGTCGACAGATGGATGGCGTCGAGCGTTCCGAGCACCGTCGGAAGCGGCTGGGCGGCGCGCTCGAGGACGGGCGGGGTCACGTCCACGAGAACAAGACTGCCAAGCACGCGAAAGACGGCCTCCCGCCGCCGGACGGTCTCGTCGTCCGAAAGACCCTCTTCGAGTCGCAGCCGGTCCAGCGTTCGCAGGCACTCCACCCGGGTCAGTGCGCTCGTGATCGACTGGCCGGCCTCGTCCGATCCGGCGAGAGCGCCTCGCTGCCCGAGGACGGCCCGCAGGACGACCGAAGAATCGACGTAGCGGATCACCGGTGGCTCTGCCGCTCCTCCAGGAGAAGGTCCACGATGTCGCGCTTCGTCTTCAACGGGGGCGGCAGCTTCACCTTCGCAGGCGCCGGCGTGCCGGGCGCGGGCCGGTGGGTCACGAGCAAATTTCGTTTCTCCTCGAGGGGAACGAGGCGTGCCACGGGGATGTCCCGGTTCGTCACCGTCACCATCTTCCCGCGCCGTGCGAGGCCCACGTAGTGCGAAAGCCGCGCCTTCAAGTCTGCGATCGAAACGCTGCCCATGACTAGATGATATCCCTTTCTGGTCATCCCATTACCAGACTCAGTCCAGCTTCAGCTCCTCCGCGAGGAGCGCGTAGTCCACGGCTCCGCGCGCCGACCCGTCGAACTCGAAGATGGTCTTCCCGACGGACGGCGCCTCTGCGAGCGCCACGTTGATCCGGATCGGCGTGAGGATCTTCCTGAAGCGCTCGCGCAGCGTGTCGAGGAGCTCGGAGGAAACGGCGGTGCGCAGGTCGTAGAACGTCGGGAGGACGCCGTCGATCTTCAGCGCCTTCTCGCGCGTCTCGTTCGCGTGCTTCATGAACACGCGCGTCTTCTCGAGCGCGGGGAGGGAGAGGAAGTCGAGCTTCGCCGGCAGCAGGATCTCGTCCGCCGCGTGGTAGACGTTCTCGAGCAGGAGTCCCGCCGCGGGCGGGCAGTCGAGGACGATCGCCTCGTACCCTTCGTCCTCGAGCGACGCGAAACGCCGCGCGAGACGGCCCACGCGCTTCTCCTTGCCCTTCTCGCGCAGAGCGTCCTCGGCGCCGAGGAGGTCCTCGCCGGCGGGCAGGACGTCGAGGTTCGGCCGCGACCCGCGCACGACGGCCTCCTCGAAGTCCGCCTCCTTGAGGAGCCACTTCGAGAGGCCGGCCGACGGTGGAAGACCGAGAGACGTGGCGACGCTCCCCTGCGGGTCCACGTCCACGAGGAGGGTCCTCACCCCGGCGCGCGCGGCCGCGGCGGCGAGGTTCACGGCCGTCGTGGTCTTGCCTACGCCTCCCTTGAGAGCCGAGACGGCCAGGATCCTCCGGCGCCGCAGGGTCATGGCGGCGGGTCTTATCATGAGTCGATGTCGCACCTGACCGAGACCCCCTTCGAGCCCGCCGAGCTCCTCGCCGCCGTGCGGCGCGACGGGGACGGCGGCCTCGCGCTCTTCGTGGGCGTCGTGCGTGACCACAACGGCGGCAAGCGCGTGACACGGCTGGAGTACTCGGCCTATATCCCTATGGCCGATAAGGAGATGGACCGGATCTCGGCCGGGATCGAGCAGGCCCATCCGGGAGCCCGGGTGGCCTTTCGCCACCGGATCGGAAGCCTCGCCATCGGGGATGTCGCCGTCGCCGTAGCCGCCGCGGCGCCCCACCGGGAAGAGGCTTTTGCGGCGTGCCGGGCCGGAATCGAAGCCATCAAGGCCCGGGTGCCGATCTGGAAAAAGGAGTTCGGGCCCGACGGATCCTCGTGGGTCGAGCCCTGCGGGGACCCCTCCCACGCACCCTCCGGAAATCCGGATTCCGCGTAAACCCATTGATAAGTAAGGGACTTCTTGTTATTCTCCGGCGCCCATTTCGGAGGATGACGATGTTCCTCGCCCTCAGGCGGATTCATGTTTTCGCGAGCGACTTCTCGCGGTCGCGCCGTTTTTACGGTGAAACGCTGGGGCTCCCGGAGGCGGGCGGGTTCGAGAACGACTGGGTCGAGTTCGCGCTCGGTCCGCTCCTCCTGAAGCTCACCCCGCTTCGCCCCTCGGAGGTTCCAGCGCGCAACCAGGTCGCCGCCGTGTTCTCGACCGCCGGCCTCGACGACGCGATCGCGCGCCTCAAGGAGCGCGGCGTCACGGTCACGCGGCCCCCCGCGGACGAGTTCACGGGCCGCTCGGCCGAGATCCTCGACCCGGACGGCTACAGGATCATCCTGTTCCAGGCCTCCGAGCTCCACCCGGACGAGGAGTGGGTCCCGGCCTCCGGCGTGGATGACCTCGTGAAGCAGAAGCTCAATGCGCGCAAGAAGCGCGAGCAGGCGCGCGGCACCGGCAGGAAGCCCGCGAAGAAGGCCCCGAAACCGGCCGCGAAAAAGGCCGTCCGCAAGCCGGCGCCGAAGAAGCCCGCGAAGAAGGCCGCCCCGAAGAAGGCGGCGAAGAAGGCGGCGAAGAAAGCCGCGAAAAAGCCGGCCCGCCGCCGCTGAGCGGCCGGGAATCCCGTGGGATGGCCCTTGCGGGCGTCACTTCAAGACGTCCGACAGGAGGAGCCATGACGTTTGTTTCCATCCCGCCTCGAACGGCCCGCCCCGACATCCGCCCCGATCCCACCGCTCCGGCCGTCGTGGCTCTCATCCTGTCGGTTCTGGCCGTCACCGCGATGCCCGCGTTCGCGCAGGGCTCGATGGGCACGCCGATGATGCCCATCGCCGCGCCCGTTTCGAGCGTCGACTCAGTGGTCTCGAAGGTGAACGGACCGATCCTCGACGTTCTCGGCGGCGCACTTCAGCTCGACGTCACGAACGCGAAGATCACGGGCGGCGACGACCGCTTCGCCAGCCCCGTGCCGTGGTCGGGCATCCCGGTCGGCTCGCGCGTCGTCGCGCAGGTGATCGTGCCCGACGTGATCCCCGCCGTCTTCCCGCCGCGTCTCCCCGCGACGAGCGTGGTCGTCTTCCTCACGAACTCGGGGAGCCTCTCCGGAGTCGTGCAGGGCATCGGCGAGGCGCAGGGCACGTTTACGCTCCTCTACACGAGCGTCAAGACGAACGCGGCGACCGAGTGGTCCGGCACGAAGGCCGACGGTTCGCACGTCAAGGGCCTCTCGGACCTCTCGGCCGGCATGCACGCGGTCGCCGTCGTCACGGTCGACGCGAGCGGCGTCACCGCGAAGAGCGTCTTCGCGTACGCGCCTCCGACGACACGGATCGAGGCGTTCCGCGGCAAGGTCGAGACCCAGGACGCAATCCTGTGGACGATCGACCGCCGGAGCGTGCAGGTCAATGCCGACACGAAGATCGTCGGCGATCCGAAAGTGGGCGACACCGTGGACGTCCTGGCAAAGGTCCAGATCCTGCCGCCCGGCTCCGCGGCCCCGCCGCCGATTCCGGTCGCGCTCTCGATCGTCAAGGTCGCCTCGACGCCGCCCCCGCCGACCGACCGCACGGTGGAGTTCGACGGGGTCGTGGAGTCGCTTCCGCCGGCCGCCGGGTCCATGAGCGCGCCGCTCGGCCACTGGACGATCTCCGGAAAGGACGTCCTCGTCTCGCCCTTCACGAAGGTCGACGCCGGGATCGCGAAGGGCACGCGCGTGCACGTGAAGGGCGTGACGCTCCCGATGGCCGTTTTCGCGCCCACGGCGACGCCGCAGATCCTCGCGACGGAAATCACGAAGAAATAGACGCGGGGACCGCACCCGTTCCTTCCTCCACGGCGGGCCGCGCGGCCCGCCGATCTTTTTTCGGGTAGGCTCGCCGCATGACGAGCCTCATCGAATATTGCAGCGCCGAGATCGAGTCTCTGAAGGCCGCGAAGACCTGGAAGAAGGAACGCGTCCTCGAGGGACCGACCGGCGCCCGCGTGCGCGTGGACGGGCGTAGCGTGCTCATGCTCACGTCCAACAACTACCTCGGGTTCGCGAACCATCCCCGCGTCGTGGACGCCGCGCGCAATGCGCTCGGCCGCTGGGGGAACGGCCTCGGCTCCGTGCGCTTCATCTGCGGGACGCAGCAGCTCCACAAGGACCTCGAGGCCGCGATCTCGAAGTTCTTCGGCACCGAGGACACGATCCTCTTCATGTCCTGCTGGAACGCGAACGAGGGGCTGTTCGCACCGCTCCTCGGCGAGGAGGACGCGCTCCTTTCCGACGCGCTGAACCACGCCTCGATCATCGACGGCATCCGCCTCTGCAAGGCGAAGCGCTTCCTCGTGCCGCATGGCGACCTCGCGGCGCTCGAGACGTCGCTGAAGGAGGCGCAGTCCCAGCGCCGCCGCCTCTTCATCACGGACGGTGTCTTCTCGATGGAGGGTGAGATCGGACCGCTCGGCGCTTTCGCGGACCTCTGCGAGAAATACGACACGACGATGGCCGTCGACGACTCGCACGCCACGGGCGTCCTCGGGAAGACCGGGCGCGGCTCGGCCGAGGAGCTCGGCGTCATGAGCCGCGTGAAGATCTTCACGTCCACCCTCGGCAAGGCGATGGGCTCGGCGGCCGGCGGCTTCACGACGGGCCCCGCGCCGGTCGTGGACCTCCTTCGGCAGCGTTCGCGGACGTCGCTTTTTTCGAATGCTCTCCCGCCGGCGGTCGCGGCCGGATCGCTCGAGGCGTTCCGGATGCTCATGGAGGACCCCGCGCCCGCGCTGAAGGTCCAGAAGAACGCGAAGACGTTCCGCGCGAAGATGAAGGCGGCGGGCTTCAAGATCCCCGAGGGCATCCACCCGATCGTCCCCGTCATCGTCGGCGACACGGCCAAGGCGCTCGCGATGTCGAACGCGCTCTTCGAGAAGGGCGTCTACGTTTCGGGGTTCGGCTTCCCCGTCGTTCCCCAAGGCCACGCGCGGCTCAGGTGCCAGATCTCGGCCGTCCACTCGGACGACGACCTGCAGGAGGCCGTGGACGCCTTCATCGCCGTCGGGAGGGAATTCGCCGTCGTCTAAGGTCTAAGGAACGACCGCGACGTGAAAGTGAATCTGCACGGACGGGTAGGCGAACCCGGCCGGCAGCGGGTCGAACGGCGCGGCCGCCTTCACGGCCTTGAGAGCCGCCGCGTCCCAGCCCTTCTTGCCCGACGACATCGAGACCTCCGTCGTCGCGAGCGCGCCGTCCTTCGCGATGACGGCCTGGATGACCGTCTTCTTCCCCACGGCCGGCACGTCGGCCGGCGCCGGGGTCTTCCACTTCGCGGCGACCTTCTCGTACGTCTTCTTCTGGTAGACCGGGTCGTGCAGCGTCGTCTGGAAGTAACACTCCAGCGACGGGCGGCCCGCCGCGAACGCCGCGGCCGCGAGGAGAAGCACCGCCGCGGCCGCGAGGGCCGCCGCGATGAATTCGTGCCGTCTCACGCGCGGCCTCCGCGCGCGGGCTTCGGACGCCGCACGAGGACGAGGCGGGCCGGCCGCCCGGCGCGCTCGCACGCGGCGCAAAGGCGCGCGCGGCCGAACGCCGTGCGGCGCGTCCACTCCTCCGCACAGCCGGGGCAGCGGTATGCGTAGCGTGCGTTTCTCTCGCGGACGCGGCGCAGGCGCTCCGTCTCCGGCGCGGCGGTGCGCAGGACGCCGAGCTCGCGCGCGACGGCCCAGAAGCGCGGCGAGTGGCCTTCCTCCGAGCCCCAGCGCGCCGCGCAGATGGCGTGCGCCGTCTCGTGGAGCAGCGTCTGGAGCCGGTCGTCCGCGCTCATGTGGCTCGAGACGCGGATTACGTGCGGGTCCCCGCGCGTCCCGTACTGGATGACGCCGCCCGTCGCCCGGCGGCCCGAGAGGACCACGCGCGCGGGCGGAAGGCCGTGCGCCTTCGCGAGCGCGTCGTAGCGCGTCTGCAGGTCACGCTCGCCGGCGCGGACGTCCTCGGGAGGCGGCGCGTCACGTTCGAAGAGGTCGAGCTGGACGAGGGATCCGGAGCGGACTGCGTCCATCGGCGGGCCTCCGCGTCACGCGCCCCACATCGCGTCGCGATGCGGGGCGAGGGGTTTGTGCAGCACGAGAGCGGCGGCCGCCGCGGCAACGACCGCGGCGAGAAGCTCCAGGAGGGGCACGGGCCGGCCGTGCGAGACGACGGGCGCGGCCGCCTTCACGGCCCAGACGGCGGCGAGCGCGGCGCCGCCCGGGAGCGTCGAGCCGGTTCCGAGCGCGAGCCACGCGAGCCCGAGGCCCAGCGCGAACGCGACGAGGTACGCGTGAACGAGCCCGAGAACCGGCGGCCCGTCGAAGTGCGCGCCGAACGCGAGGCGCGCGGCCGCCATCGGAATCGCGCCGAGCGCCGCGACGGCCGGCGCCGCGAGGCCTGCCGGGACCTTCGCGCGCAGCCAGGCGTAGAAGGCGCCGCGCACGACGCGCTCGAACGCGAACGCGCCGGCGACCGCGAGCGGCACGAGCCACGCGAGACGCGCAGCGTCGACGTCTCCCGAGAAGGATGCGTAGTGCAGGAGACGTGCAGCCGGAAGGTACGACAGGGCCGCGAGCGCGAAGACCGCAGCAGCCGCAAGAGCGGGAGCGCGGTGTTCTGGGGGCTCCACGCACGAATGGTAGCAGGATCTACACTCCCGTCACCATGACGAACTCCCCGCTTCCGCGCGTCGCATTCGTCGGCCTCGGCACGATGGGCCGCCCGATGGCGGCAAACCTCGCGCGCGCCGGCTTCCCCCTCTCCCTCGCCACGAAGACTCCGGGCAAGGCGGCGACGATCGCCGCCGAGCTCTCCGGCGGCGGCCGCGACGTGCGCGCGTCCGCGACGCCCGCCGACGCGGCGCGCGATGCATCCGTGATCGTCTCGTGCGTCCCGGACGCGCCCGAGGTCGAGGAGATCCATCTCGGCGCCGACGGCACCGCCGCGGGCGCGCGGCCGGGCGCCGTCGTGATCGATTGCTCGACGATCGACGCGTCGCGCGCCCGTGCGGTTGCCGCCGCCCTCGCCGCGAAGGGAATCGCCTTCCTCGACGCGCCCGTCTCCGGCGGCCAGAAGGGCGCCGTCGAGGCAATGCTCACGTTTTTCGTCGGCGGCGACGCGGCCGCCCTCGAGCAGGCGCGGCCCGTCTTCGAGGCGATGGGCAAACGCATCACGCACCTCGGGCCTTCCGGCGCCGGACAGCTGGGCAAGGCGGCGAACCAGATTCTCGTCGCGAACAACCTCATGGCCGTATGCGAGGCGCTCGCCTTCGCCGCCAAGGCGGGCCTCCCGCTCGGAGCGCTGCACGAGGCGCTCGTCGGCGGCGCGGCGCGCTCGTGGGCGCTCGAGGTCCTCGGGCAGAAGATGATCGACCGCGACTTCAAGCCCGCGTTCGCGGTGAAGCATCAGCAGAAGGACCTCGCGATCGTGCTCGCGAACGCACGCGCCGCGGGGGTCCCGCTGCCGGGCGTCGCGCTCGTCCACCAGCTCCTCGCGTCGCTCGAGGCCGCGGGCCGCGGCGAGGACGGGACGCAGGCGCTCCTCGAGGTCTACGAGAAGCTCGCGGGCGGACGGTAAGATTCGTCCCACGGAGGATCCCATGAACCGGCTTGGCCTCGCGGCTTTCGTCGCCGTGCTCCTCGCATCCTCGATGGCCCTCGCCGAGGGCGGGAAATTCGATCGCAGCTACCCGTTTACAGGGGACAAGGACGTCAAGGTCGGGATCAAGGTCGGCGACGCCACGATCGAGTCCTTCCGCATCCGCCACTGGCCGGATTCGGACGACTTCCAGAAGGCCGAGAAGGACCTGAACGACAAGCACACGATGGTCGTGGAGTTCCGCTACTCGAATCGGGACCGTGAGAGGGACTACAAGTGCAAGTACGTGGTCACGATCCCCGGCGGCAAGGAGGGCAAGCCGCTCGGCGAGAACGACCGGACGGCCACGCTCGATAAAGGCAAGCTCGACGACACGAACTCGATGTTCGTGAAGATGTACACGAGAGATTACAAATTCGCCAGGACGATCAAGATCTCGTTCGAGATCTGGCGGAAGTAGCGGGGAGCTGCTTCAGGCGCAGGCGCGCGCGGGCCGCGAAGAGTCCTGCTCTTCGCGCCACTCTGCGCGCCGGCGGCGGTAGTCGTCGTCGGCCTGCCGGGCGAGAACGCGCCGGTAGTCGCGCTTGAGACGCGCGATTTCCTCGGCGAGGAGCACGCGCTCCCCGGCCCCGGCGGCCTCGAGTTCTCCCTCGCGAATCTCGATCTGCGCCCTCAGGACGCGCGCTTCGTGAAGTTCCGCCGCGGATTCCATGATTCCCAAGATCCCCTTTCCTCGCGGCCCCGAAGGGCCCGCTGCCTAGAGAAGACGCAATTCGCGCCGAAAAGTTTCAACCCCAAACCGGAGGATGGCCCCCCGGCGTAAAGAGGACATGATGCCCTCGCGTTTCGCTCCGATCGGATTCGTTCTGCTCGGGGCGGCAGGAGTCGCCGTGGCCACCGAAGAACCGAAGTATCGCATTGAAAAGGATTACGGATCGTTCGAGGTCCGCGTCTACGAGCCTACGGTCGTCGCCGAGACGGTCGTGACGGGCTCGTTCGGCGACGGGTCGAACGAGGGCTTCCGCCGCCTCGCGGGCTACATCTTCGGCGGCAACGACGGCGGCCGGAAGATCGCCATGACGGCGCCCGTCGGCGCCGAGCCGGCCCCGCGCGCGAAGGGCTCGAAAATCGCGATGACCGCGCCCGTCGGCTCGGAGAAGACGGCTGAGGGCTGGGTCGTCTCGTTCACGATGCCGTCGTCCTTCACGCTGAAGACGCTGCCCGTCCCCGACGACGCGCGCGTGAGGCTCCGCGAGGTTCCGGCACGGCGCGTCGCGGCGGTCCGCTTCTCGGGCACGTGGGGCGCGGAGAAGTTCGAGACGCTCGCGGCGAAGCTCGCGTCCGACGCGAAGAAAGAGGGCCTCTCTCCCGCCGGCGCGCCGCCCGTCTTCGCCCGGTACAACCCGCCGTGGACGCCGTGGTTCCTGCGGCGGAACGAGGTCCTGATCCCGCTCGACGGCCGCTGACGTCCGAAGGGCCTATTCGAGCGATCCGCCGCACGAGCTGCCGGCGCCGGCCGTGCAACCGAAGCAGTGGCGGCGCGTCACGATCTCTCGCGCCGCGAGGGCCGCAACGTCGAGATCCCGGATGTGGAAGCCGCCGTTCGCGGAGCCGCGCGCGGGCAGGTCGAGCATCTGGTTGAAGTCGCAGTCGTAAACGCGGCCGTCCCATCCGATCGAGAGCGTGTTCTTGCACATGAGGCCGTCGATCGTCCCCGGGTTGAACGACGCCACGAGGAGCTCGAGGTAGCTCGCGAGGTTTCCGCTCGACTCGAGCCATTCGAGGTAGCGCGAGATCGGCATGTTGTTCAGGAAGATGAGCCGGTCGAACGCGATCCCGTGCTCGTGGGAGAGCCCCTCTTTCCACTCGCGCTCGGTGGCGCGCTGGTTCCCGGGGAGGAAGGCGCCGACGGGGTTCGACACGAGCGTCAGACGGCGGCGAGGGTCTCCCGCGCCGTAGCCCGCCTCGTTCAGGAGATGGAGCGCCTCCAGCGACTTTTCGTACGTGCCGTCGCCGCGCTGGGCGTCGGTGCCGCGCTTTCTCCAGTGCGGCAGCGAGCAGACCACCTCGACGCCGCGTTCGCCGAGCCACGCCGGCAGGTCGCGCAGGCCGGGCACGAGGAGGATCGTCAGGTTGCAGCGATCGATGACGTGCTTGCCGCGCGCGGCCGCCTCGTCGACGACGTACCGGAAGTTCGGGCTCAGCTCCGGGGCTCCGCCCGTCAGGTCGACCGTGTGCGCGCCTGTCCGGTCGAGGGCGCGAAGGCACGCCTCGGCCGTCGCCCGGTCCATCATCTCGTCCGTCCGGTCCGGCCCGGCGTCGACGTGGCAGTGGCGACACGTCATGTTGCAGAGCTTGCCGAGGTTGATCTGGAAGATCTCGACGGGGCCCGGACGCAGCGCGTCCCGCCCGCTCGCGGCGAGCGCGCGGACAAAGTCGCCCCCGTGGGCGGAGGCCGCCAGGTCGACGGATTCGACCGCGGCGATCTGCTTCTCCGGGGCGGCCAGCGGAGCGCCCCGGGCGTGAAGCGACAACGTCACGTCGTCACATCGACGCTTTCTTCGCGTGCTCGAGCATCTGCATCCCGTGTACGAGCGACGCGCCCCCGCGGATCGCCGCCGTGACGTGAACGGCCTCGGTCATCTGCTCGAGGTCCGCCCCGTTCTTCAGGCTCTCCTGCGTGTACGCGTCGATGCAGTACGGGCACTGGACCGCGTGAGCCACCGCGAGCGCGATGAGCGCCTTCTCCCGCGCCGAGAGCGCCCCGTCGGCGAAGACGGCGCCGTACCAGGCGAAGAACTTGTCCGCGAGGTCCTTGTTGCCCTCGGCGATGGACGCGAAGTGCGCGAGATGTTTCTGCTTGTAATAAGCGTCCATGGGCCCCCCTCAAGCGGCCAGGATTCTGGCACGCAAAGGGGTGCCCTCCGGGAATCGCGGGAGCGGCGCGTTCTATTCCTCGAGGTGTGGCTACGCGCGGAGCGCCTTGATCTTCCCGAGGTGGGCGTCGTCGTGGTTCGCGAGGCGGACGGCGAGCTGCTCGACCGTCATCTCGCCCCCCTCCGGGTGAAGGCCTGTCTTCTGCCAGGCTTCGTGCGGGAGCGCGCGCAGGAGCGCGATCGAGTCCTCGCGCAGGCGCTTGAACTCCTTGGCGACCTCGGCGGGGTCGGCCTCGGCATACTTGAGGGCCTCGGCCGCCCGGTCGTTGTCCAGCATCCAGAACGACGGCTTGTCGCCGAACGCCATCTGCGAGAAGCGGCCCTGGTAGACGCGCTCGATGTCGCGGACGTGCGCGGTGTGCTCGATCATCGACCACTTCCCCCCCGCGGCCTTTCGGCGAATCACGTCGTCCGGCGCGCCCTTGAGGGCCGCGGAAAGCGCGGCCGGACCCGCGGCGAGCCGCTCGAGCACCACGTAGCGCCGCTTGATCGCCTCGATCTGGCGGAGGTGCGCCTCGTCGTTCCCGACCGCGTGGCGCTGGATGAGGTCTTCCATCGTGAGGCGGCCTGAGGTCGCGTGGATGCCGGCGCGCGCCCACTGGGCCTTGCCGGTCTTCCGCAGGAGCTGGAGCGTCTGGCGGCGGAGCGCCACCCACTCGCGCACGACTTCGGGCGCCTTCTGGGTGCGATAACTTCGGACAATCGCGAACGCCTCGCCGTCGAGGTTCGGCAGCGCCGGCTCGTTTTCGGCGAGGATGCGCGTGTAGCGCTCGATGTAGGCCTCGCGCTCCATGTCGCGCATGTGGCAGAGGATCTCGAGGATGGACCACTTGCCGGGCGCGGGCGTCCAGAGGAGCACCTTCTTCGACAGCCCCTTCAGGGCGGTCTTGAGCGTCTGCGGCGTCGTGGCGAGGGTCTCGAAGAAGCGGCGGCGTTCGAAGTCTTCCATGGGGGTCTCCTCAGCCGGCGCGGACGCCGTTCAGGGGTTTGTCGAGCTCCGGGAACAGGAGCTCCTGCGGTTTGAGTCGCGGGAGCAGGGTGTCGAGGACGTTCCGGGACCAGTCGGCGCGCCGCGCGGGGTCGAGGACGACGTGCGGCACGCCCCACACGGCAAGCGTCTGCTGGATCGAGCGGTCGATCTCGTACTGGAAGGCGAGGTCCGTGTCGCGCACGCCGTCGAAGCGCGGGTCGCCGACGATCGGCACCTTGAAGAGGCAGTCGTACGAGCGCGTCCAGCTCCGCACGAGGCTTTCGAGAACCGCCTCCTCGGGGGCGCCGCTGAACGCGCGCTTCATGTAGCAGAAGTTGTCGAGGACCGCGCGGTCGCAGAACACGACGTCGGCCTTGGCCTCGGCCTGGAGCTCCCACGCGATCTGCGTATGGAGGATCCAGGACTGCGCCTTGAGTGTCGTGTCCCGGTTGATGGGGAGCGGGCACTCGCGGGCGACCTCGCGGACGAGCTCGACGGTGAGGTCCCTCTTCTTGAGGGCCGCCGCGAGGTCGTAGCAGAGCGTGGTTTTTCCGACCCCGTGGGTGCCGATGAACGCGACCTTCATGCGGGAGCGAGACTACCCCACCCGGCAGGGACGTGATCGTCCTCACTACGGCGCGCGCAGACCATCGTCTGGCGCGCCCGGTCCAGGCGTGTCCCTCGATTCCCGGTGCGAATCGGACTAATTTGCCGGGAACAAGGAGGCCTCATGAAAACCCGCCACCCGCTCCTCGCGTCGATCGTCGCCGCCGTGCTTCTCCTCGCCGTCAGTCCCATGCCAGCGCCCATCTACATGAACATCCCGAACGGGGCGACGCTGGCGCTCGGGACGAAGGTCGAATTCAAACAGGCGGTGCTATGCGACGGCAGCGTCCGTCTCGAGCCCGGCCTGTACGACGTCAGCTTCAAGTCGCTCGGCGACGGCTCCGTTCGCGCGACGATCAGCGGCAACGGGAAGACCGGTCATGCGACCGGAAAGGTCCAGGGCCACGAGGTCGTCGTCCAGGGCGGACTTCAGCCCGGGGCGGCCGCGTCGGTGCAGAAGATCCAGCCCGCCGGTCAGCAGCCGGCCGCGCCGTCCTTCGCGACCATGGGTTTCACCCCGCAGAGTCCGGCTCAGTTCCAGCAGCAGGGAAACAAGCTGAACGTGATCGTCACGGGCCAGGGCTCGAACCAGATCCTGATCGGACTCCTGCTCCCGGCGGTCCAGAAGGTCCGCGAAGCGGCGAACAAGCCCCACTGACCCGCCTGCCTCAGTCCAAGAGGCCGACTTCGGCGAAAAGCCGCTCCGTGTCCTCGCCGAGGCGCGGCGGAGCCGCCGGAGAGGGATCGGAGAATCCTTCGAGGAAGAAGGGCGGACGGACGGTCGGCACTGTCCGCCCGTCGCGCTCCGTGACGAGCACGCTTCCGAGCGCCTGCGCCTGCGGAGACCGAAGCGCCTCGAGGACGCCATGAACGGGCCCGGCGGGAAGAGCCGCCTCGCGGGCGCGTGCGAGCCACGTGGCTCGGGATTCCCGCGCGAAGATTTCTTCGAGTATCGGAACGAGCTCCGTGCGGTTCGAGACGCGTCCCGCGTTCGTGGCGAACCGCGGATTCGCTAACAGGTCCGGCCGCCCGATGACCCTTTCACAGAGAATCTCGAATTGCCGGTCCGTCCCGACCGCGAGGAGGAAGCCCCCGTCCGACGCCTCGAACGCGCGATAGGGCTCGATCGCCGCGTGCGAGTTGCCGTGGCGCGTCGCCTCGCGCCCCGTCACCAGAGCCGAGCCTGCGACATTGACGAGCGCCGCGAGGCCCGTCGAGACGAGATTCGTCTTCACGTGAGCGCCGATTCCGTCGCGTTCGCGCGCGTGGAGCGCCGCGAGGATTTCCGCAAGCGCCGCCCACCCCGCGAGGACGTCCACGAGCGCGACGCCGATCTTGCAAGGGGCGCCGTCCGCAGGCCCCGTGATCGACATGAGCCCCGTGGCGCCCTGTGCGAGGAGATCGAATCCCGGGTCGCCGGCCTCCGGGCCCACGTCGCCCGCACCCGAGATCGTGCAGGCGACGAGGCGCGGGTTGAGGGCGCGGAGCGCGTCGACGCCGATCCCGCGCCTCTCGAGCGCGCCGGGCAGGAAGTTCTCGACGAGGATGTCAGCCTTCGCCGCCCAGCGCCGGACGAACTCCTGTCCCTCCGGCGTGCCGAGGTCGACGGCCGCCGACTCTTTGCGCCGGTTCACGGAAAGGTAGTACGCCGCCTCTCCCTCGAGGGCAGGGGGCTTCCAGCCGCGCGAGACGTCGCCGCCGCGCGGATGCTCGACCTTGATGACGCGCGCGCCGAGATCCGCGAGGAGCATCGTCGCGAGCGGTCCCGCAAGGACGCGCGAGAGATCGAGGACGACGACGCCGTCGAGCGGGGGACGGCGAGTCGGACTCATTCGCGTGGGCCAGTGTAGTCTTCGTCTGCACTTCGCAGGAGGTAACGGATGCTGCGCGCTGTCGCCCTCGCGGTCCTGGCCGTCTCTTTCGCCCACGCGCAGCCCGCGCGGGCCGAGACCGACGACAAGGAACGGAAGAAGCAGGAGAAACAGCTGCTGAACGGGGACGTCGAGGAGCGCCGGCGCGCTGCGTCGTTTTTCTGGTCCAACGCGAACGAGGGATCGGTGGCGGTCCTCGTCGAGGCGCTGCACGACGAGGACCTCTGGGTGAGGAGCGGCGCCGCGGGCGCGCTCTGGAAGCTCGGCGAGAAGGCGCGCCCGGCGGAAGGCCCCCTGAGGCAGGCGCTCACGGACCCGAGCGCGCGCGTGAGGCTGAAGGCCGCGGGCGCCCTCGAGGCGCTCGGGACGCCGCCCGAACAGATGGCGGAGGCCGTCGCGATGGGCCTCGAAGATTCCGACGTCGGGGTCCGGGCCGATGCCGCCCACTACCTGAAGCGCGCGGGCGCTCCGGCCGTCCGTTTCCTGCCCGTCCTCCTCAGCTGCGTGCGGGAGAGCCAGAAGAACGACGCGACGGATTCGAGGCGCCTCTCCGAAACGCAGAGCCAGTGCCGGAAGGACCTCAGGACCCTCGGGGTTCTCCCGAAGGACGCGATGCCGATCCTCGACGACGCCCTCAAGGAAGGCGACAAGGAGGAGCGACGCGCCGCCGCGGAGGCCATCGGGAAAGCCGGAGGAGCGGGCCGGGCCGAGATTCCCGCCCTCGCCTCGGCGCTGAAGGATCCCGAAAGGGACGTTCGATTGGCCGCCGCCGACGGGCTCGGCAGCCTCGGGAACGCCGCGAGGGAAGCCATCCCGGCTCTCACCGAGGTCCTCCGCTCCGATCCCGACGCCGACGTCCGGAACACGGCCCGCCGCGCGCTCGAGGAAATCGGCCCGGACGCGCCGAGACCGGTCTCGAACTAGGAGGCAGACGATGACGCAGACGCGCCTTGTCACCAACGGCATTCTCGTCGTCCTTCTCGGGGCGGGCGTGGGACCCTCCTTCGCGCAGAAGGCGCCGAAGAAGCCCGCGGCGAGCGCCGCCGCGCCGCAGGCGACGGCAAAGGCCGCGCAGGCCCCCGCTCCGACGCCCGCCGTCCCCAGCCGCTGGAAGCCGATCGGGCCCTGGATCGGAAACGTACAGACGCTTGCGGTGGACCCGGCGAACCCCCAGAACGTCTTCGCCGGGGTGAGAAACGGCGGCGTCTTTCGCAGCACCGACGCGGGCGCCACGTGGATGGCAAGCGCCGACATGAGGAACACCGACGTCCGCCGCGTGGCCGTGGATCCCACGAACCCGAAGCACGTTCTGGCGGGTACGAATGGCGGGGGCCTCTGGGCGAGCCGCGACGGCGGCGTCACGTTCAAGTGGCAGGGCCTCGGCGGCGGGTACGCCGTTCTCTACGAGCTGCCAACCCGCGGCGTCGTGTTCGCTCCTTCGGATCCGAACGTCGTCTACGCGACCGTGATGCTCAAGAGCGCGAACGGCGGGACGACGTGGAAGCCGCTCCATGAGGTCGGCCTTGGCCCTCATCCCAACGACTGCTACGACCTCGCCGTGGATCCGAAGAACCCGAGTGTCCTCTACGTCGGTGTCAACGACGGAAAGGGAGGAGTGCAGAAGAGCACGGACGGAGGCTCGACGTGGACTCCGCTGACGGAGGGGCTGACGAACTACAACAGAGGACATGCCCTCGCCATCGACCCCTCCGCGCCGAAAACGGTCTACATGGGGGGAACGCGCGGGCTCTTCGTCACTTCCGACGGCGGCGCGAGCTGGGACAAGACCGGCGCGGGAATGAAAAGCGACGAGGTGGTCCGGAGCCTCGCACTGGATCCGAAGCATCCGCAGACGATCTTCATCGGCACCGAAGGGCGCCTCTACAAGTCCACCGACGGCGGCGCCAGCGTGCGTCAGATCAAGACCGGCCTCCCGTATACGGACTTCTCGGCTCTCGCGGCCGACGGGGACGTGGTCTACGCTGGCACGGGCTACGAGGGCCTCTTCAAGTCCACCGACGGCGGAGCCACGTTCAAGGAGTCGGGCGTGGGGCTGGGCGCGGCCTTCGTCTGGGGCCTCGCGGCGGACCCCGCCTCCCCGGGCGTCGTCTACGTGACGAACGGCCTCGGCCTCCTGAAGAGCGACGCCGCCGGAGCGTGGAAGCGCGTGAAGTTCGAGGACGGCAAGATCCCCGACAAGCTCGCGCCGGTCGTCGACGAGCGCCGGCCCGGGTCCCTCTTCCTCGCCGCGTATACGCACGGCGTCTTCCGGTCGAACGACGGCGGCGCGAGCTGGCTCAAGAACCCCGGAAAGACGACCCTTGCGGTCGTGCTCGCGCTCGATCCCTCGAACCCGAACGTCGTCTACGCCGGCCGCGGGACCTTCGACTCGAAGGGAGGCGTCTGGAAGAGCACCGACGGCGGCGCGACGTTCGTCGAGCCGAAGAGCGGCCTTCCGGAGGCGGACGTCACCGGCATCGCCGTGGATGGGAAGAACCCCTCCTCCGTCTACGCCTCCACCGAGAAGAAGGGCCTCTGGAAAAGCGCGGACGCTGGCGTCACGTGGGCGGAGAAGAAGGGGCCCTTCGCGGAGAAGGAGCTCAAGACCGTGGCGGTCGATCCGGGCGGCCGCGTCTTCGTTGGCTCGCGCGGCGCGGGGGCGTTCGTGAGCGACGACGGAGGACAGACCTGGAAGAGTGCGGGCCCGGGATTGCCGAAGATGGTTTTCGCGTTCGCGTTCCCGCCGTGGAAGCCGGGAACCGTCCTCGCCGGGACCACCGAAGGGGTCTTCTCGAGCGCCGACTCGGGCGCGCGCTGGTCCCTCCTCGGTGGAAGTCCCCTGCACGACGACGTGCGCCACCTCGCGTTCGACCGCGGGACTCCTCCCCGTCTGTACGCGGGCACCGCCGGCGGAAGCGTCTACGCGCTGGAGATCGAGGACGGGAAGTAGGAGCCGTCAGAAGAGCGGACGCTTGATGACCAGGATCGTCGTGTCGTCCGCGGGCGTGCCCTCGCCCACGTGCCGCCGCCAGTCCGCGAAAAGCGCCTCCACGATCGCGTCCGCCGGCCGGCGCCACAAGCTCGCGGCCGTAAGCACGTCGCGGGGACGGTCGTAACCGTAGGGCGCGTCCACGAGGTCCGGCCCCTCGTAGAGGCCGTCCGACGCGAGGATGAGGACGCCGCCCCTCGGGATCTCCACCGTGATGTCGTCGTACGTGCGCTTCGGCCCCTGCCCCAGCGGCAGGCCGGAGCCCGTGATCTCGCGGCATACGCCCTCGTCGAGAAGGAGCGGATACGGGTGGCCCGCATTCGCGAGAAGCCCCTTCCCCGTCTTCGGGTCAAGGCTCAGGAGCGCGACGGACGTGAAGAGCCGCCCGCTGCGCCCCATTCGCAGCACGCGGTCGATCTCCACGAGGATCTCGGACGGCTTGCGCCCCGCCTTCACGAGGCTCGCGAGCGCGGCCATGACCATGGCCTGCTGGATTCCGCACGAGTACCCGTGCCCCGACACGTCGCCCGCGGCGATCCAGAGCGAGCCCGCATCGTCGATCACGAAGTCGAAGAGGTCCCCGCCCGCCTCCGTCGCGAGGACGGTCTTCACGGCGAGGTCGAGCCCCTCGACGACCGGAGGCCTCTCGGGCAAGAGCGAGAGTTGCATGCGCGAGAGAAGGTCCATCTCGTACTTCACGCGCCGCTCCGACTCGAGCCGCCGCACGTATTCGGGCGCGTCGATCCGTCCCTCCTCCTCGGAGTCGGGCCGCATCCACCCGATGACTCCCGCCGCCGCGATCGCGGCGAGCGGGAGCACGGTGGCGAGGGCCGCGAGTGCATTCCCGTCGAGGGCGCGGCACGCGACGAGCGCATCCCTCAGGAGCGCCGACGAGACGGCGGCGACGAGGAGCGCCGCGAGGCCGTGCGCGTCGAACACGCTCCGGAAGACGAGCGCGTAGAGGAGGCAGAGCGCGAGGCCCGCGCCCCACGGCGCGAGGGGCGTCGCGGACGAGAGATACAGCGCGAACAGGAGCGCTCCCGCCGTCCCCGCCCAACGGCGCGGCAGGACGAACCGCAGCAGCGCGACGAACAGGACGAAGAGCGCGGCGTCGAACGTGCCCTCGTAGAACGGCGCCTTCTGCGTCTGGAAGAGCGGATACGCGAACGACGGGCCCGTCGGCCACGCGCCGTGCGGCGCCGCGAGGGCGGCCGCCGCGAACGCGAGAAGCGTGATCCCGATCGTCGCCGCGCCCGCTCCGAGCCCCGACAGGATCGCGACGCCCCCGCGCGGCCCGAGCCGGCGGGCGACGAAGGAATCCAGGCTCGTCGTGAACCCCGGCACCGTGTCTCTCAGGAGCGACTCGGCGACGGCCCACAGCGCGAGGAGGTAGAGCAGCGAGAAGGCCCGCAACCCGAGCGCGAATGCGACGAAACCGCCCGCCGGGAGCTCCTCGCCCGACATGCCGGCGATCACTTCGTAGACGAGGGCGAGCGCCGTGAGGAATACCGCGATCCGGAAGCCGAGGCGGCGCCGGTAGAGGAGGAGTCCGAACGCGACACCCACGGCGAAGAAGACCACGAATGACGGGATGAACCGGTACAGGCGCCGCGCGAGGCCCTGCGCATTGAAGTGTTGAGGCGCCTCCGGATCGCGCAGCCGGCGCGAGACGGACAGCTTGATCCCGCCGGACTCCAGCGTCTGCACGTTCTCGGCCGGCGCTCCCGGTGCAGCCTCGAGCGGCTGGACCCGCACCATGACGTTGGTCGCAGGGAAGGTCAGCTCATCGCCCGCCTTCGTCCGGCCGCCGCGCACGAGGTCCTCGAGCTTTGCGGCGAAGGCGCGGCGCGCGACGCGCGTCTTCTCGTCGGGCCCCTCGAAGATGGACCCCTCGGGCGACCAATCCACGGCCTGGATCGAGCCGTCCGGCGAAAACGCGACCTCTGCCGCTCCGATTCCGCCGCCCGGAACAGTTGCGACGCCCCGCACGGTCCACGCAAACGCCCCACCCGTGGTTTCGAGATAGGACCGCGCGCCTGAGCCCAGCCGGCGGTACGCCCGCTCGAAGTCCGACGTCAGGTTCGGCCGCGCAGAGAACACGAGCTTGGCCTTCGTCAGTGTCGCTCCGGCGCCCTTCACCGCGGTACGCGCCGCGTCGACCGCGTTCATCGGGCGCGGCGGCACCGCCCGCCATTCGGGCAGGACGGCGAACGCCGCCGCGAGGCCGGCCGCCAGGAGGGCGAGGCCCCCGAAGAGTGAGACGCGCGGGAGGCGCGCGCTCAAGACCGCGAGCCGGCGGGCGCGAGCGTCAGGCCCGTGGTCATTTCGAGCATTCGGTCGATCGCCTTCTTCGCCGGGAGGCGCACGGCTTCGGGCACCTCGATCCGCGGCGCAAGATCGCGGAGGCACCGGGCGAGCTTCTCGAGCGTGTTGCGTTTCATGTGCGGGCACGTGTTGCAGGAGCAGTCCGCGACCGGCGGCGCTGGGATGAGCGTCTTGCCGGGCGCCGCGAGGCGCATCTGGTGGAGGATCCCTTCCTCGGTCGCGACGATGAACGCCTGCTTCGGAGACCCGACGACCCGCTTGAGGAGGCCGGACGTCGACGCGACGAACGCGGCGTGCGCGAGGATGCGCGGCTCGCACTCGGGGTGCGCGATGACCTCGGCTTCCGGGTGGCGCGCCACGAGGTCGAGGAGCTTCTGCTCCGAGAACGTCTCGTGGACGACGCACGTCCCCGGCCAGACGACGAACGTCCGGTCCAGCTTTTTCTCGAGCCACGCCGCGAGGTTTCGATCCGGCGCGAAGACGACGGGGTCGGGGATCTGCTTGAGGATGACCTCGGCGGACGACGACGTCACGATGACGTCCGAGAGCGCCTTCACCGCGGCCGAGCAGTTGATGTAGCTGACGACCGTGTGGCCCGGGTATTTCTTCAGCCACTCGGCGAAGAGCGGCGCCGGGCAGCCGTCCGCGAGCGAGCAGCCCGCCTCGAGATCGGGCACGACGACCGTCTTTTCGGGCGTCAGGATCTTCGACGTCTCCGCCATGAAGTGGACGCCGGCGAAGGCGATGACGGGCTCCTTCGCCTCCTTGCCGCGGCGGGCGAGCTCGAGCGAGTCCCCCACGAAGTCGGCAAGGTCCTGGATCTCGGACTCCTGGTAGTAGTGCGCGAGGACGACCGCGTCGCGCTCCTTCTTCAGGCGCCGGATCTCCGCCTCGAGAGAACGAGAGTCGATCGCACTCATTCGCCTCATCTTAGCGCCCCGCACGGCCCGCGGAAATCCCTTTGCTACACTCGCCGCGCCGAAGGCTGGAAGGGCCGGCGGCGAATAAATGAGCGCACGCGCCGAAGCCTTTTCACCGCCTTCCGCGTCCCCGTGGATCTCGAATCCGCGCTGGGATCTGATCGTCCTCTCCTTTTCCGCCGTCCTCGTCGCGGTGCCGCCGCTCGTCCATTCTCTCGGGAAGACGACGGCCGGCGGGGTGGACCTCCTCATCACGCTCCTCATCGGCGGCCCCCACATGTACGCGACCTTCCTGAAGACGGTGTTCGAGCCGAACTTCCGGAAGCTCCATCCGGCTCTCACGTTCGCGCCCGTCGTGATCATCCCCATCATCGTGATCTCGGGAGCCATTTTCGCGTTCCAGGCGCTCCTCACGTTCTTCTTCACGTGGGCCTCGATGCACGTGTGCGACCAGGCCTCGTACATCGCGTACCTCTACCGCGAGAAGGGCGGCGCCGCGAAACCCTGGCAGCGCGGCCTGGACGTCTCGGTGATCCTCTTTTCCCTCTACAGCTACGCGATGTACCGGCACGTGAACGGGACGTTCAAGATCGGCGACACGTCGCTCTGGTTTCCGGAGTTCCTCAAGCACGCGTGGTTCGCGGACGGCTTCGCCCTCGTGACGGCCGGGCTCATCGCCACCTGGGTCGTTTACACGCTGAACCAGCTCCGGCGAAGGGAAGTCGGAGGGCCGTACGTCTTCTTCATGGCGCTCACGGTCGGCGTCGCTCTCGTCATCCCGCGGATGCCCGAACTCTCGGTTTCGTTCCAGGGCTTCAACGCGTGGCACTCCTTCCAGTACCTCGGGCTGACGTATCTCATCCTCCAGCAGGACAACTCGATCGCGAAGGAGAGCCTCGCGAAGAAGCTCGCGCAGCCGGGGAAGTTCTTCCGCTACTACGGCTGGAACATCCTGCTGACGACCGGCGCGACGTTCATCATCGTTCTCCTCACGATCGTCCTGAAGCTGCCGGCCGAGCCGAGCTATTACGCAGTCGTCCTGTCGTTCCTCCTCGTGCACTACGCGCACGACCACGTGCTCTTCGCCCTCGGGAGCGGCTTCCGCCCGAAGTGATGGCACACCGGTTCCGCCTGCGCCGCGCGGCCGCCGCCCTGGCGGCCGTCGCATTTCTCACGGCCTCTCCGGCCGCCGCCGCGAAGAAGAAGAAGCGGAAAGAGCCGGAGCCGACGGCGGTGCCGCGCCCGGCCGACCCCTATCGGGTCACGGTCACCACGGCCGACGGCGTCGCCCTCGCGGCGTCGTGGCGGCCGGTCTCCGGGAACGAGAAGGCGGCGGCGGTGCTCCTGATCCACGATTTTTCGCGCGAGCGCCGCGAGCTCGAGCCTCTCGCGGAGAAACTCGGCGCGGCCGGCTACGCGACGCTCGCAATCGACCTGCGCGCCCACGGGGAGTCGACGAAGAAGAACGGACAGCCGATCCCGATCTCCCCGCGCTACCTGAAGGATCCGAACGGCTTTCCGCGCGACGTCGAGGCGGCCGCGGCGTGGCTCAAGGAACGAGCGCCGAAGACGGCGGCTCTCGGGTTCTCGGTGGGCGGATACCTCGCGCTCCTCGCGGCCGCGCGCGGACAGGTGGACGCCGCGATCGTGATCTCCGTGAACGAGCCGCGCGTCGCGGGCCTCGCGGGGCGGAGTCCGCCCGTTCCGCGGTCGATTCTTCTTCTCGCCTGCGCGGCCGACCCGGGCCGCGCGGACTCGGCGAAGAAGCTCGAGGCGGCCGCGCACGCCCCGAAGCGCCTGCTGGTCTTCCCCGGGGCCGCGCACAACCTCGCGCTCCTGCGCGAGCACCCCGAGGCCGAGAAGGCCGTTTTCGACTGGCTTTCCGAGCGCCTCAAGTAAGCTTCCGCCCCGTGAAGACGGTCGTCTTCGACATCGAGACGGTGTCGCGGCCCTGGCTCGACCTGGACCCTCTCCAGCGCGAGAGGCTTACGCGCTATTCGGAAGACCACGAGGATTTTCTTAGAAGGAAAGAGGGCGGGGCGCTCTCTCCCTATGCGGGGAAAGTCGTCGTGATCGCGATGCTGAACCCCGAGACGGGGCGCGGGATCGTCTGGTACGAGGCGGACGGCGAGCGCACCGCGCGCGCCTCCGAGGACGGGCTCTTCGAATACGTCGGCTGCGACGAGCCGACGATGCTCAGGGAGTTCTGGGAGAAGGTCGACAAGTTCGACCGCTTCGTGTCTTTCAACGGCCGCGCCTTCGACGGGCCCTTCCTTTCGGTTCGGAGCGCCGTCCACGCTCTTTCACCTTCAAAGAATCTTTCCGGCTATCGATACTCGGTCGAATCGCACGTCGACCTCCTCGAAGTGCTGACGTTTTACGGGACCGTCTCCCGGGACCAATGGCCTTCGCTCCACTCCGCGTGCCTCGCCTTCGGCATCCCCTCCCCGAAGAGCGAGGAAATGCACGGCTACGCCGTCGGCGACGCGTACCGCGAGGGGCGGCTCGCCGAGGTGGCCGAGTACTGCCGCCGCGACGTGGAAGCGACGGCGGCTCTCTTCAAGCGCCTCGAGCCGACGCTCCTGCCCCTGTTCAAGCGTTGACCGTTGCCGGCCGCGGATTCGGCCGCAAGATTCGGGGAGAGGCAACGCCCTTCCCCGCCGCACATTGGCGGCATGATGATCACCGCGATGCCCAAGCCGTCCTCCCCCGACCCCCGCGCCGCCTGGAAGGCCATCGCCCGCCGCGACGCCTCCGAGGACGGCCGCTTCGTCTTCGCCGTCGCCACGACGGGCGTCTACTGCCGCCCGTCCTGCGCGGCTCGCCGCCCGAACCGCGAGAACGTGCGCTTCTTCGCGGGGCCGGGCGAGGCCGAGGCCGCGGGCTTTCGCGCCTGCCTGCGCTGCCGTCCCGCCACGACCGAGCCGCCCGAGGCCGTGCGCGCCGTCCGCCGCGCCGTCGCGTTCCTGGAGGCGCACGCCGACGAGAGGGTTCCGCTCGCGACGCTGGCGCGCGTGGCGGGCCTCTCGCCCTTCCACTTCCAGCGGACGTTCAAGAAGCTCGTCGGCGTGACGCCGAAGCGCTACGCCGACGCGCAGCGCGCCGACCGCCTCAAGGCGCTCCTGAAGGACGGCGCGAACGTGGCGTCCGCGAGCTTCGAGGCCGGCTACGGCTCGTCCAGCCGCGCCTACGCGCACGCCCCGCGCCACCTCGGGACGACGCCCGCGCGCTACGCGCGCGGCGGCAAGGGCCTGCACGTCCGATTCGCAACCGTCCCGACCCCGCTCGGACGACTCCTCGTCGCGGCGACGGACCGCGGCGTCTGCGCCGTGACGCTCGGCGACTCGGAGCGCGCGCTCGAAGCGGGCCTGAGACGCGAGTACCCCGAGGCGCTGCTCGAAAAGGCGCCGGCCGCGCTCTCGGAATGGACGAAGACGATCGCGCTTTCCCTCGCGGAGGCCGTCGACCTCTCGTCGATCCCGCTCGATCTGCGCGCGACCACGTTCCAGCGACGCGTGTGGGAAGCCCTGCGCGCGGTCCCGCGCGGCGAGACGCGCTCGTACTCCGAGCTCGCCGCCGCGATCGGAAAGCCCTCGGCCGTGCGCGCCGTCGCGTCGGCCTGCGCACACAACCCGGCGGCCCTGGTCGTCCCGTGTCACCGCATCGTCCGCCACGACGGCGCCCTCGGCGGCTACCGCTGGGGCGTCGAGCGGAAACGCGAGCTCCTGAAACGCGAAAGCGGGCGGCCTTGAGGCCGCCCGCCGTCTTCGGGAACCGCGTCGTTCAGCGCCAGCAGCCTTCGATCCAGAGCCCTTCGTCGTCGTAGTCGCCGGGGTACCAGACCGCACCCGGGAAAGGCGGCAGCGCCCAGCCGTTGTCGGCGATGTAGACGTAGCCGGGCCCCGGGCGGGACGAGTAGAAGCGCAAGCCCGAGTACGTGCGGTAGGGCGCGCCGTAGCCGCCTCCGTATCCGTGACGGGCGTAGGGGCGCACGGGCGCGACATACCGGCGCCCGTACCCGCCGTAGTTCCCCCGGCTATAGCCGCTGGCGGGTCCGCGATATCCGTTGCCGTAGGCGCCGCGGCCGTATTGGCCGCCGTAGGAACCGCGCCCGTAGTTTCCGTAGGCGCGAGCGGGAGCCTGGTTCCTGGGCGAGCCGTGCCGCTCCTGGAACATCTCCCGCACCTGGTGCGGGCTCGGAGGAAGCGGGAACCCCTTCCATGGCTCTGCGGTGGCCTTCGGAGCGATCACCGTCAGGGCCGCGAGGGCCGCGGCGGTGAGCGTCAGGTTGCGCATCGTGGTGTTCATGATCGGCCTCTCTTTCTGCCCTGGGCGTTTCGCCCCGGACGAAAAGAGAGTTGCAAGGCCGTGCCAGCCCCGGCGGCGTGATTTCCGTCACGCGCCACCCGCTTTGGTGCAGCACGGAGAGGACGGTGCACGTTTCTGTGACGCCTGCACAGGTCGTCAGGGAGATTTCGGATCTCTTAGAAAGGCGAGGAGGGAAATCGCAGCGGCAAGAGGCAGCGCGATCAGAAGCGGCTTGTTGAGCGCCCACGCCTGCTGGATGTTGCCGTGGAGGAGTTGGTGGCCGGCTCGGAGGCTGCCGCAGCCGGGGCATTGCGTTCCGAGCACCGACTTGAACAGGCACGGCGGGTAGAAACCCGTCGTGGCCGGGTCGAAAAAGAAAAGGACCGCCGCGGCGAGCGCGGCGGTCCCGAGAATCAGCAGGTTGCGACGGCTCACATCATTGCGGTCGGTGGAGCGGGCTCGTCGGCCGAGCCGGCCTTCGTGAGCGGCACGTACACGAGGTACGCCGCCAGGACGAGCATCACCGGAATCGCGAGCCACCCGCCCACCGCGTCGAACATCCCGTGGATCTGGGGGAACCTGTTGTCCGACCGGAACGCGACCACGCCCGCGACGAGGAGCCCGACGAGCGCCTCGCCCGCGATGAGGCCCGACGCCGCGAGGACGCCCGCGTTTTCGACGCGCGCCTTCTGCGCTTCGTTGTACCCGCGCTTCTCGCCCGAGCGGTTCACGAGGCCCTTGATAAGGCCGCCGATGAAGATCGCGAACGTCGTCTCGAGCGGGAGATACATGCCCACCGAGAAGAGCATCGGGCTCTTCACGCGGATCAGGATGAGCGACAGGCCCATCGCGATCCCGACGAGGACGAGCGGCCACGCCATCTCGCCCCCGACGATGCCCTGCGAGAGCGCGGCCATGAGGCCCGCCTGCGGCGCCGGGAGGTTCTTGCCGCCGAAGCCGCCGACCCCCGGGTTCGAGGCGAGGTCGGACGTGTGGAGGAGGTACAGAGGGAAGAACATGACGAGGCCCGCGACGAGGACGCCGAGGATGTCGCCGAGCTGCATCTTCCACGGCGTGCCGCCGAGGATGTGCCCGACCTTGAGGTCCTGCAGCATCTCGCCCGCGACCGCCGACGACACGCAGACGACCGCCGCGACGCCCAGCACGGCCGCGACGCCTTGCGCGCCCTTGACGCCGATGATGACCATCGTGAGCGCCGCGACGATCGTCGTCGCGAGCGTGAGGCCCGAGATCGGGTTGTTCGACGAGCCGATCATCCCGACGAGGTTTCCGGAGACGGCCGCGAAGAAGAAGCCCGTCACGAGCATGACGAGCGCGGCGAGGAAGGCGCCGCCCATGACCCCCGTGAAGTAGTAGTAGAGGCCGGTCATGAGGATGAAGACGGCGACGATGCCGAGGCCGACGACCTTGAAGTCGAGGTCCTTGTCGGTGCGCGACGTCGCCGCGGAGGCCGCCGCCGACTTCTTGACGTCCTGGACGCCGCGCTTGATGCCGGCGATCAGGTTCTTCCGCATCCGGAAGAGCGTGAAGCACGCACCGACGAGCATGCCGCCGACCGCGATCGGCCGGACGATGTAGCGATACAGGTGGCCCGCGAGGCCCGCCCAGTTTTGCGTGCCGTCCGCGGCCGTGTAGGCGCCGATGTGGCCGGGTCCGAGGAAGAAGACGAGGAGCGGCACGAAGAGGCCCCACGCGAGGAGGCCGCCCG
>JBDTTJ010000010.1:0-26138 GCA_039930645.1 Acidobacteriota bacterium
ACGGCTCGATGGTCGCGATGGTCCAGAAGGACATGAAGAAGCTCGTCGCGTACTCCTCGGTCGCGCACCTCGGTTTCGTCATGCTCGGCCTTTTCGCCCTGAACAATGCGGGCATCCAGGGCGGCATCCTCCAGTCCATCAACCACGGGCTCTCGACGGGCGGGCTCTTCCTTCTCGTCGGGATCGTCTACGAGCGCACGCACACCCGCATGATCGCGGACTACGGCGGCCTCTCGGGCGTCATGCCCGTCTACGCGATGCTCTTCATGATCGTCCTCCTCGCGTCGATCGGCCTGCCGCTTCTGAATGGGTTCGTCGGCGAGTTCACCATTCTCACGGGCGCCTTCCTCGCCGACTGGCGCTGGGCCGCCTGGGCGAGCCTCGGCGTCATCCTCGGCGCGGCGTACATGCTCTGGCTCTACCAGCGCGTCTTCTTCGGTGAGCTGACGAACGAGAAGAACAAGGGCCTCGAGGACGTGAATCTCCGCGAGATCCTGACGCTCGCGCCGCTCATCGTCATGTGCTTCTGGATCGGCCTCTACCCGAAGCCGTTCTTCGAGATGACGGCCAAGTCGGCCGAGAAGATCGTCGCCGCCGTGACCGCGCCCGCGGCCTCCGAGTCCGCGCCGCGGCTGGCGGCTGCAGGAGTGAAGTAGGGCCATGCCGTTCGCCCCCGCCGACATGCTCCTCATCCTGCCGGAGCTGTTCCTCACGGCGGCGGGGCTCGTGCTGCTGCTCGCCGCGACCGTGGGCGGCCGCGAGAAGGAGCGGACGATCGCCTTCGCCGCGATCGGCTCGCTCGTCACGACCGGGCTGCTCCTCGCCGTCTCGGCCTCCACCGCGAAGGCCCTGCCACAGTCGGCCTTCGGCGGGATGTTCGTCCTCGACCGCTTCAGCCTCTACTTCAAGGTTCTGATGCTGCTCGCGGCCGCCGTGACGATTCTCTTCTCGCTGCGGTTCGTCGGAGCGTCTCCGTACCCCTCGGGCGAGTACTACGGGCTCATCCTGTTCGCGACCGTCGGAATGCTCTTCATGGCGTCCGGCACGCACCTCGTCTCCATCGTCGTCGCGCTCGAGCTCATGGCGCTCTCGCAGTACGTCCTCGCGGGCTACTTCAAGCGCGAGACGAAGTCTCTCGAGGCCGCCACGAAGTACTTCATCCTCGGCGCGTTCTCCTCGGGAGTGCTCATCTACGGGATCTCGCTCGTGTATGGCGCGACGGGGACGCTCTCGCTCGCAGGGATCGCCAGGGCCCTCGGGGCCGCGCCCGCGACCCCGCTCCTCATCGTCGGGATCATCCTCGTCGCGTGCGGCATGTTCTTCAAGATCGCCTCGGCGCCGTTCCACGTGTGGGCGCCCGACGTATACGAGGGCGCTCCGACGCCGATCTCGGCGTTCTTCGCGGTCGGGCCGAAGCTCGCGGCGTACGCGATCTTCGCGCGGATCTTCTTCATGGGCTTCGGCCCGCGTGCTCACGACTGGACGGCGATCGTGGCGGCCTCGGCAGCGCTCACGATGGTCGTCGGAAACGTCGGCGCTCTCCAGCAGACGAACGTCAAGCGCCTGCTCGGGTACTCGTCGATCGGGCACGCGGGCTACGCGCTTCTCGGCCTCCTCGCCTACGGCGACGCGACGGGCATCGGCCTCTGGGCCATCCTCGTCTATCTTCTCGCCTACGCGTTCATGAACCTCGGAGCCTTCGGCCTCGTGATCCTCCTCGAGTCGAAGGGCTACGCCGCCGAAAGCGTCGACGACTTCAACGGCCTCTCGAAGAAGAACCCGTGGGCGGCGGCCGCGATGCTCGTCTTCCTGCTGTCGCTGGCGGGGATCCCGCCGACGGCCGGTTTCGTCGGCAAGTACCTGCTCTTCTCGGCCGCGATGAAGGCGGGCTGGTTCTGGCTTTCGCTTCTGGCCGTCCTCATGTCGGCCGTGTCGCTCTTCTATTACTTCCGGATCGCGCGGGCGATGTACCTCGTGGACGGGGAAGGCGAGCTGCACTGGCGCGAGGAGCCGGCCGTGACCGCGGCGATCGCGATCTGCGCGGCCGGGACGCTGGCGATGGGAATCCTCCCGGGGCCTTTCGTGGCGTTCGCGAAGAGCTGTCTCTTCCCGTGAGCCGGGCGGTGGCCGGATGAGCGGCGCGCCCGGCCCCGGCGACGATCCGGGCGCGCGGCGCTACTTCGCCGACGTCCTGACGTTCGGGTGGGTCTTGCCGGCCTCGATTGCCGCCGGCGCAGGCCTCGGCTGGATCCTGGACAAGGTCTTCGGCCTGTTCCCGGTCCTGACGGCCGCCCTGGCTCTCGTGGGCCTCGGCGCCGGCCTCCGGCAGATCTACCGCGAGTCGGGAGTCCTGTCCCGCAGCGGGAAGGGCCCCGGAAGTGGAAACGCTTGAGCGCCGCGAGGCTCCCGAGAGGCCCGGGCGCGGGTGGTTTCGGACGGCTGCCGTCCTCGCCCTTCTGGCCGCCTCCGGACTGGCCGCGACGGGCCGTTTCCGGCCCGCGCTCGCCTTGACTCTGGGGGCCTCCGTGGCTATCGTCTCGGCGCTCTGGCTGTCGGATTTCCTCGGTCGCTTCGCGGCGCCCGAGCGAAGCACGCCGGCCCGATTCGACTGGAAACTCGGGTTCAAGGCCGTTCTCCGGTACGGCCTGATCGGAGCCGCCCTGTGGGCCTCCGTTCGGGCTTTCCCGGCCGACGTCCCGTGGCTGATCGGGGGTCTCTCGACGGTCGTCGCCGCGGCGGCGCTCGACGGGGTTCTCGAGCAGGTCCGCGGGGGGCGGAACGGAACGGGCGCGGCCCGCTGAAGGCGGAAACGGCGACGTGCACCACGAACATTCGATCTTCTTCGGGTTCTTCAACGCGCTCCTGACGCGCATCCTCGGGCCCGTCGACGGCGCTCCCGCCTGGTGGAAGAACGGCGTCGACCTCGGTGGCCTCCACATCGCGGGCGTTGCGCCACGCGGCGAGGCCGGCGAGCTTCTCGGCTGGATCCCCGACCACGTCGCGATGGCGATCGTCGTCTTCCTCTTCATGGCGGCGTTCTTCTTCTACGCCTCCCGGAGCTACCGCAGGGACGCCCCGGGCCCGCTTCAGAACGTGATCGAAGTCTTCGTGGACTTCCTGCGCGGCGTCATCAAGGAGAACATCGTCCACGGGGAGCATTACCTCCCGATCGTGGGGGCGTTCTTCTTCTTCATCTTCTTCTCGAACATCTGCGGCCTGTTCTTCTTCCTGCAGCCGCCCACGGCGAACCTGAACGTGACGTTCGCGCTCTCGATCACGTGCTTCCTCATTTTCAACGTCGAAGGCATCAAGGCGCACGGCCTGTTCGGGTACCTCAAGCACTTCCTCGGGCCGATGCTCGCGCTGGCGCCGCTCATGTTCCTCATCGAGATGATCGGGAACTTCGCCCGCGCGCTCTCGCTCTCGATGCGTCTCTACGGCAACATTTACGGCGAGCACACGGCCGGCAGCATCTTCACCGGCCTGATGCCGATCGTGGTCCCGTGGCCGATGATGGCCCTCGGGATCTTCACGGCGCTCCTGCAGGCGTACGTGTTCACCCTCCTGACCACCGTCTATCTGGGCGGCGCGACCGCCCACGAGCACTAATCCCGATTTCTCATCTCGAAAGGAGTCCTATGTTCAAAAAGCTCATGTCCGCGGGCGCCCTCGGTGCGCTCGCCCTGGCCCTCCCGAACCTCGCCCTCGCCGAGGAAGCCGCCAAGGCCATGTCCTCCGGCGGGGCCGGATGGGGCCACTTCTCGGCGGCGTTCGCGATCGGCCTCGCCGCCGCGGCCGGCGCCATCGCCCAGGGCCGGACGGCGGTCGCGGCCTGCGAGGGAATCGCGCGCAACCCCGGCGCGGTCGGCCAGATTCGCGGCCAGGCCTTCCTCGGCCTCGTCCTGATCGAGTCGCTCGTCATTTACGCCCTCGTCATCGCTTTCGTCATCAACGGCAAGTAAGTCTCTTCCCGTCAGGGATTTGGCGGCCCCGGGCGACCGGGGCCGCTGCATTTTCCGGGGTGCCGGAAAAGCCGTTTGAAACCGGCGCGCGTATTGCTCTTCAGAAGGCGGTACGGACCATGGCATTTGTTACCAGCAAGAAGCCTTCCTCCCCGGGCGCATGGGACTTCAAGAACGGCGAGCTGCCGTTCGCGGACGCGCTCTACGGCGCAGCCCTGCGCCTCACGCGCAACCGTCAGGACGCTGAGGACCTCCTTCAGGAGACTTACCTGAAGGCGTTCGCGCACTACGAGGGCTTCACGGAAGGGACCAATCTCAAGGCGTGGCTCTTCCGCATTCTCAAGAACGCGTTCATCAACGGTTACAGGCACGCGAAGGTCGGCCCAACGGAAGTCGACCTCGGCGTCGACGGCGATGGCGCTCTCGAGGCCGCCGGGACGCGCGCGCGCGCGGCGGCGAACCCGGGCCCCGAGGATCAGCTCGTCGCCGGGACGATGGACGGCCCCGTGGCGGAGGCGCTGGCGGCCCTGCCGGAGGACTTCCGCCTCGCGGTGGAGCTCGTCGACCTCCAGGACTTCTCGTACCGCGAGGTCGCCGACATTCTCGAGATCCCGCTCGGGACGGTCATGTCGCGCCTCTATCGGGGGCGGAGGCTCCTCGAGTCGGCGCTCCTGGAATACGGCCGGCGGCGCAACTACCTGGGCGAGAGCGAGCCTTCCCGGACGAGACAGGCCGCACCTTCGAAGACCGTCCAGTTGTCGGAATACCGCAGCCGCCGGTAACGTTGAACCGGGTGGCGGGACCGCCGCCCCAGACGATGGATTGCCGCACGGCCAGCCTCCTGATCGAGGCGTACCACGACGACGAGCTCGAGCTCGTCGACGCCGCCCGCCTCATCGCCCACTTCGAGGCCTGCCCCGAATGTCGCTCCCGATGCGACGAGGCCGCGCGCCTGCGCGACGCCGTCCGCACCGGCCGGCCCGTGGACCGCTGCCCCGAGGACCTCGCCCGCCGTCTCGCCGCGCGCTGCGGCGCGCTTCCGCCCCGCACCCCGCACCGTTCGCTCCGGCCCGTCGTCGTCGTGCTGGCGGGCGGCTGTGGCCTCCTCGCCGGCTGGGCCCTGGGTCGTCTCGTTCCGTCCGCCGTCCACGGCCCTCTCGCGTTCGCGGGCGCGCGCCGAACGTTCGACGCGGACGTCTTCTGTCTGCGCTGCGCGCTCGACGCGCTCCTTCCCGGCGCCGCGGACTCCGGAGCGCACCGGCCGCTCCTCCGGACCGCCGACGGCAGGATCTGGGTCGTCGATCCCGGCAGCGCCGCGCGCGCGCGCTTCGGCGAGCCCGGGCGGGGGTCGCGGCACGTCGTCGTGACGGCCGCGCTCGACGAGCGGACGGGCGTCGCGGACGTGTCAGACGTGACGGACGCGAAGGGCGCCGTGTCACCCGCGGCTGCTCCGGCCGCCGCGCGCTGACTCCCGCGCCCGCGCGTCAGGCGGTCGTCGCCGGAGGGTTGAGCCGCTTCTCGAACACGATGCGCTCGCGGACCCCTCCTCCGACCGGGAAGGCCTCGAGGCCCGCGACGCCGAACCCGTAGAGCCAGTACAGGCGGCACGCGGCGGGGGAGACCGCGTAGGCGTGAGCGCGCAGGAGATTCCGGCCGCGCTCGCGGCAGGCCTCGATTCCGCGGAACAGGAGCTCGCGGCCGATCCCGGACCCGCGGAACTCCCCCTCGACGGCGAGCCAGCTGAACACGGCGGCCTCGCCTGACCCGCCTCCCGGCAGCACGAGGAGCGCGCCGACGTCACGTCCTTCCGCCTCGGCCGCGACGCACAGGTCGCGACGGGCGTCGAAGATCAGCGCTGCCGCCTCGGCCTCGCGCGTGAAGGCGTTGTCCGCCGGCGTGTCGAACTCCTCGCGGAAGACGTGCGCGACGAGCGACGCGAGCGCGGAGAGGTCCGCGGCGCCACATTCCCGATAGCGGATGTCCCGGGCCGGCGTCACATCCTCTCCGGGATCGGGACGCCGAGGACGCCGAGGACGTCCGCCAGGTGCTCCGACACGACCTGGAGCGCGGCGCGGCGGGCGCGCCGGCGCGAGTCGTCCTTCTCCTGCGAGATCGGGTGCGTGTGGTAGAGGTGGTGGAAGGCGGCGGCCACCGCGAGCGCGTGCCTTACGAGGAGCGAGACCTCCAGCGTTTCGGCGACCTTCTCGAACGTGTCCATGCTGCGCGAGCACGTCCTCACGACGTCCCAGAGGCCGTCGTCGAGCGTTTCGAGCGGCAACGCTTCGACGGCGGCGATCTCCGTCGCCTCGAGCCGGCCCGCGAGGCCGGTCTCCTCGAGCTTCCTGAAGATGTTCGCGGCGCGCACGGCGGCGTACTGGAGGTACGGTCCGGTGTCGCCCTCGAACGCGAGCGCCTCGTCGAAGTCGAACGCGATGATCTTGTTGCGCGAGAAGCGTGTCATGTAGACGCGCAGCGCGCCGACCGCGATGGACTCGGCGCGGCCGGGCTCGGGCCGTTCGCCGCCGGCGCGGGAGGCGATCTGGTCGCGAGCCTTCTCGACGAGCCGGTCGAGGAGGTCGTCGGCCTTCACGCCGAGGCCCTTGCGCCCCGACATCTCGACGAACGGCTTCGCGCGGTCCTCGTCCGTCAGCTCCACGCCGAGAGCCTCGGCGGAGGCCGGCGTCAGCGCGACCATCTCGTACGCGAAATGGACGGACCGGTCGGCGGCCTCGGGGAAGCCGGCCTTCCGGACGGCCTCCTTGACGACCTTCTGCGGGTAGGACTGGCGGACGTCGATCACATTGATGACGCTCGTGGCCTTGCCGAAGCGGCCACGGGCCGACGGATCGGCGCCCTCGGCGTCGTGGCGCGTCCGGTAAAGCGGCGACTCGCCGTCCGAGGCCCGGAATTCGGGGCTGCCGTCCACGTCGACGTAGGGGACGGGCTCGTACTCGAAGTCGATTCCGAGGACGCCGAGCTTCCAGAGCTGGTAGGCGACGTCCTTGCCCGTGTACGTGACCGTCCCGTTCGAGCGCACGAGGACCTTGTCCGCGTCCTCCATGCCCTCGAACTCCGTCGCGCCCTCGAGCGGCATGACCCAGCAGCCGGCGTTCTTGCCCTCCGATTCGAGGCGCGCGGCCCCGGCGGCCTTCAGCCGCTCGAAGGCGGCCACCCAGAACTTCCGCCCGAGGATGTCGCTCTCGCGGGGAAGGAGGTCGTAGTCGACGCCGATCCTCTCCATCGTCAGGAGGTGGCAGCGCACGACGGCTTCGGCGAGCCGGGCCGCGACCCTGGCGGTGGCTTTCTCCCCGGGCGTCTGGTCGTGGCCCGTCGCGGCGCCCTCGATCGCATGGAGCGTCGCGCGCCGTTCCTGCTCGAGCTCGGGATCGGCCGCGTAGCTCTTGCCCATCAGGGCGTAGAGGTCCCAGGCGAGGTCGCCGAGGCGGCGGCCCGGCACGCCGGGCGCGTCGTACGGGAACGCCTCGAGGATCTCGCGAATCTCCTCGCCGTACGCGGCGGCTTTCCTCGGATCGACGAGAGCGTCCGGGTGCTCGAGGCCGACGACGACGTCCGCGACCTGCACGCCCGTGTCGTCGAGGTAGTTCTGGACCTCGACGTTTCGTCCGAGGCGCCGGAAGTTTCGGACGAGGACATCGCCGAGGACGGCGTTCCTCAGGTGCCCGATGTGAGCCGCCTTGTTCGGGTTGATGTTCGTGTGCTCGACGATGAGCTTTCCGGCGTCCGCCGCCCCCGCGGACTGCGCGTCGTGCGTGTCCTCGAGCATGGCCCGGAGGACCCTCGGGCGGTCCACGAAGAAGTTCAGATAGCCGCCGCCCTCGACCGTCCGCTTCACGACGACGTCCGGAAGGACGAGAGCGGGCGCGAGCTCCTCGGCGATCTTGCGCGGCGGGCGCTTGAGCACCTTGGCGAGCTCGAAGGCGACGGGGCAGGCGAGGTCGCCCAGCTCGACCTTAGGAGGCGTCTCGAGGACGAGGCGCGGGGGCTCGACCCCGAACGTCCTCCGGCAGGCATCGACGATGGCGCGCTCGAGCGCGCTCTTGAGTCCGATCAGCATGACGGCGGCGATTCTCGCATGTCGTAGCATCGCGAACGTGAGCGGCGCCGTGACACGCGGGGTTTTCGTGCGTGCCCTGCCCGAGCGCGCGTTCGAGGCCTTCGTGAGGGTCTCCGAGGTGCTCAGCTGGCTCGCGGACGGCGCCGTGATCGGCGCGCGCGCGGGCGGCAACTGGGCGCTCGGGTGGTACGCGGATCCCGACTCGGACGCCGGCTACAGCTCGATGGGCCAGATCGAGACCTTCGAGCCGGGGCGCACGCTTGCGGTCTCGAACCTCGTGTTCTCGAGCCCCGAAGGGCTGTCCTTCGGCCCCATGCGCCTCGTCATCACGTTCGAGGCCGTGGAAGAGGGCACCGACGTGACCGTGACGCAGGAAGGGCTCGAAGAGGGGCCCGTGTGGGAGTCGTACCGTGAACAGCTGGGACCGGGCTGGGAGCGGATGCTCGGGGACCTCAAGGCCTGGCTCGAGGAAGGGAAGAAGCTCCCGGGGCGCTGAGGGCGGTCAGGCCGGACGCGGAAGGCGGTTGAACCGCGCGTCGCCGGGGTACTTCTTCAGGCCTTCCCGCTTCCAGCGCTCCGCGCCGGCGCGGTCGCCGAGGACCGACAGCGTCTGAAATGCGGCGAGGTACGCGTCGACGCCGGGGGAGGCCGCCACCATGTCCTCGATCGCCTTGCGCGCATCCGCCGTCCGGTTCTGCGTGGCGTACAGGATGACGAGGGACGACCATGCGGCGAGCGTCGTCGGGTAGGCGCGCAGCTCTTCCCGGAACTCGGCCTCGGCCTCGGTGTGGCGCCCCATGCGCGCGAGAACGTCGCCGCGCAGGAGGTGCAGGCCCGCGAGCGGGAGGGCGTGAACGGCCCCTTCCTGGACGCGCGCGGACGCTTCGAGCGCCTTCGGCAGGTTTCCCCGGCGCGCCTCGACCTTGGCGAGGACGAGGAGCCCCTTGTCGCGATTGCGGTCGGTCCTGAGGCACTCCCGCGCGGCCGCCTCGGCCGCCGGCAGGTCGCCGAGCGCGAGGCACGCGCGCGCGAGGATCTCGTCGCCCGCCGGGTCGCCCATCGACCGCGCGAGCTCGGCGTGCTTGCGGGCCTCTTCGGCCTTGCCCATCTGGAGCGCGTGGTTCGCGAATGACACGACGTACTGCGTCGAGCCCGCGGGGGAGAGCTCGATCGTCCTCTTGAGCGAGGCGAGCGCCTCGTCGGTCTTGCCCTGCTTCGCGAGCGCCTGCGCCTGCAGCTCCCAGATGTCGAGCATCCGCGGGTTCTCCGCGAGGAGCTTCTGCGTGATCGCCACGGACTTCGCCGCGCTGCCCTCGACGAACTCGCGGAGCGCTTCCTTCATGAGGCCGACGGTCGCGATGTGGTCCTTCGGGTCGTCCAGCGGGCCGCTGCCCGCTGAAGCCCCCGAGCTGAGGTACCCGAGCGACGCGAGCTTCTTCGCCGTCTCGCGGTCGGCGGCGGCGGGCGCCGCGAACGACGTCCGGAGCGCCTCCATCTCGATCCGCATCTTGCGGAACGGCTCGGGCCGTCCGCCCGCGAGGTTCGCCTTCTCGGCCGGGTCGGCGGCAAGGTCGAAGAGCTCGGGCCGGGGCGCCTCGATATAGTGCCAGCGGCCGTCCACGAGCGAGCGCAGCTCGCTCCACCCGAAGTGCGTTCGCGGGAAGAACGACTCGGCGTAGATCCTCCGTCCCGGCTGCGCGGCGGCGTCAGCCACGTCGATCACGGAAACCGTCCCGGCGGGCGCCGCGAAGCCCTCGAGCCCCACGGCCCGGCCGATCGTCGTGAAGAGGTCGGCGAGCTGGACGGGCGCGGCCGCGGTGCGCGGCGCCGGGGAGCCGCCCTTCGGGAGCTTCACGAGGAGCGGAACCTGCAGGACCTCGCGGTAGAGGAAGACGCCGTGCTCGCTCTCACCGTGGTCGCCGAGCCCCTCGCCGTGGTCGGACATCAGGACGATCAGGGCGCGGTCGTAGATACCCTTCGCCTTCAGGAAGTCGAGGAACTTTCCGGCGATCGCGTCGGCGGTCGCGATCTCCCCGTCGTACGGGCTCGCGTAGAGGCTCCTGAAGGGCTCCTTCGGCTCGTATGGGGCATGCGGCTCGTAGAGGTGGAGAAAGGCGAAGAACGGCCCGGACTGCTTCTCGATCCAGCGCTCCATCGAAGTGGCGGCCTCTTCCCCGGGGCGCTGCACGCGGCTCAGGGCCTGGAAGGCGCGTGTCGGGACGACGTCGTCGTCCCAGAGCCCGAAGCCGCGCCCGATGCCGGTCGTTCCGGAGAGGACGATGCTCGTGACGGCGCCGCCGGTCGCGTAGCCGCCCTTGCCGAGGAGCTCGGCGAGCGTGGGGACGGAGGGATTCAGCACGTAGCCAAGGTTGTCGTGGAGGCCGTTTCTGTCCGGCAGAAGCCCGGTGAAGACCGTGGCGTGGGACGGCAGCGTGAGCGGTGCGTGGGCCCAGGCGCTCTCGAAGAGGATCGAATCCTCCCGCAGGGCCGAGAGGGCGGGCGTCTTGACGCCGCCGTAGCCGTAGAAGGGGAGGTGGTCGGAGCGGAGCGTGTCGATCGAGATCAGGACGACCGGGGCCTTCGGGAAGACGCGGGGCGAGGATCGGGGCCGGCCGCAGCCGCCTGCGGCGACGAGGGCGCCGAGCCCGAGGGCCGCATGCAGCCTGCAACGGGCGCGGGTCAGGAGGAACACGCCGCGAGTCTAGCGCCCGGGCAAGAAAAAAGGCCCCGGCAGCGCCGGGGCCCAGGATCACGGAGGGAAAGGGAGGGCTAGAAGCGGATGCCCACCGACATCTGGAAGTAGCGCGGGGTCTGGTAGCTGCCGGCGGCGGTCGGCGTGCCGAAGAGCGAGCCCTTCTGCCAGTTGGCTCCCATCGCCTTGCAGGCCGCGCCGGAGGTTCCCTGCGGGCACTCGACCGGGGACGCGTTCGTGAACGGGTTGAACGCGATGAGGTTCGACGTGTTGAAGTTCGTGTTCACGGTCGTGTTCACGCCGAGGATGTGCTGCGCGTTGAACACGTTGAACACCTGCGGGATGACGAAGATCTCGAGGCCGCCGACGATGCGGTGCGAGTAGTAGAGCTGCATGTCCGTGCGGTAGTAGCTCTCGGTCCGGTAGGCGTCACGCGGCGTGAAGTAATAGCCCACGGAGGCGGGAGGCGTCAGGTAGCCGGGGTTCGTGACGTAGGAGCCCGTGCGGATCGTGCCGTTGGCGCCGTACGGCTGGCCGGTGTCGTACGTCTGGATGAGGCCGAAGTTGAAGCTCCCCCAGCTCGGCGGCACCGGGAGGTCGTAGTTGCCGTAGACGCGCACGCGGTTGCGCTCGTCCTGGCCGAGGTCGCCGGTGGGGTTGTTCCACGAGCGCTGCACGTACTCGGGATAGACGTGCGAGCCGCCGCGCACCGGGCCGGAGCCGCTCGTCTCGCCGATGATGTCGCCGATCAGGTGTGACCACGTCCAGTTCGCGCCCATCGTGAAGCTCGGGGTGAAGCGGTAGAAGACCTGCGAGTGGAGGCCGGTGTACTCGCGGCGGTAGTCGTTCGAGTTCACGACCAAGCCGAGGTCCTGAATGGCGCCGAACGGGCTTGCGACCGTGCCGGTCGTCATGTCCTTCTTGAGGTCGTAGTAATCGTTGTACTCGCGGCGGACGAAGTCGACGCGGTAGCTGCCGCTGGACGACTTGCCGAAGTTGCCGGCGATTCCGAAGACGTATTCCTTCGTGTTCGGGGAGACGAGCCCGTCGCGGATCTGGACGTTCACGCCGCCGATGGACGGAGCGCCGCCCTGCGGAACCTTGCAGCTCGCGGCGAGCGGGTTCGGCAGGCAGCCGTTGGCGTTGAACCAGTCGAAGATCTTCTGGGTGGCCTGCTGCGAGGTGAGATACGGCCCCGCGCCCGTGTTGATGCCGGGGCCGTCGTAGTACCAGTAAAAGTCGGCCGGGCTGCCCGCGAGCGACGCGCCGCTGCCCGCCTGCGTCTCCTGCAGGGCCGCAACATACTGCGCGTAGCTCGCCGTGATGCGCAGGCTGCCGTTGCCCAGGACGTCGTACGTGGCGGAGAGACGCGGGCTGAACTTCGAATCCTTCGACGTGACGTTGCCCGCCGCGTCGGTCGCGTCGTTCTTGTCGTAGCGGACCCCGAGGTTGAATGACAAGCGGTCGTTCAGGCGCCACGCGTCGTTGAAGAAAGCGGACTGCGTGCGGAGGTTGCTGCCCTGCGACTCCTGCAGGACCGGCCAGTAGTCGAGCTCCGTGAGGCCGGACTCGAAGACCGGGTAGACGTTCTGGCCCTGGAAGATAGATCTCCCGGATCCGAACGTGTAAATGACGTAGTTGCTGCCGGACTGGTAGTTGTTCGACAGGCGCTGGCCGGCGAAGTTGTCGTACCCGACAACGATGTTGTGCGAGCCGGCGCCCGGCGTCGACAGGAAGTACGTGCCCTTGACGAAGAACTCGTTGTTGTCGCGCTTCTCGGGGCCGCACACGCCGCAGAAGATCGGCGCGTTGTACGAAATGCCGAGCCCGAGGTCGCGGATGACCGTGCCGTTCGCGTTGTCCCTGAAGAGGCCGCCTGAGTTCTCGAACGTGAACTTGCGCTTGGAGTACGAGCCCTCGAGGAAGAAGTTCGACGAGAGGACGCCGTTGTAGTTGAACGCCATGAGCTCCTGAGGGAGCTGGCGGTCGTAGTTGCTCGCGAGGTCCGCGACGGGGATGCTCGTGAAGTTGTAGTTGATGTCGTCGTGCTTGACGCCGATGTACGAGCCGGTGAGGGTGTGGTTCTGAACGGGCGAGAACGTCAGCTTGCCCTCGTATCGCGTTTCCTTCGCACCGTTCGTGTACGGGATGTTCGTGAAGCGCGTGAGGGAGGTGAGGGCCTCGCTCGTGTCGAAGTAGCGGCCGGCTCCGAAGAACCACAGCATGTCCTTGAAGATCGGACCGCCGAGCGTCGCCTCGTAGGTCGAGGTGACCTTGTTCACGAACGTGTCTTCCTGCGGGTTCACGCCCGTCGCCGTCCGGTAGCCGGACGTGGAGTTCCAGGCGTTGTTGTTGAGCGATGAGCGGAACGAGCCCGAGAACACGTTGCCGCCGGACTTCGTGATCGTGTTGATCACGCCGCCGGTGAACCGCCCGTACTCGGCCGAGACGCTCGACGTGGTCGTCGTGGTCTCCTGGATCGCGTCCTCGATGAAGAGGTTGTTCGGCGAGGAGCGGACGTTGTCCGTGATGGTGACGCCGTTGACCGTGTAGAGGTTCTCGGTGGACTGGGCGCCCGAGATCGAGGCCCCGTTCGGACCGTTCTGGTTGACGCCGGGCGAGAGGTTGACCGCCGACGTGACCGTGCGCGCCGTGGGGAGCTTGCTCAGGGTGTCGCCCGTATACGTGGTTGCCTGGGCGGGCGACTGCGAGATCGAGTCGCTCTGGGCCGTGACCGTCGTCGTCGCCGTGACCGTCATCGCGAGGTTCGCGTCGAGGCTCGCCTGCTGCGAGGCGCCCAGCGTCTTCGAGAGCGTCTGGGCCTTGAAGCCCTGGATCGTATACGTGATCTGGTATTCGCCGGGGGGCAGGTTCGCGAGGACGTAGTCGCCATTCGCTCGGGTGACCGTCGTGCGCGTGCCCTGGAGGGCCGGGGATTTCGCCGTGACGGTGACGCCGGGCAGCTCGAGCGCGTCGTTCGTCACGCGGCCCGACAGCGTGGCGGTCGGGAGCCCCTGAGCGAGGACGACGGGCGCGAGGGCGAGGCCCACGAAGAGAGCGATGCCGACGAGGATCGAAAGCCGCCTTGCGGAAACGGGAGATGTTGACGAGCGCACTGGTTCCCCTCCTTCGGGTACCCCGGCCTTCTCGCCGGGAAATTTGAAATGACCAAAGACCGAGATCTCGGGACGAAGTCGCATCGGGCCGGGACGGAATTTCCGCGATGATCCTATGGGATGAGGGAACCCGCAAGGCCTGATGCGTTTGCATCAGTCGGGAGAAGGAGGCCCCTGGCCCCCTTCTCCCTTGTCAGGGATTTCACTTTGCGGTATTCCAGCGGGTAAGATGAAAACCTCCATTCGCGCCATCGCCCTGCTTCTTTTCGCGGCGTCTGTCCCAGGCCTCGGCGCCGGCCTCGAGCGCTACAAGGACTGGAGCCGGTCGCCTGAGTTCGTCTTTCTCGCGACGGATGCCGAGCAGAAGGAGTGGAAGAAGATCACGGCGGACGAGCAGGCCGACCGGTTCGTCCAGCTCTTCTGGGCCCGGCGCGATCCGGACCTCAAAACGCCCGTCAACGAGTACAAGCTCGCCTTCGACCAGCGCGTGAAGGAAGCCGACCAGATCTTCGCGATGCCGCGGCAGCGCGGCGCCCTGACGGAACGGGGGAAGGCCTACATCCTGCTCGGCCCTCCGAAGACGCTCCAGCGGTTCGCCGGGACGAAGGCGCAGCCCACGTCGGCCCCGGGCTCGGTCAACATCCCGCCGCCGAACGAACCCGGGACGTCGATCGGCGAGAGCAAGGTCACGTTCGTCTACGAGGCGGCGCAGCTTCCCGAGTGGGCGAAGATGAAGTCCCTCGTCGCCGAATTCGTGGTCGAGCAGGCGAGCGACTTCGTGGCGGGACGGAGCGGCGACGTCAAGCGCCTCGAGGTGAACGCCCGCGCCGCTCTCGTGAAGAACCCGGACCTCAAGGAGGCGCCGCACTACCGGACGGCCGCCGAGCTCGAGGCCGAGCGCCAGGCCGCGCTCGCCGCCGAGGCCGAGGCCCGCAAGGGGCCCGCGCTGACGCCCGCGATCCGGACCTCGCTCGAGAGCCTCGCGGAGGATTCCGCGCTCCTTGCGGTCGTTCCGCTCGCCGCGGGGGAGACGGACGACACGCGCATCCAGGCCCAGATCTTCGTCACGGCATCCGCGGGCGAGCCGCCGGCCGGGAGCCGCCTTGCGTTTCTCGTGCGGACCCTGGACGGCAAGGACGCGGCCCGCTACGAGGAAGCGACGCCGCTCGAGCCCGCACCGGGCGGAGGCCTCTACGCGAGCCGATGGTTCGCGGTCCCGCCCGGCGAGTACACGGTGGCCGCCGGCGTCTATGACGCGTCCGGGAAGGTCGTCGCCGCGGCGAGAAAGAGCGTCTCCGTCGCGGCCGTGCCCACCGACTTCGCGGTCTCGCCACTCGTGATCGCCAGCGCGTTCTTCGCCGTGCCGAATCCGAAGCCCGAGGACGCGTTCACGTTCTCGGGCCACCGGTTCGTTTCCAAGGGGGCGCGCCTCGACCCGACGGACGGCCTCTCGTTCGTCCTGCGCGTCTACAACCCGGCCGTGGACCCCGCGACGAAGTCCGTGAGCCTCTCGCGCTCGGTCCGGTTCCGGCCGAAGGGCGCGCAGTGGGCGGACGTTCCCCAGCCGCAGGACCCGCCGACCCCGGTCCCGGACCGCAAGGACCAGGCCTCGGGGGGAATCCTGACCGTCGACGTCTCGGCCGTCCTGATCGAGACGCGCCTCGGCGAGTACCTGCGCAAGCCCGGCGACTACGAGATCAGGGTCGTCGTGACGGACAATGTCTCGAAGAAGAAGGCCGAAGCCTCGACCACGTTCGTCGTGACGGGGACGCTCCCGCCGAAGAAATAGCGCGTCAGAAGCGCGCGTCGCGGGGGAAGCGGCGCCGGGCCTCGCGGCGCATCTCGCGCTCGCCGTCGAGGTCTTCCGTCGCGCGGAACGTCTTCATCGCGAGAAGGAAGGCCTCCGGGCTGGGCTCGCGGACGACGAGCGCGATGAGCGTCCGCCGTGCGTCCTCCCGCCGGCCCGCGGACGCGTAGAGGGCGGCGAGCGAAACGCGGGCGTCCGTGCGGTCGGGGTAGAGGCGGATCTCCTCGAGAAACTCCTTCTCGGCTTCCGGCGCCCGGCCCTGGCGGGCGAGGACGTCGCCGCGCAGCATGTGGAGCCCCGACTGGACCATCTTGTCGTTCGCGGAGAGGGCCGCCGCCTCCTGCGACCACTTCTCGGCCGAGGCGACGTCGCTGCGCATGACCGCGAGACGGCCGAGGACGAGCGCGCCGCGCACCTTCGTCTTGCCCGAGCCCTTTTCCCATGCGGCGCGGGCGGCGGGCTCGGCGGCGGCAAGGTCGCCCTTGCCGAGGAAGCCGCGCGCGGCGACATCCTCGGCGTCGGGGTCGCCGAGCGCCCGGAGCGCCTCGGCGTGCTTGAGCGCCTCGTCCCATTTTCCGAGCTGCAGGCAGAGGTTCGCCACCTCGCGCAAGTACGGCGTGCGCGCGGCCTCCGGCGCGAGGTCGACCGTCTTCTTGAGGGCCTCGAGAGCCTCCTCGGGCCGGCCGAGCTGCACCAGGGCCTTCGAGTCCATGTCCCAGATGTCGAGCATCCGGGGGTTTTCGGCGAGGAGCTTCCGGAAGACCGCGTGCGCCTTCGCGGCGTTCCCCGCGGTGAACTCGCCGAGGCCCATTCGGAGCTCCTCGAAGGTCTTGACGCGGTCCTTCGGGTCGTCGAGGCCTCCCGCGTTCGCGCTCGAAGGGCCCGCGCTCAGGTAGCCGAGGGAGGCGAGCTTCTTGCGCGCCTCGGGGTCGAGGTCGCCGGCCGTTTCGTACGCCGGCTTGCGCTTGGCGATCTCGGCGAGCATCGGCCGGAGCGCATCGGGCTTCTGCGCGTAGAGGTTCGTCTTTTCGCCGGGGTCGGCCGCGACGTCGTAGATCTCGGCCTTCGGAGCCTCGATGTAGTGCCAGCGTCCGTCGAAGAGCGACGACAGCTCGCTCCAGCCGAAGTGGATTCTCGGGAAGAACGTCTCGGAGAGGATGCGGCGTGCCGGGGCGCCCGGCGGGTCGAGGAAGGACCGCGTGCCCTCGGGCCGCTGGAAGCCCCGGACGCCCGCGCCCTCGGCGATCGTCGTGAAGACGTCGATGAGCGCCGCGGGCTCGTCGACGGTTTCGCCAGCGCGCCGGCCGCCCGGGAGCTTCACGAAGAGCGGCACCTGCAGGCTCTCGCGGTAGAGGAACATCCCGTGCTCGGACTCGCCGTGCTCGCCGAGGCCCTCGCCGTGGTCCGAGAGGAAGATGATCACCGCCCTGTCGTAGAGGCCGCGAGCCTTCAGGAACGTAACGAGCTTTCCGACGATGGCGTCCGACTCCGCGATCTCGCCGTCGTACGGCTGGGCGGCGTAGCGTGTCTTGAACGGTTCCGGCGGCTCGTACGGCGTGTGGGGCTCGTAGAGGTGAAGGAATGCGAACGTCTTTCCGTTCGTGGGCCGCGCCGCGAGCCAGGTCTCGAGCCGGGCCACCGTCTCGGGTCCCGCCCGCTGGACGCGGCCGAGGGCCTCGCCGCCTTTGTCCGGTTCCACGGCGTCGTCGTAGAAGTCGAAGCCGCGCGAGATCCCGCTTGCGGCCCCCTTCAGGACGAAGCACGAGACGGCGGCGCCCGTTTCGTAGCCCTCCTTCTTGAGAAGCTCGGCGAGCGTCGGGACGTCCGCCCGGAGGCGGTAACCGAGGTTGTCGTGGATGCCGTGGGCTGAAGGGTCTCGCCCGGTCAGCATCGAGGCGTGAGAGGGGAGCGTGAGGGGGACGTGAGAGAAGGCGCGCGTGAAGAGGATCGAGTCCTTGCGGAGCGCGTCGAGCGCAGGCGTCTCGACGCCCTTGTAGCCGTAGGCCGGGAGGTGGTCCGAGCGGAGCGTGTCGACGCTCACGAGAACGACGGGAGCGCCGGAGAAGGCCTCGGATTTCGGCCCGCGGCGGCAGCTGGCGGCTCCGAAGACGAGGGCGATCGCGCAGGCGAGGACGGTCGCGGCCAGCCTTCCGGATTTCATCGACGGAGGGTAACCCAGGGGGGCGAAAAAAAAGGAGCCGGGCCCGAAGGCCCGGCTCCCGAAAGGACGGGTGAGAAAGACTAGAAGCGGACGCCGGCCGTGAGGAGGAACGTGCGGGGCTGCTGCCAGCCCGCGACCGACGTGACCTTCCCGAAGCTCGGGCCGTAGTTCCAGTTCGCGGTCGGAGTCGTCGTGTTCCGCTCGCCCTGGACGGGCGTCGTCGTGAAGGGGTTGAAGTGCAGGTACCCCGTCGTCGTGTTGAGCGTCTGGACCGTCTGGTTGACGGTGATGGCGCCCTGGTTGTTCGTGACGTTGAGGACCTGCGGCTGTACGAAGAGCTCGAGGGTGTTGAAGAGCCGGAGCGTCCACGTGAGCGAAAGGTCCGTGCGCTTGATGTCGTCCGTCCGGAAAGCGTCACGCGCCGTGTAGTAGTACGTGGACGTCGTGGGCCGCTGCTGGTAACCCGGGTTCGTGACGTAGTTGGACGCGCGGACCGTGCCCACCGCGCCGTACGGGGCGCCCGTGTCGTAGCCCTGGACGAGGCCGAGGTTGAAGTTGCCCATCGCCTTCGGGATGAACGGGAGGTCGGCCGACGCGAGGATGCGGATCCGGTGCCGCTGGTCCGAGGCCATCGAGCCGTACGGGGCGTTCCACGACACCTGCTTGTACTCGGGATACTGCTCGGTGGAGTTCGTGATCGCGCCGCTGTTTCCGGCCTCGGCGTCGAAGTTGCCGAGCGTGTGCGACCACTGCCAGTTGCCGCCGATCGTGAGCCACTGCCAGCGGTACTGGAACTGCGTCTGGAGGCCCGTGTAGTTGCGCTCGACGCTGTTCGTGTTGCCGATCAGGCCGTAATCCAGCTTGGCGCCCGTCGGGGTGGTCACGTAGCCCGTCGATGTGTTGACGACCAGGTTGTAGAAGTCGTGGAACTCGCGGCGGACGACGTCGGCGCGGTAAGAGAAGCTCGCACCGATGTTGCCCGCGATGCCGACCGTGTACTCCTTCGCGTACGGCGACTTGACGGTCCCGTCGATCGCACGGTTCAGGCCGGGGACGTTGGCGCCTCCGAGCGGAAGCTTGCACGTCGCGAGGTCGGGGCAGCCGTTGGCGGTGAACCAGTTGAAGACCTGCTGGATCGCTGCCGCGGCCGAGGTCGGGGGAAGCGTGCCCGGGGGGACGCCCACGTTGATCTTCTGCGCTCCGGAGCTGGCCGTGTAGTACCAGTAGTACGTCGCGGGCTGGCCGCCGGACGAGGTCGAGTCCTGGATGTTGTCCTGCAGGCCGCCGACGTAGTGCGCGTAGCTCGCGCCGAGGCGGACGTTGCCCTTGCCGGTCACGTCCCAGTTCACGGCGACGCGCGGGCTCCACGCCGAGTCGTCCGCCGTCGTCGCGCCGACGCTGTTCTTGGCGTTGTTCTTGTCGTAGCGGACGCCGAGGTTGAACGACAGGCGGTCGCTGAGGCGCCACTGGTCGTTCAGGAAGTACGAGTCCGTCTTCGTGCTCGTGCCCTGCGTGAGCGTGGTGATGGGCGTGTAGTAGATGTAGTTCGTGCCCGTGTTGTCGATGACGGGGTAGATGGTGCCGTTGTACTTGATCGTGCTCGAGTGGAAGATGCGGTAGTTGCTGCCGGACTGGTAGTTGTTCGACGTCCGGATGCCCTTGAACGTGTCGTAGCCGACCACGATGTTGTGCGAGCCCAGCGAGCCCGTCGAGAGGAAGTACGTGGCCTTGAGGAGGATGTCCTCGTTGTCGCGCTTCTCGGGGCCGCACACGCCGCAGAACGTCGGCGAGTTCCACCGGGCGTTGCCGCGCCCCTTGTCGCGCATGAGCGTGCCGTTGATGATGTCCGTGTACGTGGAGCCCGAGTTCTTGAACGTGAAGTGGCGGTTCGAGTACATGCCCTCGAAGAACAGGTTCGACGTGAAGACGCCGTTGTAGGCGACGGAGAGCGTGTCCTGGGGAAGCTCGCGCTGGACGAAGCTCGCCGTGTCGAGGACGGTCCCGAAGACGTTGTTTCCTTCCTTGTTGCTGATGCTCAGGTAGGAGGCGGTGAGGGTGTGGTTCTGAACCGGGGTGATCGTGAGCTTGCCCGAGTAGCGCTGCTCGTCGATCGTGTTCGTATAGGGGATTCCCTCATAGCCGCCGACGGGCGTCACGCCGCCCACCTTCGCGTCCGCGAACGTCGTCGCGGCCGTGCCCACCTTCGCGCTGCGGCCGGAGCCGAAGAACCAGATGTGGTCCTTCCAGATCGGCCCGCCGAGGGTCGCCTCGTACCGCTCGTTGAGGTCCTGGACGCGAACCTCCTGCTGGGGCGAAACCGCGGTCCACGCGTCGTTGACGAACGTCGTCCGGAACGAGCCCGAGAACGAGTTGCCGCCGGACTTCGTCACCGTGTTGATGACGCCGCCCTGGAACCGGCCGTACTCGGCCGAGATCCCGTTCACGTTCGTGGTCGTCTCCTGGATCGCGTCCTCGACGAACAGGTTGTTCGGCGTCGCGCGGATGTTGTCCGTGATGACGGCGCCGTCGACCGTGTAGAGGTTGTCGAACGTGGGCGCGCCGCCGATCGTGAGGGCGTTGCCGAGGCTCACGACCGGGATGACGCCCGAGGAGAGCGCCGCGGCCTGGGCGATCGTGCGCGTGTTCGGCAGCTGGTTCGAGAGGTCGTTCGTGATCGTCGTCGAGGCCTGCGTCGTCGTCGAGACGATGTCGGACTTCGCCGTGACGACGGCGCTCGCCTGAACGCCCGAGAGCGTCATATTGACGTCGAGGGCGGACGGCTGGCCCGCCGTCACCTTGACTGTCTTCGTGAGGGGCTGGAAGCCCTGGAGCGCGAACGCGACCGTGTAGTCGCCCGGGGGGAGCGCTGAGAACGTGAAGCCGCCGTTGCTGGACGTCGTCGTCGTGCGCGTCCCCTGCAGGTTCTTCGACGTGATCGTCACGGTCACGCCGGGCAGGCCGGCGTTCTCGTTCTCGACCTTGCCGGTCAGGTTGCCCGTCGTCGAGCCCTGGCCCATCGCGCTCGTCGCACCCACGACGACCACGAGGAGAAGAGCCAGGAGTCCGAGGATCCTGTTTCTTGTCATGCTGCTTGTTTCCTCCTCCATTGAGATTCAGATGAAATTCTCCGCCCGGGTCGACGACGCAACCAACCGGATGGATTCCGTGCGCCCGGGACGGTGCTTCGAAGTGCGCTCAGCCGTTTGAGTCCTAGCACTCTACATGCCGCCCCTGCCACTCGTAAACGGCCTTTTATCCCTCTGCAAACAAAAGTCTTCGCCACCGGCAGCAGGGATGTGGACGCGAGAGCCGAACGGCCCGCGGGATTCCGGTCCAATTTTCCGTAGAAGAGCGGAGGCATTTTTGCTCATGGCCAGGGAGACGTGAGGGCTCCTGTATAGTCTCGGACCGGCGCGCCTCCTCGAGGCGCCCGACTGAAACCGCGCCCAGCGCTGGAGTCGTCATGAAGCGATCGATCTCCGCCCTCGCCCTCTTCCTCCTCCTCGTCTCGGCGGCCGGGCCCGCTTTGGCCGCGCTCGAGAAGTACAAAGAGTGGGAGAAATCGCCCGAGCACCAGTACCTCGCGACGGACGCCGAGAAGAAGGACTGGAAGAAGGTCGCATCGGACGAAGAGGCCGAGAAGTTCATCGCGCTCTTCTGGGCGCGGCGCGACCCGGACATCAAGACGCCGCGCAACGAGTTCCGCGAGCGCTTCGACGCGCTCGTGAAGCTCGCCGACGAGCGTTTCGTGCTCGGCAAGAAGCGCGGCGCCCTGACGGAGCGCGGCAGGTTGATCGTCCTCATCGGCCCCCCGAAGGAGATCGCGGCGAAGGCGACGTCTTCGGTGGACACGCCGTTCGGCGGCACGGCCGGCGCCGGCGGCGTCTCGGGCACGGGCGGCGGATCGTCGATGCTGTACACGTTCGTCTACGACAAGGCGCACCTGCCCGCGTGGGCCGACGTGCAGTCCCAGGAGATCAAGTTCATCGTCGACGTGGGCCTCGGGACCGAGTCGCTCCTCGACATGTCGCCGGCCCGGCGGCTCGAGAACAAGGCCGCGCAGATGTCGGTCGTGAACCCGGACCTCAAGGAGGTCCCCGTCTACAAGACGCGCGAGCAGGCCGAGGCCGAGCAGAAGGCCGCCGTCGAGGCCGGCAAGGGCCCGGCCCTCGCCCCCGCGTCGCGCGCCGCGATCGACGGCCTTTCGAAGGAGCCGTTCGGCCCGCTCGCCGTCCTCTCGCTCGCCTATCGCGACGGGGCGACGCGCCTCAGCGTCCAGCTTTACGCGGCGGCCACCGCGGTCGGGACGGGCGAAGGCGTGCGCCTCGCGATCGTCGCGCGCGCCGCCGACGGGAGCGAGGCCGCCCGCGTCGACGAGGACGCGAAGCTGCGGAAGACCCGTTCCGACTTCTTCGCCGATCGCGCGCTGCGCGTCCTCCCCGGCGACTACGACGTGGCCGCGGTTCTTCTCGACGCTTCCGGCAAGGTCCTCGTCTCGGGGCGCCGGCCGCTCACGGTCCCGGCGCTCCCGACGGAGTTCTCGGCCTCGGCCCTCGTGGTCGCCGTCAACGACTTCCCGACCGACACACCGGCGGCCGACGACCCGTTCACGTTCTCGGCCCGCCGCTTCGTCGTCAAGGGCGACGGCAAGCTGGATCCCGCCGACGGCCTCTCGTACGCGGTCCGCGTCTACAACCCCCCGGTGGACCCGGTGTCGCGCACGCTCACGCTCAAACGAACGATCAAGCTCAAGCCGAAGGGCCAGCCGCCGATCGACGTGCCGACCCCGCCGGAGGAGCCGCAGAAGGTACCGCTGTCGCAAGAGGGCGGCGCGCTCGTCCTCGACCTCGCCGGCGGCGTCATCGAGTCGAACCTCGGCCAGTACCTCAAGCCGAACGACTACGAGCTGCGCGTGACGATCCTCGACACCGTCACGATGAAGAAGCTCGACCTCGTCGCGCCTTTCACGGTCGTGGGGAGTTCGGCCCCCGCTCCGGCGCCCGCCGCCGTTCCGAAAAAGAAAGGCTGAGGCTTACTCGACCCTGACACTCGACGAGCCGACTCCGACGCGGTTCGAGGCGAGGTCCCGCACGGTCGCCACGAACCGCATGTTGCCGGTTCCCGACTTGAACTCGCCGCGGTAGACGAAGGGCTCCTTCCCGGAGGCCGCGAGGACCTCGGGCGTCACGACGATCTCCTGCCGAAGGGTGACGGGCGCCGAGCGCGCGCCGGTGTCCTCGACGGCCGCGAGGCCGATCTCGACGACGGCCTTCTTCTTTCCGCCTTCGTCGAGGAACGTGAGCGCCGAGACGGGGACGACGACCGCGAACGGGACGAGGCGGCGCCCCATGCCGCCGCCCTTCTTCGGCGCGTCCGTCCGGACCGCCACGGCGAAGTCGCCGGCCGCGTCGGGCGTGATGAGCGCCATCTCGAGCCTGTCGCGCGCGGCCTGGGCGGCCGTCCGCGGCGCGAATCCGCGGCGCGTCCGGAGCGTCACGCCGGGGCGCGTCGTCCGGAGCTTCACGTCGTGCGTGGGCTTCTTCGCGTTGAGCACCGCGAGGGTGACTCCGATGGAGTAGTAGCTCGCGGATTCGCGATAGATGCGGTCGAGGGAGGGCGCGAAGGCGTTCCGGTTCTCGACGAGGAGCCCGCCCGTTTCGTCCGCGAAGCCCGCGAGGATCTCGCGCCGGTTCGAGTTCGCGAGGAACGGGTCGATTGCGGGCGGATCGGACTCCGAGGCGTCGCCGCCCGCCACGAGTCCGAGCGCGTCGATCGCGTGGAGCGTGATCCCGGCGCGGTTCGCGGACTCGAGGACGGCCCGGTACTGGGGCATGACGTCGTAGTCGAACTGGTTCAGGGCGGTCCCGCCGAGAGCTTGTGCGAGGCTCTGGCCGGGGCGCAGCTCCATGCCGTGCGACACGTAGAGGAGGACGCGCTTGCCCGAGCGCGCCGCGAGCGCGTCGACGGTCCGGCGGAACTCGTCCAGCGTGCCCTTGTCGCGCGCCCACGCCTGAGCGCCCCAGGTCCGCACGATGGAGTCACGCGCGGCCTGCCCCTGGATCGAAACCGGGGAGGTGCGCCGCGCGTCCCGGATCGCCTGGCGATACTGCGTGTCCCAGTAGAGACCGCGCGGGGGGAGCTTCTCGAGCTTCGAGAGGCCGAGAAGGAGATCCTCCTTCGAGCTCGTGAAGGGCACGAAGACGCGTGTCGAGATGTTGTACGCGAGGAGCGCCATCGAGTCGGACGGCGAGAGGCGCGTGACGAAGTCGCGCAGCCCCTCGATGACGCGCTTTCTCTCGAACGGCATCAGGTGCTCGTCGTCGAAGAAGGCCAGGAACTGGCGGGGGACCCAGCGCGAGCCGCCGGCACGCGTCGTCTCGAGGACGACGTCGGGCGACGCCGTCGAGAGGTCCGGGCCGTGGACCTGCCCGGCGTCGATGCGGGCGAAATAGTCGGGTGTGTGAGGGATGCCGTCCACGATGACCGTGACCTCGCCCTTCCCGAGGTCCGTCACGGGTACGCCGCCCTTGCCGGTCGCGACGACGTCGAGGTCCATCACCGTGACGTCCACGGCCGCGCGGACGCCCTCGCGGAGAAGGGACGGAGGGGCGGGCTGCTGGGCGGCGGCGGATACGGCGAGCGCGGCGACGAAGGCGGCGGCGCCCGAGCGCCGGAGACGGACGGCGGGGCTCATCAGAGCTGGAGGATCTCGCGCAGCATGGACGCGTCGCGGGCGATGAGCTGAGGAAGTTCGGCGCGGGCGGAGAGCGCCACGACCTGGTCCGAGAGCTTCGGGTCCTCGGTCGACCACTCGTGCCCGATCTGCTCGGACGGGGCGATCTGCTTGGCGAGGAAGATCAACTGTTCGGCGGCCGGGCTGCGCGAGGCGACGCGTCCGCTCGAGCCGAGGACGTCCTCCACCGCCTGCGGGAGGTTCAGCTTGCGGGCCAGCACGCGGCCGGCCGCGGCGCGGAACCGCGAGAGTGCGCCGATGCGGATCGGGCCGGGCGGGAAGGGCACCGAGATCAACAACTTGAGGAGCTCGTAGCTGCCGAGCGGCTCGAGGAGGCCGAGCGTGTAGGCCTCCTCGCGTGGGATCTCCGTCCCTTCGGCGAGATGGGAGGCGGCCACCGCGGTGGACAGCGCCGCGCGGCGGATGACGCGTTCCATCTTTTCCTCGGACGGGACCTTCGGTGTGGCCGGGTCCGCGAGGAGGCCCACGAACCGCTTCAGCGCGGCGTTTCCGAGGACGCTGGCGGCCTCGCGGGAGGTCCGCACGAGCTCGGTGGCCTCCGTGCGCAGCGCGTTCGCGAGGTAGAGGAGGTCGATCGTGAGAAACGGGTCGAGCGCGGCCACCTGGACGATCCGCTCGGGATCGCCGCCCTCGTCGAGCGCGCTCTTCAGCATCACGGCGGTGTCGTCGTACACGGGGAACAGGCGCGACGGCTCGCGCAGGCGCTTGTGGACGCGGTTCGCGAACGCCGTGAAGCCCTGGTACGACTCCTTGAGCTGGGCGGGGGACGGCGTTTCGCCGGGGAGGCCCTCGAGGATCTCCCAGAACATCGCCGCGAGGCTCTCGGCCTTGAACTCGCGCTCCCAGCGCGCACCCGTCTCGTCGCTCCCGGCCGCCGTGCCGACGTTCACGCGCGAGTCGTCGACCGACTTGGCGCCGTGGAACGCGAGAACCTGGCCCCGGAGGGAGAGGTGGATCCGGATGAGGTCCTCGATCTTGAAGAGCGGGTCGAACTCGAAGGACGCGCCCGCCCAATGGAAGAGGTCGAGCAGGACCTTCATCGCGAGGCCCTCGACGGCCTCGGCGAGCTTCTCGCGCGGGAGGAGGTCGCGCTCGAGAATGAGGCGGGTGAGGTTCCGGCCCGTCGCGAAGCTCTCGGCGAGGAGCTCGAAGACGACCGGCTCGGTCAGGACCTTGCGGCGCGTCAGGAAGACGCCGAGGCGCTCGTTGGGGAGCGACGAGGAAACGAACACGATCGCCCCGCCCTTGAGGTCGATCGTGCGCACGACCTCGCCGCGCCAGACCGTGACGCGTCCCGACAGGGCGTTGATCTCGAGCCACTGCAGGAGGTCGGCGAGCGAGAAGGTGTCGAGGTTTCCGCTGAGCGTCCGTGCCACGTGTGGACCAATCTTGACACGAACGCGCGAATCGGCGCCGGGACGGGTCAGGAGCCCGTGCGAAGGAGCCGGGCGGCTCTCTGGAGGGAGATGAGCTCGCGGGCGTCCTTCTGGAAGACGGCGTCCCCGTAGCCCTTTTTCGAGATGAAACGGTAGTGGAGCTCCTGGAAGGGCAGCCCCTTCGGGACGCGGTCC
>JBDTTJ010000011.1:0-25935 GCA_039930645.1 Acidobacteriota bacterium
CCAGCGTCGCGTACTCGAACTGGCAGTTCCAGACCACGGACGGCAACATCTACAACCAGGCGCTCACGCGCTCCTTCTGGGACGTCCCGAACCGGTTCAACGTCGTCGCGTCGCAAGCCTTCCGGACCGGCCCGCTGACCCACAACCTCGGCCTCATCTTCACGGCCCAGTCGGGGCAGCCGTACTCGATCCTCATGGGCGGCAACGCGAACGCCGACGGCGCCTCGGGCAACGACCTCCTCTTCGTGCCCCAGAACTACAGCGACGTCGTGTGGAAGGGCACGGGGGCTCCGACCGAAGGTCAGTGGAACGACTGGCTGTCGATGACGGGCCTCGACGCCTACCGCGGCCGCGTCGCGTCGCGCAACGCGCTCGACGCTCCGTGGATCCACACGCTCGACTTCCACTACGACGTCACGCTGCCGATCTCGGTGGTCCAGGTGCAGGTCACGTTCGACGTCCTGAACCTCATCAACCTGGTCAATCACAACGCAGGGCTCCTCCGCTACGTCGCCAACCAGACGTACACGGCGCTCAACTACTCGGGGATCGACGCGGCCACCGGTAAGCCGATCTACACCGTCAACTCTGGCGCGCTCAATGAAGGGCGCCAGTACACCACCCAGGGCCTCCGCTCGCGCTACCAGCTCAAGCTCGGCGGACGCGTTTCGTTCTGAGACCGGTTCAAACGCTCGCTTGAACGGCAACGCCGGGGCTTTTGGCCCCGGCGTTTTTCTTTCGTCTTTCAGATATTCTACGGACCCGGAGGATTTTTCCGATGTCTCTCGCAACTGAAACGCCCGTGATTCCGCCCGTCTCCGTCCTCGGGGACCACGAGCGGGAGCTCGCGGAGGGCGTGTACGACTTTGCGGTCGAGTCGATCGCGCCGCAGTCCGCCCGCATGGACCGCGACAACGTGATGGACCCCGATCTGATCCGGAAATTCTTCGAGCTCGATCTCATGGGGATCGAGATTCCCGAGGAGTACGGCGGCCTCGGCGCGAACTTCACGACGTCGATCGCGATCATCGAGGCGCTCGCGCGCGTGGACGCCGCCTGCGCGGTCGTCGTGGACGTCCAGAACACGCTCGTGAACAACGCGATCAAGCGCTGGGCCTCGCCCGCGATTCAGAAGAAGTACTTCCCCCAGCTCGCGAAACAGAAGGTCGCTTCGTATGCGCTCTCGGAGGCCGGCTCGGGTTCGGACGCCTTCGCGCTCGCGACGACCGCCGCGCCGAAGGGCGATCGCTGGGTCCTGAACGGCGAGAAGCTCTGGATCACGAACGGCCTCGAGGCCGAGCTGTTCCTCGTCTTCGCAAACGTGGACAAGAGCAAGGGCTACAAGGGCATCACGGCGTTCCTCGTGGAGTCGCAGTGGAAGGGCTTCACGAAGGGCAAGAAGGAAGACAAGCTCGGCATCCGCGCGTCGTCCACGCTCGCGCTCGCCTTCGAGGACCTCGAGGTGCCGGCCGAGAACGTCGTCGGCAACGTGGGTGAGGGCTACAAGATCGCGATCGAGACCCTGAACGAGGGCCGCATCGGGATCGGCGCCCAGATGGTCGGCATCGGGCGCGCGGCGCTCGACTACTCGGTGAAGTACGTCAAGGAGCGGCAGCAGTTCGGCCAGCCGCTCGCGCAGTTTCAGGCCGTCCAGCACGATCTGGCTCGGATGGACATGGAGCTCGAATGCGCCCGGCTCGCCGTCTACAACGCGGCGCGCCTCAAGGAGGCGGGTCTGCCGTTCGCGCGCGAGGGCGCGATCGCGAAACTCAAGGCCTCCGAGGTCGCCGAAATGTGCACGTCGAAGGGCCTCGAGCTCCTCGGCGGCTACGGCTACGTGAAGGACTACCCGCTCGAGAAGATGTACCGCGACGCGAAGATCGGGAAGATCTACGAGGGCACGTCCTTCATGCAGCTCAACACCATCGCGAAGGACGTCCTGAAGCGCGCCTGACCCGGCGTCAGTCCTTTCCGCCCCAGAACGGGAGCTCGACGCTGAGGTAGAGGAACAGGCCCGTCTTTCCCCGGGACGGGCCGACGCCGATCGGGACGGCGACGCCGGGCACGATCTGGATCTGGCCCGGCAGGTTCACGGCGAATCGCACGCCCGGAGAGACCCAGGCCTCCGTCGTGTGCGTCGTGCCGCCCTCGTCGGCGAAGACCTCGTTCCGGGCGAGGACGGCCTCGAGGAGGACGTTGAAGTCCGGCCGGGCGAGCCAGACGAGGCTCTGCCCGGCGTTCCAGCTCGTGAGCGGGGCGCTCTCGCCGGCGGCGGTTCGCGCCGAGAAATAGTGCGTGGCGCCGAGGTTTGTGTGGGAGACGAGCGCGGGCGAGAGGACGACGCTCAGCGGCAGGTTCGCCTGCGCGCCGACTCCGCCCGCTCCGAGGGCCCGGTCCGCGTTTCCCGTGGGCGCGAGGAGCGTGAGCCGGGGGCTAAACGCGACGGGCGATTTGCCGTCGCCGACGAGCTGAAATCGGTAGTTCAGCGCGGCGTCGCCGAAGCCCTGCGCGACCCCCGCCTGCGAGGGCGCGCCCTGGAGGGGCAGCGTGAGGCTGATCTGGTGATTCTGGCCGGGCGCGGGCCATTCCTGCGTCAGCGTGGAAACGTAGGCGGGGGATCCGTTGACGCGCTGGAATGTGAAAACCGTCTGGACGACTCCGCGTTCCTGGTTGTAGGCCTCCTCTACAAGGAAGCTGTTGTCCTGGATGGGTGGGGGCGGGGACTGCGCGAGCGCGGAGGCTGCGCAAAACAGCACCAGAACGGCCGCAAAAGACGCGATGAGCCGGGGGACGAATCGAGGCCTGGCCATATGACCCTTTCTCGGAAATCTCTTTCTTTCGTTCCTGATCGTCCAGAGACTGAGAATCAGTCGCAATGAGAAGATGTGCCCGCGAGCCGGGAAAGTCTCTGATGAAGGTGCATCAGGTATGGTGCGGGGCCATGGCGGAACCGGCGGCGGGTGGCGGGGGGCTCAAGCGCGAGATCGGCCTCTGGCAGGGGACCGCCCTGAACGTGATCGACATGGTCGGGATCGGTCCGTTCGTGACCCTTCCTCTGATCCTCGCTGCGATGGGCGGGGGGCGCGCGCTTCTCGCGTGGCTCCTGGGGGCTCTCCTCGCGATCTCGGACGGGCTCGTGACCGCCGAGCTCTCGGCCTCTCTCCCGCGGGCGGGAGGTTCGTACGCGTTCCTGCGCGAGGCCTACGGCCGGGACCGGTGGGGCCGCCTCGTCTCGTTCCTTTTCCTCTTCCAGATCGTGTTCTCGGCGCCGCTCTCGATGGCGTCGGGTGCGATCGGCTTCTCCCATTACCTGAGGTTCGTCTTCCCGGAGATTCCCGACCGCTGGGGCGCTCCCGTCGCGGCCCTTCTCTGCGTCGCGGTCACGCTCCTCCTCATGCGGCGGATCGGGGCGATCGGCAGGTTCTCCGTCGTCCTCTCGGTCGGCGTCCTCGCGACGCTCGGAATCGTGATCGCGCTCGGCCTGCCGCACATCAAGATGTCCGCGCTGCGCTTCTGGGAAGCTCCCGTCGTCTCGGCGCCGGGCATCTTGCCGCCCGGTGTCCTCGGCGGCCTCGGCGCCGCGCTCATCCTCGCGGTCTACGACTACCTCGGCTACTACAACATCTGCTACCTCGCCGAGGAGATCGTCGAGCCGACGAAGACGATCCCGCGCGTCATCGTCATCTCGATTCTCGCCGTCGCCGTCCTCTACGTCCTCATGAACGTCTGCATCGTGTCGGTCCTTCCGATGGACAAGGCGATGACGTCGAAGTCCACGGTGGCGGACTTCGTCGCGCTCCTCGCGGGGAGGCCGGTTGCGCGCGCCGTGACCATGCTGATTCTCTGGACCGCGTTCGCGTCCGTCTTCTCCCTCACGCTCGGCTACTCGCGCATCCTCTGGGCGGCGGGGCGGGACGGGAACTTCTTCCGCGTCTTCGCGCGCCTCCACCCGACGGAGGGCTACCCGATCGTCGCGATCGCGGCGCTCGGCGGGGTCGCGGCGATCTTCTCGTTCCTGAGCCTCAAGGTCGTCGTCTCGGCGATCATCTCAATCCGCGCACTCATTCCCTTCATCGCGCAGGTCGCGGGCGCGCTCGTCCTCCGGAGGACGCAACCGGGCCTCAAGCGCCCGTTCCGGATGTGGCTCTACCCGCTCCCCGCGCTCGTCGCCCTCGTTCTCTGGGGCTTCGTCCTCCTCTCGCCTGAGAAGGGTTTCAAGGCCGCCGGCCTGATCGTGATCGTCGCGGGCGTCACGGCGTTCCTCGTGAGATCCCGTCTCGCGCGAGAATGGCCGTTCGCCGGATCCGCCGGCCAGGAGTCCGCCACGCCATGAAGCGCATCGCCGTCCTCACGAGCGGGGGAGACGCCCCGGGCATGAATGCCGCGATCCGGGCGGTCGTGCGGACGGGGATCGTGCGCGGGGCGAGCGTGATCGGCGCCCGGCACGGGTTCTCGGGCCTCATCGCGGGGGATCTCGTCCCGCTCGGCGCCCGGGCCGTGGGCGGCATCATCCAGCAGGGCGGCACGATTCTCGGCAGCGCCCGCTGCGACGAATTCCGGACGCCTGAGGGGCGCGCCGGGGCGCTCGAGGTCCTGCGCCGGAACGAAGTCGAGGGCCTCGTCGTGATCGGCGGCAGCGGCTCGCAGGCGGGCGCGAACGAGCTGCAGAAGCTGGGATTTCCGGTCGTCGGCGTCGCGTCGACGATCGACAACGACCTTTACGGTTCGGACATCACGATCGGCGTCGACACGGCCCTCAACATCGCGCTCGAGGCGATCGACCGTCTCAAGACGACGGCGTCCTCACACGAGCGGGCGTTCCTCGTCGAGGTCATGGGCCGCGACTGCGGGTACCTCGCCCTCATGGCCGGCATCGCGGGCGGCGCGGAATCCGTCGTCGTGCCCGAGGTGCCCGTCGACCCCGAGGAACTCGCGCGCGAACTCGACGCGTCGCGCGAGCGGGGCAAGAAACACGCGATCATCGTCGTGGCCGAGGGGGCGTCCTACGACGCCGAGGGCCTCGCGCACTACTTCAAAGAGCACAAGAAGCGTCTCGGGTTCGACCTGAGGGTCACGATCCTCGGCCACGTCCAGCGCGGCGGGGCCCCCGGCGCCTACGACCGGCTTCTCGCGACGCGTCTCGGGTTCGCCGCGGTTCAGAGCCTCATGGACGGGCAGAGCGGCGTCCTCGTCGGCCTCCGGGACGGCCGGATCACCGCGACTCCGCTCCACGCGGTCGCGGGGGCGAAAAAACCCCTCGATCCGTCGCTCTTCGAGCTTCTCCGGACGATGGCGAAATAGCCGCCGTCCCGGTTAAGATCCGCGTCCGGCTCTGGGACGGCGACGTACCCAAGTGGTTAAGGGAAGGCTCTGCAAAAGCCTCATTCGTCGGTTCGACTCCGACCGTCGCCTCCAGGTTCGTCCCGGCCGAGCATCCCGCGCCTGAAGGCCAGCGACACCGCCTCGACCTGACTGTGCACGTCCAGCCGCCGAAGCAGGTGCTGGACGTGATTGCGGACCGTGGCATGCGAGAGCCCGAGGCGGGCCGCGATGTTGAGCGAGACGTATCCGCCGGCCAGGAGCTCGAGGATCTGCTGCTCGCGGGGCGAGAGCGTGATGGTTTCCTCCGGAGGGCCGGCGATGGGCTGGGCCGGCGCCGCGACGACGGACCTGATTCGGGCGAGCACCGCGTCGAGAGCGGCGCCGTCGCCGTTCTCGAAAACGTGAACGAGGCTGCGGTATGCGGCTCCTGGCGACGGGAGGGCGATCGTGCGCGTGACGAGCCGCAGAGCCGTTCCGTCCCGCTTTCGCACGTCCATCACGAACGGCGCCGGAGCCTCCCCGCGCGAGGCGGCGACCGCCACGCCGCAGTCCCGGAAGCAGCAGACGTTCCCGAAGAGGTCGTGTCCCGCGAAGACGTCGTAGCACTTGCGGCCGAGCGCCTCGCGGGAGGTCCAGCCGAGGAGCTCGCGGGCGCCGTCGTTCCAGAAGACGATGCGGTGGCGGAGGTCGATGCCGCACGCCGCCGCACGCGCTTCGGCGATGAGCTCGAGGGCGTCGTCGATGCGTACCGCGGCGGTTCTCATGGGCAATTGAGACTCAATGTGACCGTGCGTCGGGGCGGTGTCAAGGCGATTCCATCCCCGTCGTAAGCTTGATTCCGCCGGAGTGGCGGAATGGCAGACGCAGGGGACTTAAAATCCCCGGACTCGCAAGGGTCGTGAGGGTTCGAGCCCCTCCTCCGGTACCACGAGACGACATGACCGAATCCTCACACCCGACCCGCGAGGGCTCGCTCGACGCCGTGGAACGGGCGCTCGGGAGGCGTTTCCGGGACCGGCAGCTCCTGGTTCGGGCGCTGACGCACTCCTCCTTCGCGAACGACGACGCGGACGCCGAGGACAACGAGACGCTCGAGTTCCTGGGCGACAGCGTCCTGAACTACCTCGTCTCCGAGATGCTCTTCGACGCGTTCCCGCTGGAGACCGAGGGCACGCTGTCGAAGGCGCGGTCCGTTCTCGTTTCGGAAAATCACTTCGCGTACCTCGCGCGCCGGCTCGACCTGGGCTCGGCCCTGAGGCTCTCGCCGGGCGAGGAGCGAGCCGGCGGGAGGAACCGCGACGCGCGCCTCGCGGACGCGTTCGAGGCCGTCTTCGCGGCTCTCGCGCTCGACGCCGGCCTCGACGAGGCGCGGTCTTTCGCGCGGAGGATCTTCGAGGAGGACATCGTCGCTCTCGACCTCGGCGGTCTCCACCGCCGGGATCCCAAGACCGCGCTCCAGGAGCGCGCGCAGGGAGAGGGGCTGCCGCTTCCTCTGTACCGTCTCGTGGAGGAGTCCGGCCCGGCGCACGAGAGGCGGTTCGTCTACGAAGTGGCCTTCGGAGAAGCCCTGAGAGCAATCGGCGAAGGGAGTTCCAAGAAGGAAGCTCAGAGCCGGGCGGCCGACGCCATGCTCGAGCGGCTCGCGGTCCGCTGAACGTTCAAAGAAATCTCTTTTCTTATCTCGTCAGATCCGCTTTGAGCAGCACCCAGCCTTCGAGGGCCTTCTGTACCCGGGCGTCCGTGAACGTCTTGTGGTCGAGCTCCTTGCACGGCAGGCACCAGTCCGCGTAGAAGTCGATCATCACGGGTTTGCCGGCCGCCTTCGCCGCGGCGACCGCGGCGTCGGAGTAGGGCGCGAACTTCAGCTCGGCGCCCGCCTTGCGCGGGAGCGCGAACGCGGCGCCAGCGGCGAGGAGTAAGACGGCAACCGCGGCCTTAACGACCGCAAAGCCGCGGAGGGAGGCGCCGGTTTTCTCGAAGAAGAGGAACCAGACTCCGCCCGCGAGGAGCGGCAGCGCGACTCCGATCTCGTAGACACGGGGCGCGAGCAGCGGGCGCAGGAAGTAGACGGCGAGCGCGAGGAGCGCGAAGCCGAACACCTTCCTCACGGCCGTCATCCACTCGCCCGACCGAGGAAGGGTCTTGAGGCTGCCCGACACCGTGCCGAGCACGAGGTACGGCAGGCCGAGGCCCATCGCGAGCGTGAAGAAGAGCGCGAAGCCGAGAGGCGCCGAGCCCTTCGCCGCGACGTACGTGAGGAGCGACAGGACGAACGGCCCGATGCAGGGCGCCGCGACGAAACCGACGAAGAGGCCCATCGTGAGAGCGCCGAGGGCGCCGGCCTGCGAGCCCGTGCGGTCCGTGACGAAGTGCGGAGCCTGAATCTCGTAGAGCCCGAACATCGAGAGCGCGAGCGCGACGACGATCGCCGCGATTCCGATGAGCACGGCCGGCTTCTGCAGCCACGCGCCGAAGAGCGAGCCCGAGAGGGCCGCGAAGACGCCGAGCGCCGAGTACGTGACGCTCATCCCGAGGACGTAGGCGACCGCGAGTCCGAACGTGCCGCCCTTCTTTCCGCCGCTCTGCCGGCTGAAGAACCCGAGCGTGATCGGGATGAGCGGGTAGACGCACGGCGTGAGGTTCAGGGCGAGCCCCGAGACGAAGACGAGGCCGAGGAGAAGGGGAAGGGACTTGCCGGCGAGGCCGCCTGTCTCTGTGCCTTCGCCCTGGACGCGCTCGAGGAACTTCTCCGGCGGTTCGAAGCCGACGACGCGGCCGCCGGCCTCCTTTCCGTCGGGCCCGAGAAAGAGGATTGTCGGGACGCCCGCGACCCTCCACGCCTCCCGAAGGGCGGCCGTGCCGCCGGGAGCGGCGCCGGAAGCCGCGTCGCCGCCGGCGCCGGGCTCGCCCGCCGAGGGCGCTCCGTGGGCTCCGCCTGCGACGGGCGGCGGAGCGAAGACGTCCGCGTTCGCGGGCTTCGTTTCGCCCGTCTTCACGACCTCGATCGTCAGCGTCGCCGTGAGCTCGGCGGGAGGGAGGCACGAGTTGTCGTTGCACGGCTGGTAGGCGAGGACCGCCGTGATGGTGCGCGGGCCGGGCACGGCGGCGGCGTCGACGTTGCCGGGCACGATGAAGACCGTCCGGCCCTCGTACACGGCAAGCTTCTGCTCGGAGAAGGCGAACTTCCGTTCGAGCTGGTTCGGGTATGCGACGGCCGAGAGCTTCAGGCCCGGCACGGGCTTGACCTCGACCTCGGTCGGGATCAGGAAGTCTTCCCTGGGCGTGTGGCTGTTCACGTGCCAGCCGGGCTTGACGTCGGCCACGACGGCGAGCCGGAACGCCTTGCCGGCGACCAGCCGGTTGGCGTCCGCCACGAGCCTGGGCGCGACGATTTCGGACGACTTCGGAATGCCCTGTGCGGGCGCGTCGTTCGGGACGGCGAGCAGGGCGATCGCGCCCGCCGCCAGGAAGCCTCGGATCGGGGGCATCACTTCTCCTTTGCGGCCGGGGCCGGCGCGGCGGGCTGCTTGCCCTGCAGGGCGTCGAGGAGCTCCTGGGCCTCGGCGGCGAGCGGCGAGTCCGGATGGGCTTTCTTGAACTCCCGGAGTCGGTATGCGGCGAGGTCCCGGCGGCCGCGCGCGACGTCGACGTCGGCGCGGCGGAGCTCGGCCCGTTCGCGCAGTTGCGGGTTTTTCGCGTTCTTGATGAGCTCGTCGAGGATGCGCGCCGCGTCGTCGATGCGGCCCGCGTCGAGGTCGATCGAAGCCACGTACGCGCTGGCCTGCTCGCGGATCTCCGGGGTCACGGCGGGGTCGGCCGCGAGGCGGCGGAACCGACCCTCGGCCTGCTCCCGGGCGCCGCGCTGGAACAGCTGCCGGGCGACCTCGTAAACGGCCGTGGCGTTGGCGGGGTTCGCGTTCTCGGCCGCCTGCGCCCTGCGGAAGTCGGCCCAGGAGCGCTCGCCCGCGACGAAGGTGTTCACCCACCCCATCTGGGTCGTGACGCCCTCTTGCCGGCTGCATTCGAGCAGCTCGGGCGTCGCGACGATCCACGTCGGGACCCCCACGACGCGCATCTTCTGCGCGAGCTTCAGACCCTCGGGTGTCGAGATGGGCACGGGCACCGGCACCTTGTCGCGCGTGAACGAGTAGAACGACGTGGACGGCGCGATGATCTTGAGCATGCGGCTGCACTCGCCGCAGTCGGGGTCGGTGAAGAAGAACAGGATGCGGCCGTCCTTCATCCCCCGCGCGCTTTCCTGCGCCTGTTCCAGGGTCGCCGCCCAGATCACTTCCAGGCCGGCGGCGCCGGCATAGGCGGAGCCCGTGGCGGGGGGGGTCTCATGGGGGGGCGGCATAGAGGCCCCCCCTGAGCCGGGTGTGTTTGCGACCTGCGCGAGCAAGGCGAGAGCTCCGAAAACCATTCGATTCCCTTCGGTTGACTATTCTAGGCGCGCCACTTATAACGCGCAGGCGTCCGGGGCGATTTCCTCCGCAAGAGGCGTGCCCGGGCGTGGTGCCGAGTGCCTAGGTAGCTCAGCTGGTAGAGCACGCGACTGAAAATCGCGGTGTCGGCGGTTCAACTCCGCCCCTGGGCACCATCATTTCCTTGCGGCTGGCGCGAAGACGCGCAGCGCGCGCGGAAGAATCCTGATCCGGAGCGGGTCGGGGTGCGCGACGCCGGTCGCGAGGTTCCCGTCGATGTGGGCCGTGAGCGGCCGGTCCGACGCCAGAACGACCTCGCGGGCCCGCAGGATCGTGACCCAGGGCAGCCCGACGTGCGAGCCGTCCAGAGCCTTCGGCAGGTGGCGGAGCGCCTCGAGCCTTCCGAGGTTGCCGAGGCGGCAGACGTCGAAGTGGCCGTCGTCGGCCTTTGCGTCGGGCGCGAGCAGAAAGCCGCCGCCGCTGCGCGGCCCGTTCGCGACCGCGGCGAGAAGCGCGCGGCCGGAGATCGTGCGGCCGTCGCAGGTCGACGTCAGCTCGAAGTTCTCCCACGTCTTGAGGACCGCAAAGACCGACCAGAGGTAGGCGGGAAAGCCCTTCAGGTATCGCACCTTCGCGGCCGTCTCGGCGACGGCGCCGTCGAACCCGAGGCCGACGCCGTTCGCGAAGAAGCGGCCGTTCACCTCGCCCGCGTCGAGGACGCGCGTCGCGCCTGCGGCGATGACGCGCGCGGCGCCGTCGAGGTCGCCTGGCCGGAGGCCGAGGAGATATCCGTAGTCGTTGCCGGTCCCGTCCGGAACGACGCCGAAGGCGGGACGCATCGCCTCGGGGACACGCAGCAGGCCGTTCGCGACTTCGTTCACCGTGCCGTCGCCGCCGATCGCGATGACCGCCTCGGCGCCGTCCCTTGCGGCGTCCTCGGCCAGCGTGATCCCGTGGCCGGGCCGCTCGGTCTCCACGAACGTCCCGTCGACGCCCGCCTTCTCCAGCGCGGCGTGTATGGCGTCACGGTCGCGGACCACGCGGCCCTTGCCCGCGGCGGGGTTGAAGACGAAGACGGTGCGGATGCCGGATTGTAGGCGGACGGCCCTTACAATGGCCGCGTGGCCATCCTGAAAGTCGCAAAGCTCGGTTCGCCGATTCTCCGTCGGCGGGCCTCCGAGATCGAGCCCGCAGACCTCAGGAAGGGCCGGCTCAAGCCGTTCTTCGAGGACATGATGGAGACCATGATCGAGTACCACGGCACGGGCCTCGCCGCGCCGCAGGTCTCGACGGGCCTGCGCGTCGTCCTCTACGAGGTGCACGGCGAGAAGCGCGGCAAGGACGTGCTCGAGGTCCCGCCGACAATCCTGGTGAACCCGTCGTTCGACGTCCTCGACCCGGCCGAGGAGGAGGACTTCGAAGCCTGCCTCTCGGTGCCGTTCCTCGCGGCGAAGGTGCCGAGGCCGAAGGCGATCCGGGTGAAGGCGCTCGACACGAGCGGCAAGAGCGTGACGTACGTGGCCGAGGGCTTCCACGCGCGGGTCGTGCTCCACGAGAGCGACCACCTCGACGGAATCGTGTATCTGGACCGCGTCAAGGACCGGACGTCGATCCGCTACACCGTCGACTTCTGATGTCCGCGGCCCGCCCGCTCACCACCGAAGAGAAGCGCCAGCTCATGCTGCTGAAATTCCGGCCCGTGTGCATCTGCAACACGATCCGGGGCCCGCGCGTGACGGAGGCCATCGCGCGGGGCGCGCGCACCGTCGAGGACGTCGCGGCGGCGACGGGCTGCACGACGGGGGAGTGTCAGGGCGAGCGCTGCCGTCCCGTGATCGAGGCGATGCTCGCGGAGGCTCAGGCGAAGGTGTAGGTGCCCGCCATGAGCTTCTTGACGACGTCTTCCGTCTCTTCCTTGCCCGGCACGCAGAGCGTGACGTTCTTCTCGGTGCCGTTCGCGATCGCCTTCGCGTAGCCCTCGCAGTCGTACCCGCAGGCCGTGCAGTCGGTCTGCGCCATCGCCGCGTAGAGCTTCAACGCGAGGTCGCCCGTCTTCGCCATCTCCATCCGCTTCGGGAGCGGGATCGTCTCGTCGTGGAACGGCGGAGCTTCTTCCTTCTTTTTCGTCGGCGGGATCGTGGACTCGTCTTTCTTGTCCGTGAACTCCCACGTGCCGAAGGAGAGGCACTTCGGGCAGCAGAACGTCCAGTCCCACTCGCCGGGGAAGCGCGTCGCGGGGACGCGCTTGACGTAGAGCGCCTCGAAGTCCTGCGGGCAAACCGGATTCTCGCGCTCCTTGGCGTCGCGGACCATCGACTTGATGTGCGACGCCGAGAAGACGATCTGGCGCGGCTTCTGGTCGAAGCGGAAATGCTCGCCCTTCGTCCCGATCATGACGACCTGCGGCGCGAACGTGCGCTCGACGAAGAAGGCGCGCATCGGCCTGCCCGTCTTCGGAGACGGCACCGGCTCGCCCGACCAGAACTTGTGCAGAAGCCCCGCGCTCTCCTCGTAGGTGAGTCTCATGTGCGGGAATGATAAAGCAGGTCAGGCGGGCCGGTAGTCGGCGCTGCCCACGAAGGGGTTGCGGCGGCCCTCCTCGGCGATCGTCGTCTCCGGGCCGTGGCCCGGGATCACGCGCAGGCCGCCCGGCAGCGTGAGGAGCTCGCGGCGGATCGATCCGAGGATCTGGTCCTGGGAGCCGCCCCAGAGGTCCGTCCGCCCGATCGAGCGCCGGAAGAGCGTGTCGCCGGAGAACAGGACGTCCCCCTCCGTGCCCTCCATCCGAAACGACAGGCTGCCCGGCGTGTGTCCGGGCGTGTGGAGGACGTGGAGCGTGCCCGAGCCCACCGGGATCCGGTCCCCGTGGACGAGGAGCCGGTCGATGAGGCCGGGCTTCTCCAGCGTGATCCCGAAGGCCTTGCCCTGCTCGTCGAGGTTCTGGTAGAGGGGCCGGTCGTCCTCGTGCATGTAGATGGGCGCGCCCGTGATGCGCTTGAGAAGCCCCGAGCAGCCGACGTGGTCGAAGTGCGCGTGAGTGTGGACGAGCGCGATGGCCTTCAGACCGGCGCCGGAGAGCGCCTCGAGGATGCGGTCCGGCTCGTCGCCGGGATCCAGGACGACGGCCTCGCGCGTCGTGGGGTCGGCGAGGATCGCGCAGTTACACGCGAGCGGCCCGACCGGGAACGTCTCGATGAGGTAGAGGCCCATGTGCGGTCCCATTATCCCGCTAGACTCGCCGGATGCCGATGGCCGACTTTCCGCTGGAGGCTTCCCGGGTCCTCGTGGCGCTCGGCCTCTCCGTCTTCGTGGGCGTGCCCCTTGCTCGCTTCTTCGGCTGGATGACGAGAGGGGAAGAAGAGAAAGAGGGAAGAAAGACGAAGAATTTCCTGGAAGGTGAAGAGGGGGAGGGAAACGACGTGGCCCTCGGCAGGGCGCGCTTCGTGGCTGCCGGCGCGCTGCTGCTCGGAGTGCTGCTCGAAGTCCAGGTCCTCGGCAGCTCGCTGCCGGCGCCGCACGTGTGGCGGGCCGTGACGATCTTTGTGCTCCTCGCGTTGCTGGTCTACTCCGTCATGGTCGTGGCGCCGAAGGCCCGGTACTTCGACGAGCGCTCTTCCACCTTCGAAGAAAATCTTCGTGCGCCCTGGCATGCCCGCCGCGACGCCGCTCGGGCGCGCGGGAGGAGAATCGATTTCCTCGGATTCGTCCTCGCCCTCGCCGCGCTCGTTCTGGGATGATCCGGCCATGACTGCGCCCGTTTCCGACTTCCGCTCCGACACCGTCACGAAGCCCACGCCGCGCATGCGCCAGGCCATGGCCGAGGCCGAGGTCGGCGACGACGTCTACGGGGAAGACCCGACCGTCCGCCTCCTCGAGGAGAAGACCGCCGAGATTCTCGGGCACGAAGCCGCGCTCTTCGTCCCGACCGGCTCCATGGGAAACCAGCTCTCGCTGCGCGTTCACGCCCGCCCGGGCACGGAGGTCATCCTCGAGGGCCGGTGCCACATCTTCCATTACGAGATGGCGGGGATGGCGGCCCTCTCGGGTCTCCTGCCGCGGCCGATCGAGGGGACCCGCGGGCGCCTCGACGCGGAGCAGGTTGCCGCCTGGATACGGCCCGAGTCCGTCTACTACCTCCCGCGCACGTCGGTCCTCGCGCTCGAGAACACCCACAACGGCGCCGGCGGCGTCGTGACGCCGCGCGAGGCGACGGAGCCGCTGCTCGCCCTCGCGAAGAAGCACGGGCTGAAGGTCCATCTCGACGGCGCGCGCCTCTGGAACGCGGCCGCGGCTCTCAACGTGACGGAAGCGTCGCTCGCGGCCGGCTTCGACTCGGTGATGGCGTGCTTCTCGAAGGGGCTGAGGGCACCGGTCGGGAGCGCGGTCGCGGGGTCGAGGGACTTCATCGCCGAGGCGCGGCGCGTCCGGAAGCTCTTCGGCGGCGGCATGCGTCAGGTGGGCGTCATCGCGGCCGCGGCGCTCGTGGCGCTCGAGGAGGAGCGCAGCCGCCTGCCGGAGGACCACGCCCGGGCCACGAAGCTCGCCGCAGGGCTCGCGGGCCTGAGCGGCATCCGGATCGACCCGAGCGAGGTCGAGACGAACATCGTGCGGTTTTCCTTCGACGACAAATGGGGCGACGCGGAGTCACTCATCGCCCGCCTCGCCGATCGCGGCGTCCTCACCGGCTCGGGGGGCCCGAATGCGATCCGGATGGTCACGCACGCCGACGTCAACGACATCGACGTCGAGCGCGCGCTCCGCGCCTTCGGGGAGATTGCAAAGGGGCACTGAGCCCTGGGTGCCCTCCCTACCCTCCGATCTTGCGCAGGACGGCCATCGAGGTGTCGCTGATCAGCTTCGAGATCTCCGACAGCATCGCCACGGATTGCTGCGCCTTCTGGAGCGCGCTCTGGAAGTCGATGTTGGCGAGTTGGGCGTCGTCGCCGGCCTGATTCAGCCGGTCCTCGAGTTGCTTGACGGACGCGTCGGCCGTCCCGCTTGCGGGGGTCCTGGAACGGGCTTTCTCGAGCTCGGATCGGATCGCTGCCTTCGTCCCGTTGGTCTTCTTCACCTTCTCCGCAGCGGAACGAAGGTCTTCGGCTGCCTCCCGGTACGTCTCGCGAAGGACCCACTGCATCAGGTTTTCCACGTCCGAGGCCGTCGTCTCCTTCGGCAGGCTCAGGACGAGTTGTTCCCAGTTCCGCTGAAGAGAGGGCGAAGGTCCCCGGCGGGCGAGCTGAGCGATCTGTTGCATCTGCGCCGCCTGTGCGCCCGTCAATCTCGCCGGCAGGGCCAATTGCCGGTCAACGAGGTGCTGCAGCGAGGCTTGAGTCACCGGGAACGGCCGCGCGGACTCGAAGGCCGACCGGAGCGCACGAAGGCGCACGGAATCCGCCGTCGGCGTGGGAATGGGAACCGGCCGGGCCTGAGTGGCGGAGAGCAGGCCGGCGCCCATGCAGGCCACGATGGCTGCGAGTGAGAGAAAGTGATTCATGGCGGCACGACCCCTCTTGCAAGGTCGTGCCGCCGCGGCGCCCCGTCAAGGGTGCTCCGCTCCCGCGTCAGGGCAGGACGGTCCTCGGGTCGTTCGTCTTCTGGTCGATGATGGCCGCGTACGTCGCGATGCGGGCGCCGGCCGTGGTCGTCGAAACGACGAGCGCCGCGTTCGCCGTGCCGTCCGGCGCGCCGAGCGTCGTGACGACGGCGCTGATCTGCCGCATCTCGTAGGGCAGAAGGTCCGCCGAACCCGAGCCGATCGTTGCGCCGCCCTCGGACCTGAGGACGAGGTCGACATGCGTGGGCTGGGCGGTTGCGTTCGCGACGACGGCGTTCGTCCGGAAAGACGCGTCCTGCCGCAGGCCGACGAGGGTCTTCGGCGCCGCCAGCGTCACGAAGTCGGCGGCGCCGGCCGCGGGAACCGACTGGCCGAACGTCCCGACGAGGTTCGGCGGGGGCGTCGACGTCTGGCTCAGGACCTTCAGGTTCTGCGAGTTCGACGTGACGTGAATCGCCCCGAAGCCGCTGGAAACGCCGAAGACCGAGCCGAGGACGTCCGTGTACGTGGCGACGGAGTTCGCGGGGACCGTCTTGATCACCTCCGTGCCTCCGCTCCCGTCCTGGTCGTGTCCGAGGAACTTGAGCGTCACGGTCGCCGCGGCCGTGCCCGCGTTTCCGATCGTGAGGTCCGTCGTGTAGAACGCGTTGTTCGCGCCCTGGGCGTGCGCGGTGGACGGGAGCACCCACGCGCCGTTCGTGCCGAGCGTCCCGAGGGTCGCGGGCAGGATCGTGCGCGGGTCGTTCGTCGTCTGGTCGATCACGGCGGCGTACGTGGCGATGCGTGCGTCGGCTGTCGTCGTCGACACGACGAGGAACGCGTCCTTCGTGCCGTCGGGCCCGCCGAGGTTCGTGACCACCCCGCTGATCTGCCGCATCTCGAGCGGGTTGAGGTCGGCCGAGCCGCTCCCGATCTGCACGCCCGATGCGTTGAAGAGCGCGAGGTCGATGTGCGCCGCCGCCTCCGTTGCGTTCGCAATGACGGCGTTCGTCCGGAACGCCGCGTCCTGCCTGAGGGAGAAGAGAGCCTTCGCCGCCGCCGTCGTGACGAAATCGTTCCCCGTGGCCGCGGGCACGGCCTGGCCGAACGTGCCGATGCCCGAGGGCGGCGGCGTGGACGTCTGGCTCACGACCCTGAGGTTGTTCGTGTCGGCGTTGATCCGGATCGCGCCGAAGCCGCTCGAGACGCCGAAGAGCGAGGCGAGGACGTCCGTGTAGGTGACGGTCTGCCCGGCCTGCACGACGCGCGTGACCTCCGCGCCCGTGCGGCCGTCCCCGTCGTGACCGAGGAACTTCAGCGTGAGGTTCGCAGCGGCGGCGCCGGTGTTCGAGACGGTGAGGTCGGTCTTGTAGAAGGCGCCGTTCGCTCCCTGGGCGTGAGCGCTGGACGGGAGAACCCACGTCGTGGGCAGTGTCGTCGAGCCCTCGAACCAGCCGATGTCGCGGAACAGCGAGAGCGTCGCGTCCGTCGCGATCGGGAGGTCGCTGCTGATGTTCGGCTCCATGAGCAGGTTCGGGAAGGCGCTCGTGTCGAAGTGCGACACGGACGAGCCGCCCTCGTACGGGTTCGGCGCGTACACGAGCAGGCGGCCGGAGGCGTCCGTGCCCGCGAGGACGACCGGGTCGGGGCCGAGCGTCGCCGAGGACGGGAGATTCGCCTTGAGCGTCGTGCCGGCGTCGAGCGTGATGCGCACGGACGGGATCGTGACGGCGGCATCCGAGCCCGACATGCCCGCGACGCCCTGGACGACGCTGTCGACGACGATCATGCCGACGGCGCCGGCGTTCTGAACATTCTTGGCCTTAAGGACGAACGCGCACGTGCCGCGGTCGACGAGGGCGATCTTGCCGGCAAGAGCCGAGCCGTTCGTGATCGTGCCGCACGCGTCTGTTTCGAGCGGCCCGGCGGCGTCGGCGGCGTCGAGCGCGACGACGACCGGAGCCGTTACGGACACGGACACCACCGGCGCCCCGAAATCGGCCGTGCCCACGGCGTAGATTCCGGCAGAGGCCGGGGGCGCGGCGACGCTGAGGATCGGCTTCCTGCCGGCGTAGGCCTTCGCGTAGAGCGTCGGGTTCGGACCGTTCCATGCGAGCTTTCCGGTGTTCGTCCCCGAGATCACGCGGTCGGCGTCCGTCGCCATCTGGTCCCACGTCTTGCCGGCGGTGACGTCGTAGAGGAAGCGGTCGAAGGCTCCGGGATACTGGTTCGAGCCCGAGCCGATGAATTTTCCGCTCGAGTTCGCCGCGGAGGTGAACCCGAGGCCGTGCCCGAACTCGTGGAGGAGGACCGTGAGCAGATTTACGTTCGAGCCGTGGTTGTTGTCGAGGCCGAGGTAGAAGAACGTGCCGGTCAGGCAGCCCGTCTTGCCGAGCTCGCTGTTGAACTGCGCGTTGATCGACGCCGGGTTCGTGCCGAGGAACGTCCCGCTGTGCTTGTCGGCCTCGGGCTTGTTGTACCAGGTGTTCGCGAGGGGCGCTCCCGCGAAGTTCGCGTGGACGGTCGTCGCTCCCGCCGACCCGAGGACGGCCGTGGTCGCGGTGCACGTCAGGGCCGAGAAGCTGGAGTTGACCTTGATCGTGACGTTACTCGGGAGAAGCGCGCCCCACACGCGCGCGGCCTCCTGGAAAACGACGAGGCGCTGGGCGCCGATCGTCGTTCCGGTATTGCCGCCGACCGGAGTGGCGGGAGTCGGGTCGTTGAATCCGACGCCGGCGGCGTCGGCCACCACGATCTGGAATTCGGCCGCGGGAAGCGGCAGGGCGGCGCCTGCGAGAGCGAGGGTGAGGGAGGCACCGAGGATGTGCGTCTTCATCGGCGCCCCCTCAGCGGTCCGTCTTGGGCGCCGGCGCGGGGGCCGCCGCGGGAGCCGGCGAAGCGACGGCCGTCACGGCCTTGGCGGCTGCGGCGGCGCCGTGGACGCAGGTGTGGGACACCGATCCGTCCGGGCTCTTCGTCGCGACGGCGTAGGAACGGTCCGCCTCGCCGAGCTCGACCATCACGCTGCCGTCCGGCAGCGTGACGACCCTGTGCTCGGGCGCGGCGAGCGGCTGCCGGCCGAGAACTTTCTCGCGCTCGGCCGGCGTGGCCGGGCGCAGCTCGCCGGTCTCGGCGTCCTTCGTGACGATCATGTTCGCGGAGCCCGCCATGGGCTTCGGAGCCGCCTTCTTCCCGGCTTTCTTCGCCTCGATCTTTGAGGCCGGAGCCGCGGGTGCGGCGGGTGCCGCGGGCGCCGTGGGAGACGGCGCGGGCTCGGCCGCGAAGGCGGGGATGGAAATGAGGGCGGCCAAGGCGAGAATCGCACGGATACCATTCATCGAAATCTCCTCCCGCCACCGTCTGCTCGGACGCGAACTCCTAGTGTAGCTCTGCGACGAGGTCGATCTCCACCCGGGCGTTGGCGGGGAGGCCCGCGACCTGCACGGTCGTGCGCGCGGGGCGGTGGTTCCCGAAGCGCGCCGCGAAGACCTCGTTCATCTTCGCGAAGTCGCCCATGTCCACGAGGAAGACGCCCGCCTTGACGACGTCCGCGAACGTCAACCCGGCGCCCTTCAGCACGGCCTCGAGGTTGTCGAGGACGCGGGTCGTCTGCGCGGCGACATCGCCTTCGACGAGCTTCATCGTCGCGGGATCGAGCGGTGTCTGTCCGGCGGTGAAAAGGAAGCCTCCGGCGGCGATGCCCTGTGCGTAGGGTCCGATCGCCTTCGGGGCGTTGTCGACGGCGATGGTCTTGAAGTCGCTCATTTCTTCGGGTCCCAGACCGCCACGTGCGGCAGGTTTCGGTATTTCTCGTCGAGGTCGAGGCCGTAGCCCACGACGAACTCGGGGCCGATTTCGAAGCCGAGGAAGTCCACGGGAATGTCGCGATTCTCGGGGAGCCTTTTCTTGAGGAGCGCGGCGATCCCGAGCGAGCGCGGGCCGCGCGACGAGAGGAGCTCGAGGATCTTGCGGAGAGTGAGGCCCGTGTCGACGACGTCCTCGAACAGCAGGACGTCCTTGCCCGCGACGTCCATCGAGAGGTCCTTGAGGAGCTGGATGTTGCCCGACGAGCTCGTGCCCGCGTAGGAGCGCACCTGCATGAAGTCGACGGCGACGGGCACGTTGAGGCGCTTCAGAAGGTCGGTCAGGAAGAAGACGGAGCCCTTGAGGACTCCGACCGCCAGGAGGTCCTTGCCGACGTAGCGGGCGTCGATCTCCTTCGCGAGGACGTCGAGGCGCTTCGCGATGGTCTCTTCGGAGAGCAGGATGTGGTCGATCACGGCGCGGAAGATATCATCGTAGAATAGGTGGTCATCGTGAGCGAATCAGAACGCGAGCCTGAGAGCGTTTCCCGGGCATACGCCCGCCTGTCGGAGAAGTTCAAGGCCCTCTGGATGTTCCACCAGTTCCTGCAGGGCGTGCACCGCACGAGCCTGAAGGGAGCGCCCCTGCCCGACGTGCCGTTCGCGCCTCTCTACGAGCAGATCAAGCGCATCAAGGAGACGAAGGGTGTCGAGCCCGAGGACGCGACGAAGGCCGCGATGCAGCGGCTCGACGGCGAGCTGGACGGCCTGCACGCCGCGCTCGCGGACGACGACCGCCTCATCCCCCCGAGCACGCTCCGGCAGTTCTTCGAGCGCGTGAAGGCGGGCGACGAGGAGCTGCTGCTTTCGATCCTGAAGTTCTACTACTACGCCGGCAGCCTCGGACCGGACGAGATGGACAAGGTCGACTTCCTCCTCACGCGCCTCGGCACCGCGAAGGACGCGGACGGCGAAATCGTCCTGAAGCCCGCCGCCGACCTCGAGAAGCTCTCGGGCGCCCTGCTCGGCCTCACGGCCCGCCCGCCGATCGCGCCCTCGGAGGTCCAGTCCGTCGTCACGCTGCTCGACCTCTTGCGCCGGGACCTCGACGCTTGCGAGCGGTTCGAGGACCTCACGAAGAAGAAGACGCTCGAGAACCTCCGCACGCTCAAGCACCGGCTCGGCGCCGCGTTCTACTCGGCCGAGGTCATGGAGGCCGTCCTCGCCTCGAACGTCGCGTTCAAGAAAAAGTTCCAGCTCCTGTACAAGGAAGAGGAGCGGCGCATCCTCACGGCGTCGCGCGACGTCATCGCAAAAGAGAAGGACCTCGAGAAGGACACGCGCTTCATGAGCGCCGAGTTCCGCGAGGACCTCGAGCGCTTCCGCAAGGACAAGGACGAGTTCGAGAGGGCCAGCCGCAAGCACGGCGTGAGGCCCCGCGACGTCAAGCGCCTGAAGGAATCCCTCCACCGCCTCCTCGCCCGGCTCGACCCGGCGGCTGCCGACGAGCTCGACATCGGGTCCGACTCGACCGCGGGCCGCTCGGGCGGCGGGCGCAGCGCAAGCGGCGTGCGCCGCCGCAAGGCCGCGGTCTCCGGGAACACGCCCGTGCCGAAGAGCATCGCCGGGTGGAGGGCCGAGAACGACCGAATCACGAGCGAGACGGCGCGGCGCATCTTGTCGTCCGTGGACCTCCTGCGCTCGGGCGGCGGGCCGTCCGTCGCGGACCCCTCGGCGCGCCTCGAAAACTGGGAGGTCCGCGCGGCGCTCCGGGTCACCCGCGCGAATCACGAGCCGGACTCCGAGCCGGTGACGGCCCACGAGCGCCTCTATTTCAACGGGGCCGTTCTCCGGTCGCGGATGGACGAGGAGGCGCACAAGCTCCGCGACCTCGTGCAGGAGGTGGGCGAATCGTCGGCCTCGGACGCCACCATCGCGCCGGCGGGAAAGTGCCTCGTCCGGGCCCGGGAGGTCGACCGGACGTTCCGCGAGGCCCTTCTCGCGGCCGAGGGCGACCGCGCGGCCTGGAAGCAGATCACGCGCTCGCGATTCCGGCACCTCAGGGCCTTCGCGGGCCTCTGGCTCCTCTACAGCTCGCTCGGCGGCGAGTAGCGCGCCGGGGCGCGGCGAGGTGGTTTAATCCGCCTCGATGTCTGAGACCCCGGACCCGAAAACCGCAGAGTCGAAAGCCCCCGAAGTCGACGTCCCCGAGCAGATCGCGAACCGCCGCGCGTCCCGCGAGCGCATCGCGGGCCTCGGCCGGCCCCTCTACCCGAACCGCTGGGACCCCACGCACCTCGTCTCGGACGTCGTCGCCCGGTGGTCCGCGAAGGACGCCGCGGCCCTCGAGGCCGAGCCCGAGGCGGACCGCCGCGTGCGCGTTCCCGGCCGCATTCTCGCGATCCGCAAGATGGGCAAGGCGATCTTCGTCGACCTCTCGGACGGCTGCCACCGCGTCCAGGCGTACCTCAAGAAGGACCTCCTCCGCTCCGGCGACTGGGAGCTGCTCGAGCAGCTCGACCTCGGCGATCACGTGGGCGTCGCGGGCACGGTCTTCCGGACGCGCACGGGAGAACTGTCCGTGAAGGGCGCCGAGCTCGACTTCCTCGCGAAGGCGCTCCGGCCGCTGCCGGACAAGTGGCACGGGCTCACGGACGTCGAGCGGAAGTACCGCCAGCGCTACGTCGACCTCGTCGTCTCGCCAGAGACGAGGAAGACGTTCGAGGTGCGCGCGAAGATCGTCGCGTACATCCGGCGCTTCTTCGACGGACGCGGCTTCGTCGAGGTCGAGACCCCCATGATGCAGACGTTGGCGGGCGGCGCGGCGGCGCGGCCGTTCGTCACGCACCACAACGCGCTCGACCTGCAGCTTTTCCTGCGCATCGCGCCCGAGCTCTACCTCAAGCGGCTCGTCGTGGGCGGGTTTTCGAAGGTGTACGAGATCAACCGCAACTTCCGCAACGAGGGCATCTCGACGCAGCACAACCCCGAGTTCACGATGCTGGAGTTCTACACGGCATACGCGGACGCGCGAGACCAGATGGCGCTGACGGAAGAGCTCTTCGCGGGCGCGGCCGAGGAGATCCTCGGGACGACCGACCTGCCCTGGGGCGACGAGACGATCTCGCTCAAGGCGCCGTTCCGCAGGGTGAGCATGGTTGATTCGATTTTGGAGAATATTTCTGCTTCGGAAGAAGAGAAGATTTCTTCGAATGGTCCCGTGCAGGCGGGCGGCCGCACGCGCGTCACGAGGGAAGCCCTCGGCGATCTTCACCTTCTAAGAAAAATCGCCGTTGAGGCTGGTGTGGAATCCGTCGAGAGATTCGGCGATTCCAAGGGAAAACTACTGGCAGAGATCTTCGGGGCCGTCGCGGAGCGACGGCTGCTTCAGCCGACGTTCGTCATCGACTATCCCGCGGAGATCTCGCCGCTCTCGAAGACGAAGCCGGACGATCCGTCGACGGCCGACCGCTTCGAGCTCTTCATCGGGCGGATGGAGGTCGCGAACGGATTCTGCGAGCTGAACGACCCGGACGAGCAGGCCGAGAAGTTTCGCGCCCAGGTGGCCGAGCGCACGAAGGGCGATGACGAGGCGATGCTCTACGACGAGGACTACGTCGAGGCGCTCGCCTACGGCATGCCGCCGACGGCGGGCGAGGGTGTCGGCATCGACCGCCTCGCAATGCTCTTCACGAACTCCCACTCCATCCGCGACGTGATCCTCTTCCCTCTGATGCGGCCGAAGTGATCTCGTTCTTTCTTGCTCGAAGATACCTCCTCGCGTCGCGGCGCGACGCGCAGGTGGGGGTCGTCGCGCTCGCCGCGTTCCTCGGCCTGCTCCTCGGCGTCGCGGCCCTCGTCGTGTCGCTCGCGCTTCTCTCGGGCTTCCAGACGAACATCAAGAACCGCCTTCTCGCCGAGACGCCCCACCTGCTCGTGACGCCCGCGGGGCGCGGGGAGTTCCACGACGCCGACCGGATTGCCGGGAAGCTCGCCGCCGTGCCGGGGGTCGCGTCCGTGTCGCCCGTCGCGAAGGGGCGGGTCTGGGTGAGCCTCGGCTCGCAGGCGATGCCGGCGATGGTCATCGGGCGGGAGAAACAGCAGGGGCTCGTCCTCGACATGGCGCAGGCGCGGCCGATCGGCCTCGTCGCGGGCGAGACGGTCACGCTCGTCTCCTCGCGTTCGCGCCTGTCGCCGCTCGGGCCCGTGCCGATCGTCGCGACGATGAAGATCGCGGGCGTCGCGCCCTCCGCGACGGGGCGGAAGGCGGCGGAGGCCTCGATGCCTCTCGAGGATGCGCGCCGCCTGTTCGCGCTCGGGCCCGACGGCTCGACGGGCTACGAGCTGCGCCTCACGGATCCTGAACATCCGGCGCGCGCGGCGGCGGCGGTCGCCACGGCGCTCGGGCCGTCGGTGGCGGTCGCGACGTGGGAGGAGCAGAACCGCGCCCTCGTCCTCGCGCTGCGGATCGAGCGGACGGTCCTCTTCGCGGCCGTGTTCCTGATCGTGATCGTCGCGGGCCTGAACCTCGCGGCCACGTCCGCCGTGCTCGCGGCGACCCGCGCGGGCGACGCCGCGGTGCTGTCGGTTCTCGGCGCGTCGCCGCGCGCCGTGGGCCGCGTGTTCCTCGCCGCCGGCGCGGGCGTCGGCGTCGCGGGAACGCTCGGCGGCCTCGCCCTCGGGGTCGGCGCCGCGGTGCTCCTCGAGCGCGCGGGGCTCGTGCCTTTGCCCACGCATCTCTACGGCATGGCGCACGCGCCGTTCCGCGTCGAGGCCCTCGACGTCCTTGCCGTGGGAGTCCTTTCGATCCTCTGGTCGCTTCTCGCCGCCTCGATCCCGGCGCGAACGGCCGCGCGGCTCTCGCCCGTGGAGGCGCTTCGTGGCGCCTGACGGCGCGCCGCTGCTCGCGGCCGAAGGCCTCGCGAAGGGCTTCGGCTCCGGCGCCGGGCGCGTCGACGTCTTCCGGAACGTCTCGCTCGAGGTGCGCGCGGGCGACCTTCTCGCAATCACGGGGCCGTCGGGCTGCGGGAAGTCGACGCTCCTCCACCTCTTCGCGGGGCTCGACGTGCCGGACGCGGGCGCCGTGCGCGTGGACGGGACGGACTGGCGCTCCCTTTCACCCGAGGCGCGCGCGGCCCTGCGCGGGACGACGATCGGATTCGTGTTCCAGTTCCACCACCTCCTTCCCGAGCTCACGGCGGAGGAGAACGTCGCGCTGCCGCTCTTTCTCGCTGGCCGGTCCGAGGCGGACGGGCGCAAGGAGGCTCGAGAGGTGCTCGATCGCGTCGGCCTCTCGGCGCGCGCGTCGGCCCTTCCGCGGACGCTTTCCGGAGGCGAGCGCCAGCGCGTCGCGATCGCGCGCGCGGTCGTGAGGCGGCCGCGCATCCTCCTCTGCGACGAGCCGACGGGAAGCCTCGACGCGGTCCACGCGGCGGCCGTTTTCGACCTCCTCACGACGGTCGCAAAAGAGCGCGCGGGGGCCGCGATCGTCGTCACACACGACCCGGAATGGGCGCGTCGCTGTGCTAGCATCAAATCGTTGGGAGGAGAAGGCTTGAGCGACGGCGCCTAGGCGCGGCTCGATCCGTTTTCCGTCCCGAAACGGCAGTCAAAACGATGTTCGAGAAATACAACGAGAAGGCGCGCCGGGCCCTGTTCTTCGCCCGGTACGAGTCCTCGAAGCTGGGCTCGAAGGTCATCGAGTCCGAGCACATCCTCCTCGGGATCCTCCGGGAGGGCGAGGACGTCATCAAGGAGATCTTCGCGCGCTTCAACGTGAGGCCCGAGGACATCCGGCACGAGATCGAGGGCGACCGCGTGTTCGTCGAGCGCGTCTCCTCGACCCAGGAGCTTCCGCTCTCGGAGGAGTCCAAGAAGATCCTCGCCTACGCCTCGCACGAGGCCGAGTCGATGATGCATCCCTACGTCGGCACGGAACACCTCCTGATCGGCATCCTCCGCGTCGACCCCTGCGTTGCGGGCCGCATTCTGATGGCGCACGGTTTCAACCTCTACGGCGTCCGCGAGGAGACGATCGCGCTCATCAAGGAACGCGAGGCCTCCAAGCAGAAGAAGGAGCTTCCGTTCCTCGCCGAGTACTCGCGCGACCTCACGGCGCTCGCGCAGACGGGCTCGTTCGACCCGCTCGTCGGGCGCGACGCGGAGGTCGAGCGGATCGTCCAGATCCTCTCGCGCCGCACGAAGAACAACCCGATCCTCCTCGGCGAGCCGGGCGTCGGCAAGACCGCCATCGTCGAGGGCCTCGCGCAGAAGATCGTCGAAGGCGGCGTCCCGCTGTTTCTCGCGCAGCGCAAGATCCTCGCGCTCGACCTCTCGCTGATCGTGGCGGGCACGAAGTACCGCGGCCAGTTCGAGGAGCGCCTCAAGGGAATCCTCAAGGAGCTCAAGGAGAACCAGGATCTCATCGTCTTCATCGACGAGATCCACTCCCTGATCGGCGCGGGCTCGGCCGAGGGTTCGCTCGACGCCGCCAACATCCTCAAGCCGGCCCTGTCTCGCGGCGAAATCTCGTGCATCGGCGCCACGACGCTGAAGGAGTACCGCAAGTACATCGAGAAGGATCGCTCGCTCCTCCGGCGGTTCCAGGCGGTCACCGTCGCTCCGCCGGACGAGGAAGAGACCCTCCAGATCCTCGAGGGCGTGCGCGAGCGATACGAGAAGTTCCACCGCGTCCGATACACACCCGACGCGATCAGGACCGCCGTCTACCAGGCGAGCCGCTACATCCCCGACCGCTTCTTCCCCGACAAGGCGATCGACATTCTCGACGAGGCCGGGGCGAAGGTGAAGCTCCGCAAGACGGCGGACACGCAGAACCTCCGCCGGCTCGAGA
>JBDTTJ010000012.1:0-25394 GCA_039930645.1 Acidobacteriota bacterium
ACCACTCCTGGGTGCAGGAGCAGGTCAACGCCGGGATCCTCAGCGAGGACGAGGCCAAGAGCCACCCGCTCAAGAACGTCGTGACGCGAGCCCTCGGGGGCGCCGCGCACGTCTCGGTGGACCTCATCGAGGTGCCGGTGCGCACGGGAGACCGCTATCTCCTGTGCTCGGACGGGCTCACGGGCATGCTTCCCGACGAGGAGCTCTTCGAGCACTTCCGCACCTCGGGCTCGCTCGACGCGACGGCCCGCATGCTGATCGAGGTCGCGAACGCGCGCGGCGGCGTCGACAACATCACGGCGATCCTCGTCGAGGTGAAGGACGCCGGCTCCGGAAAGGGCGACGCCGCGAAGACCGACCCGCCCCGGTCGCGAATCACATCCAACGAGAGCACCGCCGTGACCATCGACGGTCCCCCCCCGAAGATCAATCCCGCGGGCTCCTGATGTCCCGCGTCGCCTGCAGCGCGGGCCTCCTCGTTCTGCTCGGGTTCCCGGCGGCCCATGCCGCAGGGACGCCGCCCGCACCCGCCGTGCGCTTTCCGGCGCTTCGCCTCGCCGGCGGCGGGACCGCGGCGGCGCACCAGAGCGCGTCCGGCGACGCCTCGGACGCGGCGGCGGCGCGGCGGCGCGCCGAGATCCTCCGCTCGCCCTACGCGCGGCTCACGGACCGCCGGGCGCTGCGCGGCGGGGAAGTCGTCCTCGCTTCGGATCAGGACCTGGCCGCGTCGACGCGCGACGCGCTCGTGCGCGACCTGCCGCCGGCTCTCGCCGCGCTCTTCGACCGTGACGGATGGGCGAGGCCCTTCTCGGCGCGCGCGCCCCTCGTGCTCGAGGTCGTCTCCGGACCGGCGGCGAGCGCCGCGGGCTGGGACGGCCGCGAGAAGGACGGCTCCCTGCGCAGCCCCGTCGCCGTCGTCTCCGCCTCCGGACGCGACGCGGGCGCGGTCCTCCTCGACGCTCTGCACCAGATCGCGCTCCTTTCTGTCCGGCAGACCGCCCCCGACGAAGCGGCCTGGGCCGCGGAGGGCGTTGCGGAGTACCTCGCGCGCCGCGCCTCTGGCGTCGCAGGCGCCCCCGTGCCGGAAGACGACGCGTTTCTCGAGGACGCGGGGTCGCTCCTCGCGCCGCCGGTCCTCGCCGCGTTCCTCGACGCCCTCGAGGCGAAACTGCCGAAGGGCGCCCTCGACGTTCGCGAGGCGTGGGAGTCGGCCGGCCTCCCGGCGGGGGACGACGGGGAAGCGTTCGTCCGCGACGTCGCGGGACGCGCGGGCGCGGCCTCTCTCGCGGACGCGCTCGCGGGCACCGTCGTCGCGCGCATGGCCTCGGCGTCCGTCCGCCGGGGTGCGCCGGCAGCGTCCGTGGCGCGACGGGCGTGGCTGCTCGGCCCCGTCACCGCGCCGGGGCCCGGTCCGCTCGGCTGGCGGCGCTCGTCGCTCCGCACGGAGGACGAGCGCGGCGGCATCGAGATCGCGCTGCCTGACTCCGGATTCCGCGCGGGGCGCGCCGTCCTGTTCTACCGCGGCGACGCCGGGGACTTCGACGCGCTCGGCATTCTGCCCGGCGAGACCCGCTTTCTGCCCGCATCGGGCACGTCGGGCGTGCACGTCGTCCTCGCCGACGGTGACGGCTCGGACGTCGCCCTGCGCCTGCGCCGTGCGCCCGAGTACCCGGCTGCCCTCTCCGCGTCGGGCGCCGAGTGGCGGTCCGGCGCCGTGGAGGTTGCGTGGTCGACCTCGCAGCACCGGGACCTCCTCGCCTGGGTCGTCGAGCGGCGGGAGGAGACGCCCGGCGGCGAAGGCCAGGCCGCCCTCGAGGCGCTGCCCGCGGCGACGGAGTCGCTGGACGCCACCGCCTACCTGTTCGTGGACCGCGAGGCCCGGCCGGGCGCGCGGTACCGCTACCGCGTCCTCGCCCTCACGCGCGACGGCCTGCTTTCCGAGGCGTTCGAGGCGAGAGTGGAGACGAGATAAGAGGGCTTGTCAGCGGTCCGTCGTAACCGGAAGCTCTCCGACTCTTACCCTTTCAAAGAATTCTTTCGTCTGCTTCCCGACGTCGATACAGGCCAGCTCCGAAGGGTCGTCGAGGTACCAGTGCTCCGGCAGGTACCGGCTGTACGGCGCCTGGAGGAACCGGCGGCAGGCGAGAACGACGACGCCCGTGTCCGACTCGGAGCGGATGAGGCGGCCGGCGCTCTGCACGACGCGCGTCATTCCCGGGATGACGTAGGCGTACTCGAACCCGCGCTCGAAGCGCTCCTCGAAGTAGCGGCGCATGCGTTCCTGCTCGAAGCGGACCATCGGGAGCGCGGGCGAGACGACGACGACCGCCCGGAGCATCTCTCCGGGGTAGTCGACGCCCTCGGCGAACGCGCCGCCCGAGACGGCCAGGAGGAGGACGGGGGCGCCGCGGTCCTTGAGGGATGCGAGGACGCGGTTGCGCTCGACCTCCGTCGAGCGGTCGGACGGGCGGATGACGCGCCGGCCCGGAAGCGCGGGCAGGTGCACGCGCACGTCGTCGAGGAACCGGTAGGACGGGAAGAGCGCGAGGACGTTTCCCGGGCAGCCGCGCGCGACGTCCGCGACGAGCGCCGCGATGCGGGGCGCCCCCTTGCCGCGCGCCGCGTACGTGGTGTCGACGTCCGGAGCGATCAGGATCGCGCGGTTCTCGCGCGGGAACGGCGAGGGCAGGCGCAGGACCGTCGTGCGGTCCGCGTCCAGCCCGAGGAGGTCGCGGTAGAACTCGGGCGGGGAGAGCGTGGCGGACATCGAGACCGTCGCGGCGGCCGCGTTGAGCGTCTCGCCGAGGAGGCGCGACGGGTCCTTGCAGAGGATCGCGAGCTTCGCGCCTCTCGGACCCCGCGAGGCGAGGATGTCGAACGCCTCGGCGGCCTTGTCGCCCGCGGCCGCCTGCTTCGACACGTCGTGGAACCGCGCGTACGTGAAGTAGAGGTCGAGGACCGGGTCGTCCGGCACGCGCTCCCCCCCGGAGCGCATCTCGGCGAGGTGGCGGACGAGAAGCGACTCCATGTCGAGGCGCAGGTCGTCGAGGCGGGCCTCGTCCAGCGTCACGAGGTCGGCCGCCTCGCGCTCCTCCTCCGGCAGGATCGACGCGGACTCCGAGACGAGCCGCAGGATGCGGCGCACCGCCTCGCCCGCGTCCCAGGCCGTCTTGGCGGTAGAGACGCCGATCCGCTGCTCGAGCGTCCGGAGCTCGCTCTCGGCCAGCTCGGGGGAGTAGTAGCCGCGGCCGCGGTCCACGAGGTTGTGCGCCTCGTCGACGAGAAGAAACGCGTCCTTCAGGGCGGCCGGCTCGCGCGCCCCCGAGAGAGCGACGACCGGGTCGAACACGTAGTTGTAGTCGCCGATCACGACGTCCGCGCGCTCGGCGAGCTCCAGCGAAACCTCGAACGGGCAGACGGTCTCGGCGCGGGACTCCTCGAAGACCGTGTCCGGGTCGAGGTGCCGGTGGGTCTCGACGAGGCGGTCGAGGAGGCCCGAGGCCTCCATCTTGGCGCCGTAGTCCTTCGCGTACGCGCAGTGATCCTCGTGGCAGAGCACGACGTCGTTCGCGCACATCCGCTCCTTGGCGCGGAGCCGGACGGAGCGGAAGGAGTCGCCCTCCACGAGGCCGATCGTCTTCTCGTAGATCTCCTGCTGCGTCGTCTTCGCCGTCAGGACGTAGAGCCGGCGGCCGGACTCGAGGGCGGCCTTGAGGAGAGGGAACACCGCGGCGGCGGTCTTCCCGATGCCCGTGGGCGCCTCGGCGAGCAGGTGCTCGCCCTGAGCGGCGGCGCGCGCGGCCGCCTCCTCCATCTCGCTCTGGCCGAGGCGATACGTTTCGTGCGGAAAGACGAGCGTCCCCGCTTCGGCGGCCTTCGCCTCGGCGAGCGCGCGCTCCTCGAGGAACTCGTCGAGGAGGAGCCGGGTGCGGCGGACGAGGTCCGCCAGCGTCTTCTCCGGCTCGGGAGCGACGTCGATGATCTTCGTCGCGCCCGTCTCGATGTCCGCGAGGATGAGACGGCCCGTGACCTCGCGGCCCTCGGCCGCGGCGACCGCGTGCATGTACCAGCGCAGCTGGAGCTGGAATCGCTCGAGGCGGGGCGACCCCGGCAGCCGCGCGAGGTCCTCGGCGAAGTGCAGCGACTTCACCTCGTCCACGACGACGCGCCCGCCGTCCTCCCAGCGCCCGTCGAGGCGGCCCTCGAGGACGGCCGCGTAGTCGTCGACCGCGAAGGAAAGCCGAATCGCCTTCTCCACCGCGTAGCCCGGGACGGTCTCGAGGTTCCCGCCGAGGACGCGCCGGTGGACGGCCTGGCCGATCCAGAGGCGCTCGAAGCCCTCGCCGCGGTCGAACCCGATGCGCCGTCCGTTTCCGGCGAGAAGCGCGCCGGGGGAGAGCGCGATGGTCTTTGCCGCGAGGTCGATCGAGAGCGCCACGCGCGATTGTAGCGGCGCAAGAGACTTCCTGTGCGCGGCGAAAGCGGCTAAAATCAGCACATGAGGCGTGTCGTCCCCGGTCGGATCGCGTGCATTCTGGCGGCCGTCGTCGCAGGCGTGGCGCCCCCGGCCGCGGGGGCCGCGAAGAAGAAGGCCGGCCCGGCCGCGCCCGCGACGCTCGAACAGCGCCTTCTCGCGATCGCGAGCCACCCGCCCGTACGCCGCTCGGAGGCGGGCATCTTCGTCGCGCGGGTCGGCGAGTCGAAGCCCCTCGTCGCCTTCAATGCGGACCGTCCGCTGGTCCTCGCGTCGACGACGAAGCTCTTCACGACCGCGGCGGCGCTCGACCGTCTCGGCCCGGCCTACCGGTTCCGGACGCGGCTCTATCGCGACGCCGAGATCGGGGTCGACGGCTCCCTTCCGGGCCACCTCGTCGTGGTGGGTGGGGGAGATCCTGGACTCTCCGGGCGCTGGTACGACGACGACCCGCTCGCCGTGTTCCGTCCCTGGGCGCAGTCCCTCGTCAAGCGCGGACTGCGCGACGTGAAGGAAGGCCTCGTCCTTGACGCCTCGTTCTTCGACGACGTGCAGGTGCACCCGGACTGGCCCTCCGAGCAGGAGGCGCGCTGGTACCAGGCGCCGATCTCGGCGCTCTCGTACAACGACAACGTCGTCCTCGTGCGCGCTTCGGGCGGCCTGCGTCCCGGCGCGCCCGCGATCCTCGGCTTCGACCCGCTCGGCCCGCCGCTCCTGAACCTCATCTCGCAGGTCGTCACGGCGCAGCGCCGCACGTACGTCGGCGTCCGTCGCGAGGCCGGCAGCCACACAGTCGTCGCTGCCGGGGCCGTCGGAAAGAACCGGACGTGGACGGGCGACGTGACGGTGCCGGACCCGCCGCTCTACTTCGCGAGCGCGCTCGCGCAGGTCCTGCGCGAGAACGGGATCCAGCTCTCGGCCCCGCCGACGATCCGGACGGAGCCGGCCGCTGCGCACAGCCGCGTCCTCCTCCACACGCACGAGACGCCGATCCTCCCCGTCCTCGCGGTCTGCAACAAACGCTCGCAGTCCTTCTTCGCCGAGCAGATCTTGAAGACGCTCGGCGCCGAGACGCGCGGGAAGGGCTCGTGGGAGAACGGCCGCGCCGAGGTCCGGGCATTCCTTGCGTCGCTCGGCCTCGACCCGCAGCGCTACGACCTCGCGGACGGCTCGGGCCGCGCGCACACGAACAAGGCGAGCGCGGGCGCGTACGGCGACTTCCTCCAGGCCCTCGCGACGAAGTGGAGCCACTTCGAGGAGTTCAAGCCGACGATGGCTGTCTCGGGCGAACCCGACGGCACGCTTCGCCACCGCCTCCAGACGGACGCGACGCGCGGGAAGGTCTACGCGAAGACGGGTAACGTCTCGGGCGTCTCGACGCTCTGCGGCTACCTCACCGCCCAGAGCGGCCAGACGTACGTCTTCGCGATTCTCCTGAACGGCGGCGTCTCCGACCGCCGCGGCCACGCCTGGCAGGACCAGTTCCTGCAGCAGCTCGCGACGCGGGGCTGAGGACCCGTCACCGGGCCGCAAGGCGTTCGGCCCGACTTCCAGTAGATCGTAAAACGGTCCGGACCATTTTACGATCTATGCGATAATGGTCCACATGATGAAGCGGCCCCGCGTCTACACGGCGATCCTCGCGGATCACCTCCGGCGCCACCGCCAGATGGCCTTCGTCAGCGGGCCGCGCCAGGTGGGGAAGACGACCGCCTGCCGGTCGGTCGCCGGCGCCTACCTCGACTGGGACAACGCGGACGACCGGCGCGTGCTGCTTCGCGGACCGGCCGCGCTTGCGGAAGCGCTCGGGCTCGACCGCCTGCGGGAGCGGCCCGAAGTCGTGGTCCTCGACGAGCTGCACAAGCATGCGCGCTGGAAGGGCCTTCTCAAGGGCTTCTTCGACACCTACGGGGACCGTGTCCGCGTCGTGGTCACGGGCAGCTCGCGCCTCGACGTCTTCCGCCGCGGGGGCGACAGCCTCATGGGCCGCTACTTTCTCTATCGGATGCACCCCTGGTCCGCGGGCGAGTGTCTGAGGACCGGGCTGCCGGAGAAGCCGATCCATCCACCCGCCGAGGTGGCCGCCGCGGACTGGGACGCACTCCTGACGCACGGCGGCTTTCCCGAGCCGTTTCTCAAGCGCGACCTCCGGTTCACACGCCGCTGGCGGTCGCTGCGCCGTGAGCAGCTGTCGAGAGAGGACCTTCGGGACGTCGCGCACGTCGCGGACATCGGCGCCATGGAGACGCTGATGGAGATTCTCGCGGAACGCTCCGCCGGGCAGCTCGTCTACGCAGGCCTCGCGCGAGAGATCGGCGTCGCGGTCGACACGGCAAAGCGTTGGGTGGACCTGCTGGCCCGCCTCCATTACGGCTTTGCCGTGAGGCCCTGGTTCGCCAACGTCGCGAAGGCGCTTCGCAAGGAGCCGAAGTGGTTCCTCAGGGACTGGAGCGGCATTCCGGACGAGGGGCAGAGAGCCGAGACGTTCGTGGCCTGTCACCTGCTGAAGGCCGTGGAGACCTGGACCGATCTCGGGTTCGGCGACTTCGATCTGCGCTACGTCCGCGACAAGGAGAAGCGCGAAGTGGACTTCCTCGTCGTTCGCGACCGGAAGCCGTGGTTCCTCGTCGAAGTGAAAGCGGGGCAGACGAGCCTCTCGCCTTCGCTCGCCCACTTTCAGGCGCAGACGAAGGCCTCACACGCGTTTCAGGCCGTGTTGAACCTGCCGTTCGAGAACGCCGACAGCTTCAAGGTCCACCGGCCGGTCGTGGTCCCCGCGCGCACGCTGCTCAGCCAGCTCCCGTAATCCTCTCCGCTCGGCCGGCCTGCTCTCGGCTACCGCCTCGACTGCGTCTCCGTGGAAGGCAGGCATCTGACCGCCCGGAAGAGCACGCGAATCGACCCGATGTAGATCTCGTCGCCGTCGGAGAGCGGCGTCGGAGATTCGATCCGGACCCCGCGGACGCTCGTCCCGTTCTTGCTGCCGAGGTCCTCGATGGTCGCGCCGGTTCCGTCGATCACGATGCGCGCGTGGCGGCGTGAGGCGGTCGATAGGTCGATGTGAACGTCGACCTCGGGGTCGCGGCCGAGCACGAAAGAGCCTTCTCCGAGGCGAGCCTTCCCTCCGCCCCACGAGAGGCGGCAACTGAGCGAGCGGCCTGAGCGGGGATCCCGCTCGTCCTGTCCCTTTCGCGCCGTCCGCCGTACGGCACACGTGAGCCGGTATCCCACGCGCGGGATCGTCGCGATGTCGCCGGCCGAGCCCCCGGCGCGCTCGAGTGCCTTCCGAAGGAGCCAAAGGTTCTTCGCGGGCGCGCCCTCGTCGACGTACGTGTCCGGCCAGAGCTCCGAGGTCAGGTTCTCTCGTGTGACGAGCTCGCCGGCCCGGCGCAAGAGGAGCAGCAGGGTGTCGAACAGCTTCGGCGGCAGGGGCACGACGTCGTCGCCGCGGCGAAGCAGCCGCTCCCTCGAGTCGGCACGGAACGGGCCGAACTCGTAGAGCGCGTCCTCCGGGTCCTTCACGCCTCACCCGCCCTGCGCCGCGAACGTTTCGCGAACGAAAAGCGAATGCGTCGCGAGGGCGGTGCGGGTACGCGACGGCCACCTTTCCAACAGCTCGCGACGAAAGCGCAGCGGTTGTGGGAGGTGGCTCATGAGACGGACTCGTGGAGACTATAGGGTCAGGCCGCGACGCTGTGCAACGACTCTCGGCGTTCTCCTCGCAGCGTCGGTCACCACGCTACCCTCCTTCGGCGGCACGCCGACAACCGGGTCCGGTGCGAAGGGGCTGCCGGTCGTTCTCGCACTCCGGACGGCCGTCAAAAAGCTCGACCGCCCCGAGTGCCGCCTGCTGTACACGGACTTCAGGGACCCCCGCGGAAGAACGCTTCAGGAGGGCCTGACGGAGCGCAACGAGTCGGGACGGGATCACTTGCTGCGGATCGTGTTCGAGGACGGGGACCGGATGCCGGTCTGCCGCCGTGGGGGCGTTCTGGCGTACACGTCTCCCGGCAGTGGGACGGTTTACCTATGCACCCAGCATTTCATGCAGGCCGCGCGCGACGACGTGGAGGTGGCCGCAGCAATCGTCATCCATGAGCAGCTCCATGCGCTGGGCCTTCTCGAGAACCCTCCCACATCCGCCGAGATCACCGAACGCGTTCTTCGGCGCTGCGGGCGCTGAATCAACTCCATCGCGGGTCGTCCGGGAGGACGGCCCGCGTTTTTTTGCGCACCCTGCTCGTTCTGGGACGGCTGCTGCAAGAGCTGGCCGGCGAGGGGCTGAGGCTAGCCCGGGCGCGGCATCTTCACGGCCCGGCAGATTCGCCCGCGAAGTTCAGCGAACCGTGGTGCGCTGTCGAGGAAGAAGCGATATGGGCCGTTCGAGCAAAGTTCGATGAGCCCGGGCGTCCGTTCTGCGAACGCCTTCTCCAGCGCGCGGTATGCCTCATCCTTTTCCCCGACGCCGAGGTGTGCCCAGAGGAACGCGTAGGGCGACACGTAGCGCGTCCGGGAGAGGTCCTGCAGCTCTCGGAGGATCCGTCTCGCGTCGCCCTGCCTGCCGGCCTGCCCGTAGGCAAGCCCAAGATAGGAGAGAAGGAGCGCATTGCGGCCCGAGGGCCCGATTGCGGATTCGAAGTCGGCCACGGCGAAATCCGGCTTCTTCAACTGCAGGTAGATGAGGCCCCGGTTCCAACGTACGAGGAAGTTTCCCGGGCTCGTAGCGAGAATTCGTCCGCTCTCCTCGACTAGACGATCCGGGCGGTGCTCACAAATCGGTAACGCAGAGGCGCCGATCTCGTTCCACGGCGAGAACGGATCCAGCTCGCGCGCGACCTTCAGATGTTCGCGCGCCTCATCGCACCGGTTGGAATTGCCTAGCAGAAGCTGCACGTACCAATAGTGGGCCGCGGCATAGCCCGGCCGAAGCTCGATGGCTTTCTGGAAATGACGCCCGGCGGCCTCCAGGTCCCATTCCGCGTCCCACGCGATCTGGGCCCGGGCGTTATGAGCCTCCGCCAGATTTTCGTCGAGCTCGAGGGCCTTCCGGGCCGCACCGAGCGCCTCGTCGCGCACGGAGCCCGGGGGCACGAACTCAAAGACTCCCGCTGCGAGGGTCCACGTGGCCTCAGCCAGCCCCGCCCAGCCCGGTGCGTGCGCCGGGTCCTGCTCGGTCGCCCTCTTGAACAGGTCGATCGCGGCCCGAATCTCCTTCTCGGTCGTGGCGTGCTCCAGCAGAAGCCGGCCCTTGAGCACGTCATCGTAGGCGCCGGGCTCGACCGTCCGCTGGGCGGCCAGCCGCTGCCTCTCCTGTGGCGTCACCTGCACCCGGATCTCGCCGGCGATTGCCCGCACCACCTCTCCCTGCAGCGCGAGCACGTCCGTCATCTCGCGCTCGTAGTGGCTCGCCCAGACGTGCCGGTCCTGTCTCGCGTCGATGAGCTGTGCGGTGATCCTCACGCGGGAGCCCGAGCGGACCACGGATCCTTCGACGATCCCATCGACCCCCAGCTCCCTTGCGATCTGGGGAATCGGCTTCTTCGTGTCCGCGTACTGCATCACGGACGTCCGGGAGATCACCTTCAGAGCCCGAATCTGAGCGAGGTCCGCGATGAGCACGTCCGTCATCCCCTCGGCGAAGTAGTCCTGAGAGGCGTCGCCCGAGTAGTTCTTGAGAGGAAGGACAGCCAGGGACTGCATCGGCGTCGCGCTCGCGGTCTTCGATGCGAAGGGCCTGAGGACCAGCACGGAGCCTGCCACGGCCAGGAGCACGGCAGAGATTGCGGCCAGCCGTCCCCAGTGTTTCCTTGTGATCCGCCCGGTCGATGGCGGCCTCGCGGGTGCGAGTGACTTGGGGCGCGTCCGGAGCTCTTCCGCAAGGTCCGAAAGCTCGTAGCGAAGGTCGGCGGCCGACTGTAGGCGGCGGCTAGGGTCCTTCTCGAGGCACCGCGCGACGATTCGCGCGAACGTCGCCGGCAGGCCGGAGTTAAGTGACTCGAGGGGAGGCGGGTCCTCCTTGAGGATCGAGGCGGCCACTTCGGCTCCGGACGCCCCGTCGAAAGGCCGCCGGCCGCTCGCCATCTCGTAGAGGATCACGCCGAAGGAGAAGAGGTCGGCCCGGGCGTCGGCCCTCTCGCCTCGAAGCTGTTCAGGAGCCATGTACGGGACAGTCCCGAAGACGACTCCCTGCGCGGTCAGCGTCTCGGTCAGCGTCTCGGGGCGAATGGGCGACGACGGGGGAGCCGTGACTCGCGCGAGCCCGAAGTCGAGGATCTTCGGCCGCCCCTCGTCGCTCACCATCACGTTGCCGGGCTTCAGGTCGCGGTGAATGACCCCGTGGGCGTGCGCCGCGGCGAGGGCATCGGCGATCGGGATCGCCAGCTCGAGGATCTTCCCAAGCGGCAGTCCACCTGGCGCGATCAGCTCGGACAGCGTGCAGCCGTGAATCCGCTCCATGACAAGGAACCCGACCCCGTCCGCCTCCTCGATGCCGTGGAGGGTGACGATGTTCGGGTGGTTCAGGGCCGCAACCGCCTTCGCCTCGCGCTCGAATCGGGCGAGATGGTCGGGGTCCGCGGCGACCTTCGTGGGGAGGATCTTCAGCGCGACGAGACGGTCTAGCCGCGGGTCCCTGGCCTCCCATACTTCGCCCATTCCACCCGCGCCGAGCGGCTCGAGGATTTCGTACGGCCCGAGGCGCGATCCAATCAGGGTTGCCACGTCGGCACGTCCTTCCAGCCGGGGAAGGGCCCGATCTCGATCTTCCAGCCGGTGTCTGAGGCCGGGTCGCGCGCTGCGCGGAGGTTCGTCAGCGATCTCAGCTTTGCGAGCAACTCGTCGTGCGGCAGCGTGTGCATGGGAGGCTTCGAGAGATCCGGCATCGGCCAAAGGCGAATGGTGCCATCATCGCCGCCGGAAGCGATCCATTGACCGTCGGGCGAGACCGCGACGCTGGTAACCGGCCCGGTATGGCCGAAGAGCAGGTGGGGCTCCTCCCCGGTGAGCGGTCCGACGCGCACGGCGCCGTCCTGCCCCCCTGTCACCAGCACAGCACCGAAAGCGTCCAGGGCAAACGATCTGATTCGGCCTCCATGGGCCGTGATCTCGCGCGTCGAGTGCGAGATCAGGTCGAACGTCGACAGAGAGGACTTGGAACCTGCCTGTATCGCTGGGAAGAACCTGATCATCGTGCGGCCGTCTGGAGTCACGGCACGCGCAGCCCCACTCCGGATGCCTTCACAGGGCCTCAATGTGCTGCTCGTCCCAGCGACGAGGTCCCAGACCCGGAGGCCCGCATCCCCGTCGGTGAGCAATCGGCCGTCAGGGAGCCAGACAGTGTCTGAAAAGCCTGCGTAACGGCTGTCAGACTTCTCGCATCCTTCCCCTCTTCTGGCGTGGCTGTCGAGTGTCCGCTCGTCGCCCGTGGAAAGGTCGAGGATTCGAATTGCGGTCACATCTGGATGTCCAGGGGAACTTACTTCAGTTGCGAGAAAGCGCCCATTGCCACTCAGGCTTCCAGACGGGCTGCTCCAGAGCTCCGTGCCCGTCTGCCGCTTCAACTCATACTCGGCGGCCTTCGACCCGTCGAGGGGAACGACGAAGACTCTACCGGTCCAACGTTCTGTCACGACGGCAAAACGTCCCGCGTGATCGACTTCCAGGAAAAGGCCAATGCCGGCACCGGGCCGCGACAGGAGCTGCCGCATGCCATTACCGGCTGCGGGATATAGCGGCCAGCTTCTGATCACGCCCTCGTCGGAGGTGGAAATCAAATGCCCGTCCGGCGCGAAGGCCACACTCACGTAAGGGGGCCCTTGCCTGCCAAGCACGCTTGACCGGACGCCCTTCATGTTCCACAGGATTTCGGTCACGCCGTGGGCGCTTGTGAGCCAGGAGCCGTCCGGACTGAACTCCATCTTGTTGAGCCAGGTCCACTCGCTTCCGAGCAGCGGCGCCGGCTCCGCGTTGTGAGGGGCGGCAAGGTCGAAGAGGAAAAGCGAGTGCGCCTTCATCGCGTCAGGCGGGCCAGTCGCGACGAACCGCCCATTCGGGTCGAGCGCGAGCACGCGGGCGTCCGCCGGGCTCTTGAGCGCGCGCTCGAGGCGGGCTGAAGACACGTTCCAGATGCGGATGTCGCCTGCTGTGTCGCCTGTGACGACCCGATCCCGCCACGGGTGCGCGCAAACCCCAACGCCCTGCCCCCTGTGGATGCCGAGCATGCGACCCGGAGCCGAAAGTGCGTCAAGGCGCTGCTGGAGGAGGCGCCCTCCCTGGACCGACGCGAGCCATGTCGCGCTTGGATCGACGTCGACCGGCCACCGGGCCTCCATAAAATCCTGTGGCGGCGGGGAGAGCTGCCACCGGCCGAGCACCTGCTGGATCGTGCCGTCCAGAGAAAGGCGCCGTACGAGCGCCGGCTTTTCCCCAAGCCGGGCGCGAGTCTCGAACGCGAGAGTCAGCAGCCGATCGGCGGCGAGGAAGGCAAGCGACCCTTCGGGGTGCGAGAGGGTGTGCTCGAGGCGTCCATCGGGCAGAGTCCAGACATGGAGAGTTGTGGGCGCGCCAAAGGTAGCCTGGGTCACGAGGCGCCGGCTATCGGAGGTGAACCCGACCGTGATCTCGAAATTCGAGCTGAGCTGGCGTCGAGCGTTGGTCTCACGGTCCTGGAGGACCAGACCGCCTGCTGTCGTGAGCGCGAGCCAGCGTCCATCAGGGCTCCACTCGAAGAGGCTCGACTCGACCGGGTCCGAAAGGAACAGAGCCGAGGGACCCTGCCAGAGTGCCTCGAGCGCGAATGCGCGAGCGGGGTTGCTGTCGCTCCGCTCGAGGCTGGCGATCGCGTAGGCGAGGGCTGCATTCGAGGAGTCAATGAGTTTCAACCGACCGAGGGCGAGGAGCTGTGCCGCCTCTCGCTGGCCGGTCTCGGCTCGCGCCTGGTCACGGGCCGTCGCCGCTTGCTGGCGCGAGATGCCGATGGCGATGGCGACGGAGGCAAGGCCCACCATCACGGACGTCACGGCGGCCGTGACGAGCCTCTTGCGTCGCCGCGCCTTGTCTCCCATCGATCGCGCGAAGTCTTCCTCGACCGCCGTCAGCGCCCCCGGGTACCGGCCCCGCCAAAGGTCGAACTCCTGATAAGCCGTCCCCGTCCAGAGGAGGTCGCCCGTCCGACCCTTCTCCTCCCAAAGGTGTGCCGCCTGCTTGAGCTGATCCCGGAGCAGCGCGCCCTCCTCGTCCTGCTTCTGCCAGCGGACGAGGCGCGGCCAGTTCGTCAGGAGGCTCTCGTGGACGATCTCGACGCGGTGGTGTCCTGTCGCGCCATCCTTGCCCTCCACCTCGTAGGACGTGAGGAGGCGGGCGTCGACGAGCTTGCCCAGGACGTCCTCCGCCGCAGGCCGGTCGGGGAAAGCCGAGAGCAGCTCTTCGCGGTCGCAGAGGGCGCGCGTGCCCTGGGCGGTCACGAGATTTCGGAAGATCTCGCGGACGACGCTCTGCCGCTCGCCGCCGATGCCGTCGAGCGTGGCTTCCGCGTGCTGCGCGAGCGCCCCCGCGACGCCGCCGATCTGGGCGTACGCCTCGCGGGTCAGTAGCTTGTTGGCACGATCTCTCTTCTCCCACAGGCGTGATACCGCAAACGCGAGGAGCGGCAGCGCCGCGCGCTCGCCTTCCACCGCCTTCACCATCTCGTCCACGAGGGCGTCGTCCTCGAACCGGAAGCCGCGTTTTCTCGCCGGCTCGACGAGCGCCCGATGCAGGCCGTCGCCGCTCACCGGGAGGAGCGGCGTCAGGTGCTCGAACACCCGGGCGAGGGCGGGCTGCTCGGAGCAGCGGATCAAGAAATCGTCACGCATCGACAGGACGACGTGGATCCCGGCGTCCGCGGTGAGCCGTCCGAGCAATGAGGAGAAGCGTTTCCGCGTCTCCGGGTCGTTGAGCGTGAAAAGCTCCTCGAACTGGTCGAAGATCAGGAGCACCTCGTCGTGGGCCGCACGCCAGCGCTTGATCGCCGAGAGCATCGAGCCCGCCTCGCCGCTGTTCGTGAACTCCGCGACGCCGCCAAGTAGCTCGCCGAACCCTGTCGCGTCGCCCGCCAGCTCCGGAGTCAGCCCGCGCGCGAGGCCTACCGCCGGGTTGGTCCCGGGCGTGGCATAGGCGACGGCCCAGCCCTCCGGTCGGGACGCCATGACGCCCGCGCGGAGGAACGAAGTCTTGCCGGCCCCCGACGGACCGATCACCGCGAGGAGGGGTCGCGCGCGGATGCGCTCCCAAAGGGCCTTCGCATCCGACTCTCGACCGAAGAAAACCGCCGTGTCCTTTTCCGTGAACGAGGACATTCCCGGATACGGGCTGCGCTCCTCCACCTCGTCGAGGAAAGCCGAGCCCGTCGGCGCCGCGAGGACGGCCTCGAGTGCGAGCCCAAGGTCGTGCGCTCCCTGGAACCGCTCCTCGCGCCGTTTCTCGAGGCACCTTCGAACGATTCCGTCCAGGGCTCGGGGAATGGATGCATCGATGGTCGTGAGAGAGAGCGGCGTCTCCTGCAGGATCGCCGCGAGCGTCGCGGTCGTCGTCTCGCGCCGGAACGGATGCTTCTTCGCGAGGAGCTCATAGAGCACGACGCCGAACGAGAAGATGTCCGATCGCGCGTCGACCGACAGCCCCTGCACCTGCTCGGGCGACATGTAAGCCGCCGTGCCCATGACGACGCCCGCGGACGTTGGGCTCGACGCCGTCATCCCTTCAGCGTCGATTGGCCCCGCGTCAATGAGTTTCGCGAGACCGAAGTCGAGGATCTTGATTCGGCCGTCGTGGGTGAGGAAGAGGTTTTCGGGCTTGAGGTCGCGGTGGACGATGCCCTTCTGGTGCGCGGCCGCGAGGCCTTGCGTCGTCTGCACGGCCCATCCCAGCACCTGACGCTGGGTGGGCGAGCGCCGGAGGACGACGTCACGAAGGCTCTCGCCCTCGAGAAGCTCGGTGACGACGTACGGCGTTCCCTCGTGCGTGCCCACGTCGTGGACCGTGAGGATGTGCGGGTGGTTGAGGGCCGCGACGGCCTTGGCCTCGCGCTCGAAGCGGGCGAGGTGGTCGGAGTTGGCGGCTACCTCCGACCTTACGACCTTGAGTGCGACGCGCCGGTCGAGGCGCGTATCCCGGGCCTCGTAGACCTCGCCCATGCCCCCCGCGCCCAGCGGGGCAAGGACCTCATACGGGCCAAGGCGAGTGCCGGGAGCGAGGGCCATCTTGATGCGCCTCAGCTCCCCTCAGAACTCGAGCCGCACGCCGAGTTCGAGTGAACGGGGCAGCGTCCAGACGGTGGGCTGGCCGAACAGGGGCGACTGCGCGTAGGACTCGATCGTCGTCGGCGTCTCCGTGCCGAAGACGTTGTAAACAGTAGCGAAGACAGAGGCGGAGAGGCCCTTGGCCAGCCCGTCGAGAGCAAACCGCTTTTCGAGCTGGAGGTCCAGGTTGTTGAGGACGGGCGTGCGCTCCGAGCCGCGGGGCTCGAGAAACACGGTTGACCAGCCGATCGAGTCGTAGTCCCAGGGCGTCCACGGGAGACCGGATCGGTACACGTACGTCGCCGCGATGGTCGTCTCGATCCGGGGAATGCGATACGAGGCGGATACCTTGATCTGGTGGCGGACGTCTCCGGAGAGGTAGCCGTACCGGTTCACGAACTCGTAGGGATAGAAGTCGAAGTCTGGGGAGGAGCCGAAGAAGTCGGTGTACTCAAGCGAACCGCGGGACTTCCCATACATGTAACTTGCGGCGGCAAGGGCGCGACCCTTCGGGTCCTTCCACGCGGCACTGAGAATCCAGCCGTAGAAGGTCCGCGCAAGGGGGTTGTCGAGGCCGAGTGAGCGCCCGGGCCAGTTGGAGATCCAGAGGAAAGGGCACGCGGTGTAGTCGCTGCACGTGTTGTCGAAGAGGTTGTGGGTCTTCTTGTAGACGTAGGTGAGCGACACGGCCAGGCCTCTGAGCACCTCGCGCTCGAGTGCCACGTTGATCTGCTCTTCGTAAATCGACTCGAGCGGATCCTCGATGGGTGGGGTATTCAGGATGCCGAAGGCCATACCCCCGGACTCCGAGCCCGGTACGAGTGTCCAGCCGTGCGTCGAGGGAGACCAGTCGTACGTCGCGTAGTACGGCGCCGTCAGGCCCGTCGCCGCATTGCTCATGAGGCTGAGTGGGGCGTCGAGATAGAAGAGGCCCCAACTCGCCCGCGCGACCGTGCGGCCGTCGCCGGTGAGATCGAAGGCTGCCGAGAGGCGCGGCTGGAGCTTGGAAAGCGTGGCGACGGAGAGATCTTCGTTGTTGAAGTACTCATTGCGATCCCAGCGAAGGCCAAGATTGACGGTGAGCCGGGACGTGGGTCGCCACTGGTCCTGAACGTAGGCGCTGAACGCCCGGCCCCGATACGTGAGAGACGGCCTACGCTCTGCGATCTGCTGCTGGTAGGGGATGCGCTGCCCCGAGGCGTCGAAGCCGTCGAAGAGGAACTGGGCACCGCAAACCGATCCAACGGGGGCTCCCCGGACGCCAGGCTCGGGCGTGCAGAGCGACGGATCGGACGGTGAGCCAGTCCGTATGAAGAGGTCTTCCAGGCGCGTCGTATCCGCGTAGAGGCCGGTCTTCAGCTCGTGGTTGCCGGTTCGTCCCGTGAGAAAGTAGGTCGAGCTGAGAGCACCGAATCTCCGCTCCCGGTCGCTGCGCCAATGAAAGAGGTGGCTGTCGTAACGGACGTTCTGTCCGCCAATGTTGAGCCAGGAGGAGACGTCGTCGCTGCCCCCGCTGGGGCCGTAGTCGTAGAGGGCGGTCGCCACGCCCCCCTGGGCCTCCACGAGCCAGCGGTCGCTCAGGACGCCGTCCATCTTCAGGCTGGCCTGGCTGGCCTGGTTCACGGCGAGGATCGCCGCCTCCGGTTGCCAGATGTAGATCATGCCCCAGGTGTTCTGCACGGTGTTCTTGTACGAAGAGTAGGAGCCGAATCCGTTCCAGTGCTCTCCGAGGCGGAATGAGAGTTTTCCGCCGCCGTACCAGCCGTCCGAGCGCCGGTCGGCGGGATTCGTGATCTGGGCAAGGATGATCGGGTCGTCGGTGTACGGCGTTCTCACGTCGTCGATCCGCTGGGCGTTTCCGAAGAACCAGAGCTCGTCCTTCAGGAGCGGTCCTCCCAGGGTGAGGCTCCAGGGCGAAGACCGGTAGGGCGTCGTTTCGGGGTCGAAGTGCTCGCCCGTCTGGGCCAGGCTCGAAGACGCGAACCTCAGGTCGCCTGAGCCGTGAAACTCGTTTCCTCCCGACTTCGTGACGACGGAGACGACGCCGCCGGTCGCCCGCCCGTATTCGGGCAGAAAGCTCGAGGTCTGAAGGCTGACCTCCTGGATCGAGTCGAAGCTGAGGTTGATGGACCACATGTGGTCGACCGGGTCGGTGCTGTTGACGCCGTCCACGAGGTAGGCGTTCTCCACAGCCGTTCCCCCGAAAATTTGCTGAAACGGAATTCCCTCGGATCCAGGGATGTCCGTGACTCCCGCGGCCTGGCTCAAGACCTGCTGGTACGAACGCGCCCTGCTGCCGAGCGAGAGTGTACGCAAGTGTTCGGCAGTGAACGCCGTGGAGGTGTTTGTCTGAGTGACGTCCACCAGCGGGGCTGCGTCGGTCACGACGACGTCTGCCCGGACATCCGCGAGAGGCAGCGTCGCGTTGACCTGCGTGTCCTGGCTGAGGTTGACCGGGATGGCGGATGCCGTGACGGTCCTGAAGCCGGTCAGGCGGAAGGCCAGTTCGTAACCGGTGCCCGGGGGTAGGCTAGGGAGTCGATAGGTCCCATCCGCCCGAGTGAGAGTCGATCGAGCTCCCAGGAGAACGGGACCCCGGATCTCGACGGTGACAGCCGGAATCGGCTGCCCGGATGAGTCACGCACGACGCCGGAGATCGAGCCGTCGAGTGCGGCGAGAGCTGGCAGTGCTGCCCCTAGAAAGAGGAGCGTCGCGAGGAGTCGTGCGTTCGTGCCGAGCTTCGTTCCCGGAGAGAGACCCATGGGCCTGCCTCCCTGGGTCGTTGGAACGGGTTGTGCCCCCGCACGTCAACACCCCCATCCCGGCGGCCCGTATGGGTGCTTACCAAGAACGTGGGGCCTGCACCGGCCTCTTTCAAGGCGGCTGATGCATCTGCTTGGACGCTCTGCGGCCTTCGGGGGCCTGCTCAGGGCGCGGTCAAGGTGGACCCCGAGATGGATTCGGCGCGGAAGACGAGATCGATCGAGCCGATCCGGAACCCGTCGCCGTCCTTCAACGGAGTGCCGCCCTCGATCCGGCGGCCCGCATGCAGCGTGCCGTTCTTGCTGCCGAGGTCCTCGAGGGTCGCCTCGCCGCCGCGGACCCGGATCCGGGCGTGCTGGCGCGAGACCGAGACGTCGCCGATCCAGACGTCGGCCGAGGGATCGCGGCCGAGAACGTTGTCGCCCTCGGACAGCGGAAGGACGTTGAGCCCCCAGACGAGCCAGAGCTGCACTCCCGTCCGTCCCGTCCGCGCCGCCTTCTCGACGACGACGTCGTCCGTGAAGGAGTACCCGAACGCGTGGTGGGTCCTCAGAAAGACCGGCTTTTTCGCGTCGTCGCAAAAAGGCAGATTCCAGGCAGGAATCCGGAAGGACTCGACCGGCGGCTCGAAGCCACGTTCCTGCCATGCCGCAGGACGCCTCGAACGCACGCCGCCGGGTCTCGTCGCTCGCGGCGAGCGTCTGTCTCGCGGCCGTCCTTCACGCTCCGGCCGCCGAGGCCGGGCCGCGAGAAAACGCGGACCGGATGTCCACGCGCGCGCTCGTTGCCGGCACGGCGACGGTGGCCGCAGCGAAGCTCCGGCGGCCGGAATGCAGTCAGGTCCTCTCGGACTTCCATGAGCCGGCGGGACGGAGCCTCGCAGAGGTCCTCGAGGAGCGCGGGACGAACGCGGCCGAATTCCTGGCGAACCTGCGCTTCGTGGATGGCGGGGCCGTGCCGCGATGCGCAGGCGGGCGCGTCGCGGCAGCCGCGAACTTCGGAAGCCCGATTGTCGCGGTGTGCAAGGCGACGTTCGCGCGGGTGCAGTACGAGACTCCCGGCCTCGCGGCGAACGTCCTCATCCACGAGATGCTCCATGCACTCGGCCTTGGAGAGGACCCGCCGACGAGCGAGGAGATCAACCGGCACGTGATGAGGCGCTGCGGCCCGTAACGCCGAGGGGCACGCCGATCACGGCTGCCACGTCGGCACGTCCTTCCAGCCGGGGAAGGGCCCGATCTCGATCTTCCAGCCGGTGTCCGAGGCCGGGTCGCGCACGGCGCGCAGATTAGTCAACGATTTCAGCTTCGCGAGCAGCTCGTCGTGCGGAAGTGTGTGCATCGGCGGCCTCGAGAGTTCCGGCATCGGCCAAAGGCGGATCGTCCCGTCGTCGCTGCCGGATGCGATCGAGCGCCCGTCGGGCGAGACCGCGACGCTCGTGACTGGGCCGGTGTGGCCAAAGAGCAGGTGAGGCTCCGCGCCGGCCAGCGGCCCGACACGCACCACACCGTCGAAGCTACCGGTGACGAGGATCGTGCCCGCTCCGTCGAGGGCGAAGGACACGATCCTGTTGCCGTGGGACGTGATCTCCCGGGTCGTGCGCGAGGCGAGGTCGAACAAAGAAAGCGACGATGTTCCCGCCGTCTTGCTCGCCGGGTCCAAGCGCACGACCCCCCGGGAGTCCGGTGTTGCGAGGAGCCAGCCTATGTCCTCGGGTAACTTCTTGCATGGCCGGAGTTGCTCGCTCGTACCGGTCGTGAGGTCCCAGACGCGCAGGCCGGCGTCACCGTCCGAGACCAGGCGCCCGTCGGAAAGCCATTCCGGCATGGCAGCCCCTTCTAGGAGGCTGCCCTCCTTCTCGCAGCCACCGTCGCCTCTCGCATGGGTGTCGAGAGTCCGCTCCTCGCCCGTCGAAAGATCCAGAACCCGGATCGAGGCCGCCGCCGGGTTCCCAGCCTCCGAATATGCGAGGGCCACTTTTCGCCCGCCTGGGTCCAACGAGAAAGGAACCAGGTGAGTCGCTGGGTCCTGTGGCACCTTGAGCGGGTGGATCGTGGCGGGGGACCCATTCAGAGGGACAACGTGGACCTTGCCCCTCCAACGCTCGCATACGACGGCAAACCGTCCGGAAGGATCCAGAGCGATGGGGAACCCGCCGATCATGGCACCCGGGCGTGACCAGAGGTCGCGCGCGCCCTCGTCGGCCGCTGCCGACAGGGGCCACGACCTCACGACCCCCTCGTCCGAACTGGAAATAATGCGCCCGTCCCGGGTGAAGGCCACTGTGACGAAGATTGGCTTCTGCCTGCCGAGCACCGTCGAATGCGGCGCATGGACGTTCCACAGGGTGGCCGGACCGGGATGGGACATGGTCGCGAGCCAGGCTCCGTCGGGGCTGAATGCCATGTCGTTCAGCGTATAAGCCTCGCCGTTCAAGAGCGGCATTGGCTCCGCACTTCGAGGGGCCTCGAGGTCGAAAAGGAACAGCGCGCGCGCGGTCGCATTCATCGTCGCTCCCGCGGCGAGGAGCCGCCCCTTTGGATCGAGCGCCACTTGCCGCGCGCTCGCGGGGCTCTTGAGCGCGCGCACGAGGCGCGCCGAGGGGACGTCCCAGATGCGAATCTCGCCCCCGTTATTGCTGGTCACGGCCCGGTCGTGCCAGGGCCGCAACCGGACGCTGACAGTTCCTTCGTGAGTGCCGAGCACGCGAGCCGGTGCCGAGAGCGCGTCGAGGCGTTGCTCGAGGAGGCGGCCGCGCTGCATCGAATAGATCCACGTGCCACTCGGGTCGACGTCCCGGCCCCGCCGGCCCGAAGAGCCTCGCAGCTCCCATCGGCCGAGCTGTTCCTCCGTCGTTCCGTCGAGGGAGAGACGGCGTACGAGCGCCGGCCTGTCGCCTTCAGGCGCGCTCTTGTCGAATGCGAACGTCAGCACTCGGTCGTCGACGAAGATGGCGGAGTCCGACTTCTCCGCATGTTGCAGGGTCCGCTCGAGCCGTCCCTCCGGGAGCGTCCAGACGTGAATTGCCGGGCCAGGCCCGATTGGAATTTGGTAGGGGGGGCCGCTCACGAATCGCTTGCCGTCCGAGCTGAAACCCAGCGGCGCCTCCCACTCGGTGAGGAGTCCGCGTCGCCCCGGCGTCTCCCGGTCAAAGAGTGCGAGTCCCTGTGTCCCGCCAAGGGCAAGCCATCGGCCGTCGGGGCTCCACTGAACGTCGGCCGGGACGACCTCGTCCGGCAGGTAAAGCGCAGGCGGGCCCTGCCAGAGTGCCTCGACGGCAAACCGGCGCGCGGGGTCGTTATCGGCGCGCTCGAGGCTGGCGATCGCATAGGCGAGCGATCCATTTGGGTGGTCGGCGAGCCGGAGCCGGCCGAGGGCGAGCACCTGCGCAGCCTCGGCCCGCCGTTTCTCGGAGACAGCTCGTTGGCGCGAGACGCCGATGGCGATGGCGGTGAGGCTGACCGCCGCGAGCACGGCCGCGTACGCCATGCGCCGAACGCGGCGGCGTTGGCCGGCCCGCGCCACCATCGCGTGACCGAAGGCCTCTTCGGCCTCCGAGAGACCGCCGGGATAGCGCTCCCGCCAGAGTGAGTATTCCCGATAGGACGTGCCGGTCCAGAGGAGGTCTTCCGGACGGCCCTTCTCCTTCCAAAGGCGCGCGGCCTGGCGGAGGTGGTCGCGGAGCTGGGCGCCGCCCTCGTCCTCGGTGCGCCAGCGCACGAGCCGAGGCCAGGCGGACAGCAGTGACTCGTGAACGATCTCGACGCGGTGATGCCCGGGCTCGCCTTCCTTGCCGTCGACTTCGTAGGACGTGAGCAGCCGCGCGTCGACGAGCCTGCCCAGGACGTCCTCGGCGGCAGTACGGTTGGGGAGGGCCGAAAGCAGCTCGTCCCGGTCGCAGACGGCGCGGGTGCCCTGCGCCGTGACGAGGTTCCGGAAGATTTCGCGGACGAGACCCTGCCGCTCGTTGCCGATGCCGTCGAGCGTCGCCTCGGCGTGCTGCGCGAGAGCTCCCGCGACGCCGCCGATCTCCTCGTACGCCTTGCGCGCCAGGAGCCTGTTCTCGCGATCCCTCTTCTCCCACAGGCGCGAGACCGCGAAGGCCAGTAGCGGCAACGCGGCGCGCTCGCCCTCGACCGCCTTCACCATCTCGTCGACGAGCTCGTCGTCCTCGAACCCGAAGCCGCGCTTCCTCGCGGGCTCGACGAACGCCCGCCTTAGGCCCTCGCCGCTCACGGCGAGGAGCGGCGTCAGGTGTTCGAAGACGCGGGCGAGGGCCGGCAGCGCGGAGCAGCGGATCAGGAAGTCGTCGCGCATCGAGAGGACGACGTGGATCCCGCCGTCGTTCACGAGCCGCCCGAGCAGCGCGGCAAAGCGCTGCTGCGCCTCGGGCGCGCTGAGCGTGAAGAGCTCCTCGAACTGGTCCACGACGAGGAGCGCCTCGTCGTGACCGGCGCGCCAGCGCTTGACGGCCGAGAGCATCAGGCCCGTGTCGCCGCTGTTGGTCAGCTCGGCGACCCCGCCCAGCAGCGCGCCGATAGCGGACGCGTCTCCCGCCAGCTCGGGCGTCAGCCCGCGCGCGAGGCCAACGGCCGGGTTCGAACCGGGCGTGGCGTAGGCGACGGCCCATCCGTCCGGGCGTGACGCCATCACCCCCGCGCGCAGGAGCGAGGTCTTGCCCGCGCCGGAGGGCCCGATCACGCCGAGGAGAGGCCGCTGGAGAATCCTTTCCCAGAGGGCTTTGACTTCGGCTTCGCGGCCGAAGAAAACCGACGCGTCCCTCTCCGTGAACGAGGCCATCCCGGGGTACGGGCTCTTTTCCTCGACCTCGTCGAGCAGAGCGGATCCCGAAGGCGCCGCGAGGACCGCTTCGAGTGCGAGGCCGAGATCGTGCGCTCCCTGGAAGCGCTCCTCCCGCTGCTTCTCGAGGCACCTCCTCACGATGCCGTCCAGCGCCCGCGGAATCGAGGGATCCAGGCTCGGGAGCGGCGCCGGCGTCTCCTGCAGGATCGCCCCAAGCGTCGCGGCCACCGTGTCCCGGCGGAAGGGGTGCTTCCTTGCAAGAAGCTCGTAGAACGTGACCCCGAAAGAGAAGAGGTCCGACCGCGCGTCCGCCGGCCGGCCCTGCGCTTGCTCGGGCGACATGTAAGCAATCGTCCCCATGACGGCGCCGGGGTTGGTCGGGCTCGACGCCGTGACTTCCTCGGCGTCGTGCGGCGACGGGCCCGTCTGCTTGGCGAGGCCGAAGTCGAGGATCTTGATCCGCCCGTCCTGCGTCAGGAACAGGTTTTCGGGCTTGAGGTCGCGGTGAACGACGCCCTTCTGATGCGCGGCCGCGAGGCCCTGCGCCGTCTGCACCGCCCAGCCCAGCACCTGCCGCTGCGTGGGCGAGCGCCGGAAGAGGACCTCGCGCAGGCTCTCGCCTTCGAGGAGCTCCTGCACGAGGAGGAATTGCCCGAAGACCTCCTCGAAGGAATGAATGACGGCGACGTTTGGGTGGTTGACCGCGGCGAGAGCCTTCGCCTCGCGCTCGAAGCGCGTCCGCCGTTCCTTGTTTTCGACGAATTCCCCGGGCAGGACCTTGATCGCCACCTGGCGGTCGAGCCGCGTGTCGCGAGCCCGCCAGACTTCGCCCATCCCTCCCGCGCCGAGCGGGGCGAGGATCTCGTAGGGGCCGAGGCGCATTCCCGAAGAAAGACCCATGGGCCAGCCTTCCCTGGGTCGTTGGAACGGGTTGTGCCCCCGCACGTCAACACCCCCATCCCGGCGGCCCGTATGGGTGCTTGCCAGAACGTGGGTCTGCACCGGCCCTCTTTCAAGGCAACTGATGCATCTGCTTGAAGGAGAGTGCCTACCGGACGCCCATCCTCCTCAGCTCTTCTCTGAAGTTCTCGGGCGGAAGCTGCGTGAGCGCGGGCTCGCCGTTCGGTCCGTGGCGCATCCACCTGCAGCCGAGCAGCCCGACCCAGAGGACCGGCTTTGCCGACTTGAGCTGGCGGCTGGACCCGTACGTCGCGCCGACGACCAGGATCGTCTTGACGGCCGAGTTCCCCTTCCAGGCGTCCTCCGTGAATTCCTCGGTCGAGACGACGTTTTCCGTGATCCTCCCGACAAACCCGAAGTAGGCCACGTCGCCCGTGATGTGCGGTGCAGCGTCCGACGCCCACTTCCTCAGCTGCTCGTGGGTGAACGATGTCACGAGGGAGCGCCGCGTGATGACGATCGAGACCGCGTTCTTATCCGTCAGGGCGATGTCGAAGATGCTCGGTACGCCGACGTCGATCGAGGCGTCCCGCTTGACGACGTAATTCAGGATCTCCCAGGTCTTGCTGCCGCCGACCTTGACGTCGTTGAGACCGAGCAGGAAGAGCCTGGCGTGCTTCAGATCCCCGGACATCAGCCAGGCCGAGCCCAATCCGAGGCCCGCGTCGCTCTCGAAGAAATTGTCCTGCCGGTAGTCGAGACCGCCTTCCGTGGGCGGAGTCGCGATCTTGTCGAGGACGGTCTTGGCCGGAGTCGTGTCGATGGGCTGTAGATGGTGGCAGCCGCCGAGGAGGGCCGCCGCGAGGCCGAGCGTTAGGAGGACAGAGAGGTGAGGGAGACGTAGATGACGCCCGATGGACATGTTTGTCCTTTCCGACGGGGGCGCGGATCGTCCGCCGCCATGACGGCCGAGGCGAGTGCCTCAGGCAAAGCCGCAAACACCCACCCAGGTCCCTGGAGGGTCTCCTTCAGAAGATGGGGCGGCGCGAGGAGGGCAGCAAGTGCGGGTGACCGTTCTCCGCTACGCCCTTAGATCCGCCGTCGCCAGGAACCTCGGCACCTTCCGGGCCTTCGTCGCCTGCTCGAATGCGTAGGCGAGCTTGAGGAGAGTTCCCTC
>JBDTTJ010000013.1:0-23973 GCA_039930645.1 Acidobacteriota bacterium
GAGGGCGCGCTCGGCGACGGCGAGACGGCGATCTCGACGACGAACCGGAACTTCAAGGGACGCATGGGCAACCCGGGCGCAGAGGTCTACCTCTCGTCGCCCGCCGTCGCAGCGGCGTCCGCTCTCACGGGCGTCATCACCGACCCGAGAAAGGAGCGCTGAAATGGCCCGCGTGAAGAAGAGCGACGGCGCCCGAGTCAGGAAGGCCGACACGGCCCGCGTGATCCTGAGCCTCGGCGACGACGTGTCGACCGACCTCATCTACCCCGGCCGTTACATGGCGACGGTGCTCCCGACGGAGACCCCGGCCCTCGCGTTCGCGGACCACGCCGCGTTCCAGGCGCTGATCAAGGCGAAGGCGATTCCGAAAGGCGCCGTGATCGCCGCGCGGGAGAACTTCGGCTGCGGCTCGTCGCGCGAGCAGGCCGCATCGTGCCTGAAAGGGCTCGACGTCGTCGTCGTCGCGCGCAGCTTCGCGCGCATCTTCCTGCAGAACGCGATCAACCTGGGCCTGAGGGTCGTCGTCGCGCCGGGCTTCGCCGCGGACGAGGGCGACGAGATCGCGTTCGACGGCGGCGGCGTCGAGAACCGGACGAAACGCACGGCGTTTGACGTCGTCCCGCTCCCGTTCGCGCGGCAGGCGATCATCGACGCGGGCGGGCTGATCCCGTTCACGCGGGCGAGATTGATGGCGCGGCCCTGACGCGAGGGATAAGCTGGCACCCCAGAAGGGGGCCCCGATGAGCAGTCCGGATTCCTCCCCGGCGCCGGCTGCGGCGCTTTCGACATTCGTCTTCGCGGCCGGCCGCGAGCCGCACGCGGCGCGCGCGAAGGAGATCCTGAAGGCGCACGCCGAGATCCGGAAGCTCGCGGGGCGCAACCCGTGGAGCGGCGTCCTCATCGCCGCGCTCGTCGCCTTCCAGACCGCGCTCGCGTGGATCCTGTCCGGTCAGCCCGTCTGGCTCATTCTCCTGGTCGCCTGGCTCGTGGGCGCGTTCGCGAGCCATGCGCTCTGGGTTCTCATCCACGACTGCGCGCACAACCTCGTCGTGAAGAGCGGCCCGTGGAACAAGGTCTTCGCGATGGCCGCGAACCTGCCCCACCTGTTCCCGAGCGCCGTGTCGTTCCAGAAGTACCACCTGAAGCACCACGCCTTTCAGGGTGTCTACGAGCTGGACGCGGACCTTCCGAACCGCTGGGAAGCGCGCCTCGTCGGGAACTCCGCGTTCCGGAAGGCGCTCTGGCTCCTCTTTTTCCCGTTCTTCCAGCTTTCTCGCCCGCCCCGCCTGAAGGAAATATCCCTCTTCGACGGCTGGGTCGTCGTGAACATCGCCGTCCAGGTCGCCTACGACGCGGCCGTGCTCTTCTTCCTCGGACCGAAGGCGCTCCTCTTCCTCGCCGCGGCCTTCTTCTTCTCCGTGGGTCTCCACCCGCTGGGGGCCCGCTGGATCCAGGAGCACTACCTCGTCCACGGCACGAACCAGGAGACCTCGAGCTATTACGGCTTCCTGAACATCCCGGCGCTCAACGTCGGTTACCACAACGAGCACCACGACTTCCCTTGGGTGCCGTGGCATCGTCTGCCGCTCGTGCGGGCCGCCGCGCCCGAGGCGTACGACACGCTCCTCTGGCACCGCTCGTGGACGAAGCTCCTCTTCCGGTTCCTCTTCGACCCCGGCATCTCGCTCTGGTCGCGCGTCGTGAGGGCCGACCGCGGCGGCGTTCCGGTCGCCCTCGCGGAGTCGACGGTCCGCGTGCCGGCGGTGCCGGTAGAAGCCTGAACCGGACCTAGGCAGGGTCCGGAGGCGGCGCCTCGGCGTACAGGCTTTCGAGCACGTCGCGGTACTTCTGCTCGACGACCCGGCGGCGCACCTTCAGGCTCGGCGTGAGCTCGCCGGTCTCGACCTTCAGCTCCGCGGGCAGGATCGCCCAGCGGCGAATCGCCTCGTGGCGCGCCAGGTTCGCGTTCACGTGTTCGACGTGCCGGTGGATGAGCGTGACGATGCGCTCGTCGCGCACGAGCTCCGCATAGGTCGCGTCGACCGGGCCCTCGGTCCGCGCCCACGAAAGAAGGTCCTCCTCGGAGAGGCTCACGAGCGCGGTGCAGAAGCGGCGCCCTTCGCCGTGCAGGAGGACCTGGCCGATGAGCGACGTCTCGAGCTTCAGCATTCCCTCGACGTGCTGCGGCGCGACGAACTTCCCGCCCGAGGTCTTGATCATGTCCTTCTTGCGGTCGGTGATCGTCAGGTGGCCGGCGGCGTCCAGGGCGCCGATGTCGCCCGTGTGGAGCCAGCCGTCCGGGTCCAGGGTGCGGGCCGTCTCCTCCGGGAGGCCGAAGTAGCCGCGCATGATCCCGCGGCCGCGCAGGAGGATCTCGCCGTCGCCCGCGAACGACACCTCGATGCCGGGGATCGGGATCCCGACCGTGCCCCAGCGGTTCCGGTCCGGCAGGTTGGAGACGGTCATCGCCGTGGACTCGGAGAGGCCGTAGCCCTCGAGGATCGTGACGCCGAACGCGGCGAAGAACTCGGTGAGCTCGCGCGCGAGGGCGACGCTGCCGCAAATGAAGAAGCGGAGGCGCCCGCCGAAGCGCTGCCGGACTTTCCGGAAGACGAGGGCGTCCGCGATCCGGCGCTGCGCCCCGAGAAGCGCACCGACGCGCCGCCCCTCGCTCCGGCGTCTCGCGACCTCGATTCCGACCGACAGGGCCCAGTTGAAGATCGCGGCCTTCGCCTTCCCGCCCGCGCGGGCCTGCTCGAGGATCCTCGCGTGCACCTTCTCGAAGATACGCGGCACGACGCAGACGAAGGTGGGCTTCACGGACGCGAGATTCGCGCCGATGCGGTCGACGCGGCCGTCGACGGCCGTGGGAAAGCCGAAGCCGATCCCGAGTGTCACGCAGACCTTGCCGAACACGTGCGAGAGAGGGAGCCAGAGAAACTGCAGGTCGGAGGGCCCGAGGAGCCCCAGCGAGCCGATGGACTCGATCTCGAAGAGCCAGCAGTCGTGAGGCAGCTCGACGCCCTTCGGCCGGCCGGTGGTCCCGGATGTGTAGATGAGCGTCGCGAGATCGGCTGGCCCGGCGGACCCGGCGGCGGCCTCGAACCCGCCGGGATTCGCCGCGTCCCACGCGCGCCCGAGGGCCGCGAGGTCGAGCAGGGACAGCGTGTCGCCCGGAAGGCCCGCCGACACGTCGAAGAGAACGAGATGGCGGAGGCGAGGGAGCGCGTCGCTCCGGCTCGCGATCCGGCGCGCCTGCGCGGCGTCCTCGGCGAAGACGATCGCGGCCCGCGAGTCGGTCAGGATGAAGGACGTGTCCTCCTCGGTCGAGACGGGGTAGACCGTCGCCGTGACGCCGCCGGCGCAGCCGATCGCGAGGTCCGCGAGGATCCACTCGAGCCGCGTGGACGAGACGATGGCCACGCGGTCGCCGGGCGCGAGGCCGAGAGACAGCAGCCCGCAGGCGAGGTCGCGGACGCGCGACGCCGTCTCGCGCCACGACAGGGTCCTCCACGCCCCCTCCGCGGGATGCAGAAACGCCGGCGCATCCGGCGTCGCGGCGACCCGCGCGAGGAAGAGGTCTGCGATCGAGCGGTACGGGGGCGGTCTCACGGCGGTCAGCGAGTCTACAGCCGCGAGAAAGAACGAAAAGACGAAGAGGAGGATTTTCTTAGAAGGGAAGAGGGGGAGGGCGCAGCTCGACGGCGGCCGTGCCATGATCCGCCGTCTCAAGAAGAAGTCGGAGGCCTCTCGTGCCCACTCTTTCTAAGAAAATCTCCTCTCTCTTCTTTCTCTCCACGATTCTCACCGCAGCCGTGGCACGCGCGCAGACGCCCACGCCGACGCCCGCGCCGCCGAAGTATCCCGACTACCCGAGCGAAATCCCGGCGACGTTCATCCCGACGTACGACGGGTTCGACTACGTGCGCCGCACGGCCGAGATCCCGATGCGCGACGGCGTGAAGCTCCACACGGTGGTCCTCGTGCCGAAGGGCGCGAAGAACGCGCCCATCCTCCTGACGCGCACGCCGTACGACGCGGATTCCCTGACGAAGCGCAGTGAGAGCGCGCACCTCGGGATGGCGCTCGACGGGTACGACAACCCGGTCGAGACGGTCGTCGAGGGCGGGTACATCCGCGTCGCGCAGGACGTGCGCGGCAAGCACGGCTCCGAGGGCGACTACGTGATGAACCGCCCGCTCCACGGCCCGCAGAACCCGACGCCGGTCGACCATGCGACGGACACCTGGGACACGATCGACTGGCTCGTGAAGAACGTGCCGGAGTCGAACGGGAAGGTCGGCATTCTCGGCATCTCGTACGACGGCTTCACGCCGCTCATGGCGCTCGTGAACCCGCACCCCGCGCTCAAGTGCTCCGTCCCGATGAACCCGATGGTGGACGGGTGGCGCGGCGACGACTGGTTCCACAACGGCGCGTTCCGGCAGATCGGCGGGCTGTCGTACCACTACGACCAGGAAGCGTCGCGCAAGAGCGACGTGAAGTGGTGGTCGTCGCACTACGACGACTACGCGGCGTACCTCGAGGCGGGCTCGGCGGGCGAGATGGGCCGCCGCCGCGGCCTCGAGCAGGTCGGGATGTGGCGGAAGATCCTCGCGCACCCGGCGTACGACGCGTTCTGGCAGGACCAGGCGCTGGACCGGATCCTCGCCGCGCAGCCGCTCAAGGTGCCTGTGCTGATCGTCCACAGCCTCTTCGACCAGGAGGACATCTACGGCGCGCCCGCCGTCTACAAGGCGATCGAGCCGAAGGACGCGAAGAACGACATGGTGTACCTCGTTCTCGGGCCATGGCACCACGGACAGGAGATCCGCGAGGGGAGCGCGCTCGGCCCCGTGAAGTGGGACTCGGACACGGCGCTCTGGTTCCGGCGGAACGTCCTGACGCCGTTCCTCGACGAACACCTCAAGGACGGAGCGCCGAGGGCCGGGATCGCGCCGGTGACCGCGTTCGAGACGGGCACGAACACATGGCGCCGCCTGAACGCGTGGCCCGCGGGCTGCGAGAGCGGTTGCGCGCCGAAGGGGACGCCGCTCTACCTCCTGGGGGGGCAGAAGGCGTCCTTCGAGGCGCCGAAGGCCGGCGGGCCCGCGTACTCCGAGTACGTCTCCGACCCGGCCAAGCCCGTGCCTTTCCGCGGGCGGCCCTATCCGGTGTCGAGCTACGAGAACAACACGGCCTGGCGCACGTGGCTCGTGACGGACCAGCGCGAGGTCTCGACCCGGCCCGACGTTCTCGTCTTCGAGACGGACGTCCTGGCGGCGCCCGTCAAGATCGCGGGCCAGCCTGTCGTGAACCTCGTCGCCTCGACGAGCGGGACGGACTCCGACTGGGTCGTGAAGCTCGTCGACGTCTACCCGCCCGAGGTGCCGCTGCAGCCGGCGATGGGCGGCTACCAGTTGCCGGTCGCGATGGACGTCTTTCGCGGACGCTACCGCGAGAGCTTCGAGACGCCGAGGGCGCTCGAGAGCGGCAAGCCGCTCGCCTACATGTTCGCGCTCCCGAACGCGAACCACGTGTTCAAGCAGGGTCACCGCATCATGGTCCAGGTGCAGTCGACGTGGTTTCCGCTCTACGACCGCAACCCGCAAACGTTCGTTCCGAGCATCTTCTGGGCGAAGCCGGGCGATTACGCGAAGGCGACGCAGCGCATCTTCCACGCGCCGGGGCAGGCGAGCCTCGTCGAGCTGCCGGTTGTGACGGCGCCCTGAAAGAGATGCCGGTGTCCTTCGAGGGTACGACGCCGTGAAGGCGTTTCTCTCCCGGTGGCGCGCGGCGCGGGCCGCGACGCAGCGGTTCTTCGACGAGACGCTGAGGCCCGGAGCCTACGAAGCGCGTCCGATCGCTCTGCGTCATCCCTTCGTCTTTTATGAAGGGCACCTCGCCGCGTTCGGAGTCCTGAAGATGCTGCGCGAAGCGCTCGGGCGGCAGCCGGTCGACGCGGGCCTCGAGGTTCTCTTCGAGCGCGGGATCGACCCGCCCGCCGAGGGCGGCGCCGCACCGGCGGTTTCCTGGCCGGAGCGTGCGGCCGTTTCCGCGTACGTGAGGCTCGCGGACGCGGCTGTCGAGGAGGCGCTTGCATCGGGGGAGTGCGACGCGCACGCCGCCGCCGTCTCCACCGTCCTCGAGCACGAGCTCATGCACCAGGAGACGCTGCGGTACATGCTCCATCGACTGCCGTTCGCGGAGAAGCGCCCGCCCGCGGGTCTGCCTGCTCCCGAAGAGGCGAGGTTGCCGATGCGTCCTGCCGCCGTTCGCGTCCCCGCGGGCGCCGCGACGCTCGGTGCGTCGCGGGACGAGATTCCGTTCGGATGGGACAACGAGTTTCCGAAGACCTGCCGGTTCGTCCCGGAGTTCACGATCGACGCGCTGCCCGTGACGAACGAGGAGTTCCTCGAGTTCGTCGAAACCGAAGGCTATTCGGATCCCTCCCTCTGGCGCGCCGGGGACGTCGAGTGGCTCGACTCGCACGGCATCTCGCATCCGCCCTTCTGGCGGCGGCAGGGCGGCGCCTGGTTCTGGATCGGTCAGTTCGGCCTCGTCCCGCTCCCCGCGGCGTGGCCCGTCTGGGTCAGCCACGCGGAGGCCTCGGCGTACGCGCGCTGGAAGCGCCGGAGGCTCCCGACCGAGGCCGAGTACCACCGGGCCGCGTTCGGAACGCCGGGCGGCCCCGAGCGTGCGTTCCCGTGGGGCGACGCGGCGCCCGCGCCGGAGCACGGAAACTTCGGCGGCGACCGCGACGACCCCGTGCCCGCGGGCTCCCGGCCGGCGGGCGCAAGCGCGTGGGGCGTGCACGAACTCGTCGGGAACGGCTGGGAGTGGACGTCGACGCCGTTCGCGCCATTCGATGGCTTCGCCCCGATGGCGACGTATCCGCGCTACTCGGCCGACTTTTTCGACGGCCGCCACTTCGTCCTCAAGGGCGCATCGCCTGCCACGCCGGTCGCGCTGGTGCGCCGGACGTTTCGCAACTGGTTCCAGCCGCGCTACCCGTACGTCTACTCGAAGTTCAGGTGCGTGCACCCGTGAGCCTCGCCGCCGACGTGAAGGCCGGGTTCGCGAGGACGCCGCGCTCCCTGCCGCCGAAGTACTTCTACGACGAGCTCGGGTCCAGGCTCTTCGACGCCATCTGTCACCTGCCGTGGTACCGGATCACGGCGGCCGAGACGCGTCTCCTCCGGAAGGCGTCGCCGGGGGTCGCGCGCGCGCTGCGCGGGCCCCTCCGCGTCGTCGAGCTCGGCTCGGGCAGCGGCGAGAAGCTCGCCGTCGTCGTGGAGGCGCTCCGCTCCGGACGGAAAAGGCCGGACGTCCACGTCGTCGACCTCTCTTCCGCCGCCGTGTCCGCGTCGCTCGCGCGCCTCGCGAAGATTCCCAGCGTGAAGGCGACGGGCCACCGCGCGGCATACGAGCGCGGCCTCGCGGACGCGACGGCGGCGCGGCGCGGGGCGGGCGCGTGCCTCGTCCTTTTCCTCGGGTCCAACATCGGGAACTTCGATCCCCCGGATGCGGCGCGCCTGCTCGGCGACGTGCGCCGCCGCCTGCGTCCGGGCGACGCGCTCCTTCTCGGGACCGACCTCGTGAAGCCCGCGCGGGAGCTCCTCGCGGCCTACGACGACCCGCTCGGCGTGACCGCGGCGTTCAACCGGAATCTCCTCGTTCGCCTGAACCGCGAGCTTGGCGCCGACTTCGACGTCCCGGCGTGGTGCCATCGCGCCGTGTGGAACGCGGGGGCGCGACGCGTCGAGATGCACCTCGTGAGCCTCGTGCGTCAGCGCGTCACGATCCCGCGAGCCTCGGTCGCCGCCGTCTTCGAGGCCGGCGAGACGATCCACACGGAGAGCTCGCACAAGTACCGGCCGGCCGACGTCGACCGGCTCGTCGCGGCCGCCGGGTTCCGCCGCGAGCGCCGGTGGGTCGATCGGTCCGCGAAGTTCGCCCTGACGCTCTGCCGCGCCGTCTGGGCGACTAGAATCGACAGGCCATGAGGGAGAGCCTTGCCGCGCTGGTCCTCCTCGCGGCGGCCGGGGCCGCCGCGCAGTCCTTGAATCCCGGCGGAAAGCTCGTGGAAACGAAGGACGGAATCGTCTTTCAGAAGAACACGCCGACGCCCCGCCCTACCTGGGAGCGGGCGGACCGTTCCGCGGAGGCGGGCGGGGGGCTCGTGACCATCGCGCCCTCGCAAGGGCCGACGGGGCCCGCCGTGGTGGACGCGGCCTTCGTCACGTTTCGGGGCGCGGTCGTGCGGATCGAGAAGGGCGCGGCGATAACCATTCTCGACGGCCGCTCGGGCAAGGAGCGGCGTGTGCTGCTCGCGAAGGGCGCGGTCGTCCCCGAGGGAATCAAGGCAGGCGACGCGGTCGCCGTGCGCGTCCCCCTCGAAGAGGGCTCCGGCGCGCGCACCGCCGACCGCGTGGAGCTTCAGAGGACGCCTCCGGCGGTGAATTCGAAGTCGAAGTTCACGCAAGCGCCGGCGCCCGGGACCCGCTGACAGGCGATCAGCCGCGCGGCGGAGAGAGGCGGCAGGCCTTCGACACGCGGTAGCGGTTCTCGGCGAAGGCCCGATAGCCGCGGTCGAACAAGCGCCGAAAGCCCGGCGTGACGGACAGAAGCCACAGCGGCGTCGCCCACCAGATGCGGCGGAACGCGAAGCGGTACGCGTCCGCTCCCGGGATCACGTCGCCCGATTCCGCGACGAGGATGCGCAGGTCGTCGAGGAGGTTCTCCGTGGCCACGCCCTTGGCCGCGAGACGTGCGGCGACCCACGGCTCCTGGAGCGTCGCGATCCCGATGCCGCGCTTCGCGAGCGTGCCTTCCCAGAGCGGGACCCACCGGCTGCAGAACCCGCACGCGCCGTCGTAAAGGACCCAGGCGAGGGGCGCCGGTGCGGTCACGGTCACGAAGGAACCTCGATCCCGTGCCGGACAACGACGGGCGAGCCGGCGGCGAGGAATGCGACGTCGGGCGGACGATTCAAAGTCGACGCGAAGCGATCGTCGTAGAGCGAGCCGACGTCGGCGTCGAGGCCTGCGCCCTCCGCCGGCCAGATCTTCCAGGGCGGGTGTTCGACGGCGTACTCGCGGGTTGTCCCGTCGGGCTGCCGGACGTAGCCGTAGTAGTGCTCGGCGAGGAACTCCTCGATGGAACCGGCAGCCAGGGGCACGAGGCCGGGCGCGGTGGAGACGCGGACGTGTCCTGCCTCTCCGGCATGGGTCCAGGAGTACACGACGCGCGCCGGGGATTCGTCGCTCCGAAAGTCGATCTCGTGGGCCATCCGGGCCGCGACGTACTTCTCGTGGTAGACGCGGCGCGCGACGAGGGCGATCAAGCGGCGCGGTACGAGCTCTTTCACGAATACGACGCCTCTGCGGATTCCGCCGGCCGTCCTGCGGCGAACGTAGAAGCGGAGATTGACCTCTTCAAAGTCCGTGTGGAACGGCACGGCCAGGCCGAGGACTCGCGTGCTCTCGAAGAGGAATCCGACGACGGTGGCGTAGAACGTCCCGTTGAAGTCGTCGAGCTCGACGCCGGCCGGGACGTAAGGCGCGAGGACAGATCGTTCCACGCCCCAGTTGAGCATGGCGAGGAAGCGCCACTCGGCCGTCAGAAAGGCGCGCGAGAGAGTTTTGGCCATCGGTTGCTTCAGTCTAGAGCCGCCACCGGTAGGCCGCGAGGTCGAGACGTCCCCTGCGGTCGAAGCGCACCATCTCCTTCTCGAGCAGGACGCGCTGCAGAAGGTGATGCTCGGAGCCGTCGCGGCGCGGGCTCACCTCGCCCTTTGCGTTCACGACGCGGTGCCACGGGACGGTGCTTCGCGCCGGAAGCGCATGCAGCGCGTAGCCGGCGAGCCGCGCGTGGTTCGGAAGGCCCGCGAGCCGCGCGATCTGCCCGTACGTCGCGACGCGTCCGCGCGGGATCCTCGCCGCGACGGCCCAGATCCTCCGGTAGAGGGAGTCCGTGCGCACCGCCACGCTATTCGTCCTCCAGCCGGCTCCATGCGGCCGAGGCGATCCGCCACCCGCCCTTTTCGGACTCGAGCCGCACGTCGAAACTCCAGCGCGAGGACCGCGGGAGAAGCCCGTCGAGCCCGCCCACGGCGCGCGGCCGCCCCGACATCCGCACCCTGAACTTCGCCTGCGCGGCCGCGGCGCCGCGCTCGATCGCGAGGTCCGAGAGGGTGAGGGAGAGGGACTCGTACGCCGCCAGGTGACGCCGGACGAGCGCGGCGGCGTCGGCCTTCCCGCCGCCTTCGGCGTCGCGGAAATTCTCGGCGACGCGGGACATCACGGCGTCGGCGTCGCGTTTCTCCGCGGCCGCGACCGCGCCCTTCAGGCAGTCGGTCACGGGATCGCCGGAGCCGCGCACGCAGGACGCGAGGAGGAAAGCCGCCGCGAGGGCGGCGGCGGGCGCGGGACTTCTCAAGGAATGCGAGCTGCGGTCAGCCGCGCTTCTTTCCGCCCTTGGCCTTCGGAGCGGGCCCTTCCGGCTTCTGATCTCCGATCACGGTCTTGACGGGGCAGAACGAGAAGATCGGGCACTTCTTGCAACCGACGGCGAGGGCGACGGGACAGAGAACCATGTGGGACTCCTCGGGCGCAGGGCGCACCCGCCCCAGCCTACACCCGGCGCGGCGCTCAGCGCGCGAGCCAGACCGCGGCGAGCGCGAGGGCTCCGGGCAGCGCCTGGGCGTAAAGAATCGTCTTCCTCGTCGTGGCCGCGCCGAACACGCCCGCGACGACGACGCAGGCGAGGAAGAAGACCTTCACGGCGAAGCCCGCGGCGCCGAGGAGCAGGCCCCACACGAGCCCGGCCGCGAGGAACCCGTTGTAGAGGCCCTGGTTGGCGGCGAGCGGGGCGCAAGCCGCCATGACGTCGGGCGGAAGGCCGAACACGCGCCGCCCCGTCGGCGTCTTCCACAGAAACATTTCGAGGACGAGAAACCCCGCGTGAAGAAGCGCGACGAAGCCGACGAGGACGTTCGCGAGGGTGTTCATGACGGCGGACGATATCGCGGCGATGGCCGATTGGCCGCCGGTGGCGGTAGACTGGAGCTGATCCGCGATGGGCGATCCCCTCTTCCTGCACCGCCTCCAGTTCGCCTTCACGATCCTGTTCCACTATCTCTTCCCGGTCCTGACGATGGGCCTCGCCTTCCTGATCGTCGTCATGAAGGCGCTCGGCCTGCGTGCGGGCGGCGAACGCTGGAACAACGCCGCGCGCTTCTGGATTCGCATCTTCGGGATCAATTTCGCGATCGGCGTCGTGACGGGCATCCCCATGGAGTTCCAGTTCGGGACGAACTGGGCCCGGTTCTCGCGCTACGCGGGCAACGTGATCGGCCACACGCTCGCGATGGAGGGCCTCTTCGCGTTCTTCCTCGAGTCGGCCTTCCTCGCCCTGCTCGTCTACGGCGAGAAGCGGCTCTCGCGAGTCGGACACTTCCTGGCGGCCGTCGCGCTCTTCGTCGGGAGCTGGGTCTCGGGCTGGTTCATCACGGCGACGAACGCGTTCATGCAGCACCCGGTCGGCCACCGCGTCGCCGAGGACGGGACGCTCCGGCTCGAGAGCTTCTGGGCGTTCCTCCTCAACCCGTGGGCCTTTGCCGAGTACGCGCACAACATGACGGCGACCGTCGTGACGGCTTCGTTCGTCGTCGCCGCGGCCGGAGCGTTCTACGTCCTGCAGGGGCGGCACCTCGGCGAGGCGCGGCTCTTCCTGAAGCTCGGGACGGCGGCGGGTCTCGTCTCGAGCGTCCTCGTCGCGTTCCCCACGGGAGACGTCCAGGCGAAGCTCGTCGCCCGGCACCAGCCCGTCGCGCTCGCGGCAATGGAGGGACGCTTCGAGAGCGGTCCGCGCGCGGGCCTCAACATGATCGGCCAGCCGAACGTGAGGGAGCGCCGCCTCGACAATCCGGTCACGGTTCCGATCGCGCTCTCCGTCCTCGCTTTCGGCCACGTCAAGAGCACCGTGCAGGGTCTGAACGACTTTCCGGTCTCCGAGTGGCCCGACAACGTCGAGCTTCTCTACTACGCCTTCCACGTCATGGCGGGCCTCGGGACGCTCCTCATCCTCGTGATGGCCGCCGCGAATTTCCTGGCCTGGCGCCGGCGGCTGGAAAGCTCCGCGCCGATGCTCTGGGTGCTCATGCTCGCGTTTCCGTTCCCGTACATCGCGGTCCTCTCGGGCTGGCTCACGACGGAGCTCGGCCGCCAGCCCTGGCTCGTGTACGGCCTTCTCCGCACCGCGCAGGGCTCGAGTCCGACCGTGCACGCCGGCACGACGCTGTTCACTCTCATCGGGTTCTGCGGGATCTACACCGTCCTCGCGTTTCTCTTCGCCTTTCTCGTCTCGCGCGAGATCGCGCACGGGCCCGAGCCTGCAGGGGAGGCGGTGACGGCGCATGCATGAGGCGTGGTACGGGATCGTCGTCTTCATGCTCACGGCCTACGTCGTCCTCGACGGCTTCGACCTGGGCGCGGGCGTGCTCCACCTGTTCGTCGCGCGAACCGACGCGGAGCGCCGGCAGGTCTTCGCGGCGATCGGCCCGTTCTGGGACGGCAACGAGGTGTGGCTCCTCGCGGCCGGCGGCGCGCTCTTCGTCGGGTTCCCGAAGGTCCTCTCGTCGGGGATCTCGGGCTTCTACTTCGCGATCTTCCTCCTCCTCTGGTGCCTGATCCTGCGCGGCGTCTCGATCGAATTCCGGAGCCACGTCGAGAACATGGTGTGGAGAAAGACGTGGGACGCGGGCTTCGCGGCCGCCAGCGTCCTGCTGCCGGTCTTCTTCGGCGCGGCGCTCGGGAACCTCGTCCGCGGCGTTCCGCTCGACGCCGAGGGGTGGTTCGAGCTCACGCTGTTCACGGACTTCACGCCCGCGCCTCCCGCCGGGATCCTGGACTGGTACACCGTCCTCGTCGGCCTCTTCGCGCTCGCCGCGCTCGCCGCGCACGGCGGGACGTACCTCGCGTGGAAGACGGACGGCGCCGTCCGCGAGCGCAGCCGCCGGGCCGCGCGAGCACTCGTCGTCGTGGTTGCGGCGCTCTGGGCCGCCGTGACGCTCGCGACGCCGTCCGTAAACCCGGACCTCCTCGCCGCGCTCCCGAGGAGGCCGCTCGCGGCGCTCCTCGCCGTCGCCGCGCTCCTCGGCCTCGCAGGGGCCTTCGCGTTTCTCGGGCGCGGGCGGGACCTCGCGGCGTTCCTGTCCTCCTGCGCGTTCCTGGGCGGCCTCTCGGTCGCGACCGCCGTCTGCGTGTGGCCCGTCATGCTGCGCGCGGCGCCCGGCCCGGAACGGTCCCTCACGGCGGCGAACGCGGGGGGCGACCCCTCCGGTCTCGCGACCGCACTCGTCTGGCTCGCGGTCGGCGCGCCCCTCGTCGCGGCGTACTACGCCTTCCTTTTCCGCTTTCATCGGGGCAGAGCCGTCGCGGCCGCCGGGGGCGAAGGGTACTGACAGCGCGTTTTGAGAACCGGGCGTAGATTCGACTCCGTGCCGACCCCGTGCGTCGACTCATCCGTCCCGTCCCCGCCCGCGGGCCCGCGGCGCTGGGCCCCCGGTCTCGCGGAGGTTCGCGCCTACGAGCCGGCGTGGCTCGGGAGGGATCTCCTCGCCGGGCTCGTCCTCACGGCGGTGCTCGTTCCGGTCGGCATGGGCTACGCCGAGGCTTCGGGCCTGCCCGCGATCTACGGCCTCTACGCGACGATCGTCCCGCTCGTGGCGTACGCCGTCTTCGGGCCGAGCCGGATCATGGTGCTCGGGCCCGATTCGGCCCTCGCGGCCCTCGTGGCGGCGGCGGTCCTGCCCCTCGCCGCGGGGAGCACCGACCGGGCCGTGACGCTCGCGGGGATGCTCGCGGTCCTCACGGGCGTCCTGTGCGTTCTCGCCGGCTTCCTGAAGCTCGGCTTCCTGACCGACCTCCTCTCGACGCCGATCCGATACGGCTACCTCAACGGCATCGCCATCACGGTCCTCGTCGGCCAGCTCCCGAAGGTGCTCGGCTTTCCGGCGGAGGGACGTGGCCTCGCCGGCGAGATCGCGGGCCTCGCGCGCGGCGTCGCCGCGGGTGTCACGAACGCGGCCGCCTGCGCGATCGGACTGGGAAGCCTCGCCTTGATCCTCGGGCTCCGGCGCTGGGCGCCGAGGGTCCCGGGCGCGGCGGTCGCGGTGGCCGCCGGCACGCTCGCGGCCGCCAGCCTCGACCTCGCCGAGAAGGCCGGGCTGTCCGTGGTCGGGGCGCTGCCGCGGGGCTTGCCCGCGTTCCGGGTCCCGGACGTCTCCGCGTCCGACATCCAGGCGCTCGCCCCCGCGGCGATCGCGATCGCGCTCGTCTCGCTTGCCGACATGAGCGTCCTGGCCCGGGCGTTCGCGGCGCGCAACGGCGGCGCCACCGACACGGACCAGGAGCTCCTCGCGCTGGGCGCTGCGAACGTCGCGACGGGGCTGTTCCAGGGGTTCCCGGTCGCGAGCAGCGCGTCCCGGACGCCGGTCGCCGAGTCCGCGGGCGCGAAGACGCAGGTGACCGGCCTCGTCGGCGCTCTCGCCGTCGCGCTCCTTCTCGTGGGCGCGCCGGGCCTGCTGCGAAACCTCCCGCACGCGGTGCTCGGCGCCGTCGTGATCGCCGCATGCCTCGGCCTCGTGGAGGTGTCGGGCGTCCTCCGCCTCTACCGTCTGCGGCGCGGGGAGTTCGCGATCTCGGGCGTGTGCTTCCTGGGCGTCGCGCTGCTCGGCGTCACGCAGGGGATCTTCCTCGCCGTTGGCATCGCGCTCCTCGCGTTCGTGTGGCGGGCGTGGCGGCCCTACGACGCCGTCCTCGGCCGCGTCGACGGACTGAATGGGTATCACGACGTTTCGCGCCACCCCGAAGCCCGGCGCGTGCCCGGCCTCGTCCTGTTCCGCTGGGACGCCCCGCTGTTTTTCGCGAACGCCGCGACGTTTCGCGACCACGTGCTCGGGGCCGTGGCCGGTGCGCCGACGCCGACGCGATGGGTCGTCGTCGCCGCGGAGCCGGTCACGGACGTGGACATCACGGCCGCCGACGCCCTCGCCGCGCTGGACGAGACCCTCCACGCGGCCGGGATCGAACTGTGCTTCGCGGAGATGAAGGGCCCGGTCAAAGACCGCCTGAAGACGTACGGCCTCTTCAGCCAGCTCGGGTCGGAGAATTTCTTTCCGACGCTCGAGCAGGCCGTCGACGCATACCACGCCAGCTTCGGAACCGAGGTGACGACATGCTCCTCCTGAACCCCCGCGATCTCTCCGCCTTCGGCCTCGACGCGCCCTCGCGGGCGCTCGTCGAGGAAACCGTCGCGTTCTTCGAAAAGAAGGGCAAGAAGAAGCTCAAGGACGACGATGCGGGCCGCATCTGGTATCGCGACTTCCTGGACTTCCAGAGGGAGAAGGGGCTCTTCGCGACGTTTCTGACGCCCGCGGCGCTCGGAGGCGGCGCGGCGCGGTGGGACACGTTCCGCAACTGCGCCCTCAACGAGGTCCTCGGTTTCTACGGTCTCGCCTACTGGTATACGTGGCAGGTCACGATCCTCGGCCTCGGCCCGTTCTGGATGAGCGCGAACGAGCCGATGAAGCAGAAGGTCGCGGCCCTCCTCGCGGGCGGCGCGATCTTCGGCTTCGGGCTGTCGGAGAAGGAGCACGGGGCGGACGTCTATTCGACCGAGACGTCGCTGGCGCCGGCGTCGGGCGGCGGTTTCCTCGCGAACGGCCGCAAATACTACATCGGCAACGGCAACGAGGCCGCGCTCCTCTCGGTGTTCGGCAAGGTCGCGGGCACGGAGGATTTCGTCTTCTTCGCGGCCGATCCGAAACACCCGGCGTACGAGCTCGTCCGTAACGTGTGCAACAGCCAGTCGTACGTCGCCGAGCTCGCGCTGCACGACATGCCGGTCGCGGAGGAGGCCCTCCTCTCGCGCGGACCGTCCGCGTGGGACGCGGCGCTCAACACGGTCAACGTCGGGAAGTACAACCTCGGGTGGGCCTCGATCGGGATCTCCACGCACGCGCTCTACGAGGCCGTGCGGCATGCGGCCCGGCGGCGGCTCTACAAGATGAGCGTCACGGACTTCCCGCACGTGAAGCGCATGTTCACGGACGCGTGGGCGCGGCTCGTCGCGATGCGCCTCTTCGCCCTCCGGGCGTCGGATTACTTCCGGACGGCCTCCCAAGAGGACCGACGCTATCTCCTCTACAACCCCGTCGTGAAGATGAAGGTCACGACGCAGGGCGAGGCGGTGGTCGACCTCCTCTGGGACGTCATCGCGGCGAAAGGCTTCGAGAGAGACATGGCGTTCGAGATGGCGGCGCGCGACATCCGCGCGCTCCCGAAGCTCGAGGGCACGGTCCACGTGAACATCGCGCTCATCCTGAAGTTCATGCCGAACTACTTCTTCGCGCCGGCGCCGTACCCGGACGTCCCGCGCCGGACGGATGCGGCCGACGACGGGTTCTTGTTCGACCAGGGCCCCGCGCACGGGCTCTCGAAGATCCGCTTCCACGACTTCCGTCCTGCGTTCGCGGCGTGGGATCTCCCGAACGTGAACCTCTTCGAGGAGCAGATCGCGGCCCTGCGCGGATTTCTCGCGAAGCGCAGCGTGACGGAAGGCCAGCAGAAGGACCTCGATTTCCTGCTGACGCTCGGAGAGCTCTTCACGCTCGTCGTCTACGGCCAGCTCGTCCTCGAGAACGCAAAGCTCCTCGGCGTCGCGGCGGACGTCGTGGACCAGATCTTCGACTTCATGGTGCGCGACTTCTCGCGCTTCGCGGTCGAGCTGCACGGCCGTGCCGGGACGACCCAGGAGCAGGCGGCCGACTGCCTGACGATGGTGCGAAAGCCCGCGGCCGACTCCGCCCGCGCCGCCGCGATATGGGCGCGCGAAGTTCTGCCGCTGGCGGACGCGTACGAGATGGCGCCGTAGGACCGGGCGGGCGCGTCCGCCCGGTCCTACGGACCTGCCGTTCGTTCAGCCTCCGATGGGTGTTCCGCCCCGGCCGGGGTCCGCGGGATCGCCCGACTCCGACGTGGTCGTGCCGAGTCCGAGAAGCAGCAGAAGCAGGGTGAGAGCGTCCATGTCTTCCTCCTTGGCGCACCGGTGTCCGGCGCGCGTGTGGAGGCGGTCGACGTGAGCGCTCAGCTTTCCGCCTGGTACACCCTAATAGACAGTTGGCAGGGGCGGTCTTCAACCGCCGCGAGCGCCGCCAGGCGAATGAGGGCGCCTACGCGCGGCGGGCGGCGCGGAACGGGAGGACGAACCCGTCGCTCGCGGCCTCGAGATGCCGGCGCACCTCCGAAACGAGCCCGACGTCGACGTCGCCCGGGTCAAGGCGCGCGGCGAGGTCTGTCCAGGCGGGGTTGCCCGCCAGGTCGGTCACGGCCACGAGCCGCCCGATCTGACGGAGCGCTTCCATCATCTCGCGGGCTCTTCCGAGGCGGCCGAGGCACTCCGCCGCCGCGAGGCGGGTGACGACGGCGTCCTCCTCGAGGCCGAGGCGATCGGCCTCGGCGGCGACGGCGCGATAGGACGCGAGCGCCTTTCCGAGATCGCCGCGGAGGAGCTCGACCTCGGCGAGGTTCTGCCTCACATTGAAGACGAGCGCATCCAGCCGGTGGCGCCTGGCGGATTGAAGCGCCTGCGCGTAGCCCTGCCGTGCGGCGGAGAACCGGCCCAGCAAGGCGAGGCAGCGCGAGCGATTAAGGAGACTGGCCGTGAACGCGTTCGCGTCAAGGTCGGGGTCGAGGCGCTCCACGGCGGCGTCGAAGCTCGCGAGGGCCCGGGCGGGGTTCCCCCTCTGGACGAGCATCTGGGCGAGCATGGCTTCGGCGCGGCCCACCCAGTGGTCCTGAGCGAAGTCCGCGAAGACGCGGACCGCGGCCTTGAAGAGGCGTTCGGCGCGCCCGAACGCACCCTGGAAACAGAGGACGCTCGCCTCGAAGTAGTCGCAGAGAGCCCCGCTGAAAGGATCGCTGCCGAGCGTCGCGAAATCGGCCCGCGCGGCGAGGGCCTCCTCGCGCGCTTGTGGGAGGCGCCCGATGTTCAGGAGGGCCTGCGAGGCGAGGAGATGCGCTTCGGCGCGCAGCAGCGCCTGCGGGACGCGCTGCGCCCGGGTCTCCGCCGGCGGCTCCTGGCCGCCCGCGGCGCCTGCGACCGCTTCGGCGAGCGCGAGGGCGCGCGTCGGGACGGCCGCCGCGAACGCGCCGCGCTGCGCGGCGTAGAGAAGAGCGAGGCGTCCCACGGTTCCTGTTGCGAGTTCCCGGACTCTCCCGGCGAGGTCGGCCTGAGAGTCGCGCGCGAGCTCGAGGAGACCTTCGGCCTCTCGGAGCGCGGAGTCCGAGTCCGCCGCAAGGAGCGCGATGCGCCTCCGCCCGGCAGCCGTCTGCTGCGAAACGGGCGGCGGCAGGGCGCTCTCGACTTCCTCGTGGAGGAGATGGTCGAGCTCGAGTGCGGCGGCCACCTCGCTCAGCGCGGCTTGGCGGCGTCGGCAGGTCGGGCAGGCGTTGACGTGTCTCCGGGCGCCCGGGTCCGCGTCGCCGTCGCGCCGGAGCGCGAGGGCGAGCAGCTCCACTTCGGCCGGGTGAAGGCTCAGGCCAGACACGTTCTCATCCTCCTGATGCACTGGTTGATGCGTTTCCACACGGCGGGCACGCTGCACCCCGAGTCCGCGGCGGCCTCGGCGAGCGAGATCCTCTGGACGCAGTACGAGCGGATCAGGCGGCGGCAGACGGGAGTCAGGCGACGGAGCGCGCCGCGCACGTGCACGGCGGTCAGGAGGCGCTCGGATTGGTTCGTCCCCGGGGGCGCGCCGCCGAGCAAGGCCTCGAGCTCGAGGTGGCGGGCGCGCTGTTTGACGCGGTTGGCGCAGCGGTTGAAGAACGTGCTCACGAGATAGCCCTCGGTGTTGCGCACGCGGGGACGCTTGACGAGCACCGCCTCGAAGATGTCCTGGACGAGGTCCTCCGCCTCCTCGGGCGTGCAGCCGAAGCGCCGGATGCCGACCGCAATGAGGCGCGGCCGAAGGTGGCCGTCGAGCCGTTCCCAGTCCCATTCGTCCGGCCGCGTGCGGGCGGCACCGTCCACGAAGGACGGACCTGGGTCCGAAAAAATGCCATCTTGGCTGACGCCGGGCGACATGCACACCTCGACTTTCGATTCAGCGTACGTCTCCTGTGCCCGTACTTCAAGGACATCGAGGGTGGTTGAAAACGCCCCTCTTCAACTGTCTATAGGAATGGAGGGCTCTCCGGCCGCCAGGCCGGATCCTCCGGGGAGACCGAGTGGAGCAGGACGAGCAGGAGCGGATCCGGGACGAGGCGCGGCAACGGCAGGCGTCCCGAATGGAAGCTGTCGGCCAGCTCGCCGGCGGGATCGCACACGACTTCAACAACCTCCTCACCGCGATCCTTGGCTACGCCCAGCTCCTGTCGGAGCGTCCGCTGGGCGAGGCCGCCCTCTCGGAGGTCTCCGAGATCAGCCGGGCCGCTGAACGAGCGGCCTCGCTGACCGGGCAGCTCCTCGCGTTCAGCCGGCAGCAGGTCCAGAAGATCGCGGTCTTCGTCCTGAACGACGTCGTGTCGGGCACGGAGTCGATGCTCGCGCGGCTCCTGGGCGAGGACGTCCGCATCCGCAAGGAACTGGCTCCCGGCCTCGGGCGCGTGAAGGCCGACCCGGGCCAGATCGAGCAGGTTCTCGTGAACCTCGCGGTGAACGCACGCGACGCGATGCCGAAGGGCGGGACGCTCCGGATCGAGACACGCGACGTGGACCTCGATGAGGCGTACGTCGGCGTGCACCTCGCCGGGATGCCGGGACCCTACGTCATGCTCGCCGTCAGCGACGACGGCTGCGGAATGGACCCCGCGACGCTCGCGCGCATCTTCGAGCCCTTCTTCACGACGAAGCCGGTGGGGAAAGGGACGGGCCTCGGGCTCGCGACGGTGTACGGCATCGTGAAGCAGAGCGGCGGCTTCGTGTGGGTGTATAGCGAACCCGGGCAGGGCTCGACGTTCCGGATCTACTTGCCGCGCGTCGAGGACCCCGCCTCGAAGCAGCGCGACTCCGGCACGCCTCGCCGCACCCCTCCGAGGGGGACCGAGACCGTCCTTCTCGTCGAGGACGACGACGCGGTGCGCCGTTTTGCTCGCACGGTCCTCGAACGGAGCGGATACACCGTCTACGAGGCGTCGTCCGGCGCCGAGGCCGTGAAGGTCGCCCGCCCGAACGCGCCGAAAATCGGGATCGTCGTGAGCGACGTCGTAATGCCCGAGATGAGCGGGATGGTCCTGAAGCGCCGCCTCGAGGGACTCGGGGTGAAAGCCCCGGTCCTTTTCATCTCGGGCCACCCGGCCGACGCGGTCGCCATGCGGGGGGTCGAGACCGAAGGAGCCGCGTTCCTCCAGAAACCCTTCACGCACGGCGACCTTCTCTTCAAGGTGCGCAGGGTGCTGGACGGCAGGTGACGGCGAACGATAATCGGGCCATGCGCCGCACCTCGCTTTTCGCCCTCGCCGTCCTTCTCGTTCTTTGCGTCCCCGCGCTCGCCCAGAAGCCGGAGTGCTCGATCAAGGCGCCGCGCGGCGCGTCGGAGGCCGAGCTGCGGCGTCTCACGAAGGTGAGCGTCAAGGAGGCCGAGGCGAAGGCGATCGCGTCGGTCGCCCCGGACAAGGTGAACTCGATCGTGTCGGGCGACGTCGACGTCCTGGACGGCTGTCTCGCCTGGACGTTTCTCCTCCGCTTCTCGAACAAGGGCGGCGTGACGGAAGTCTCCGTCGACGCGGGCGACGGCAAGATCCTGTCGTCGGAGTACGAGCCGCCGAAGGGAGCGTCGGCCGCGCCGGCCGCGCCGCCGGACGCCGCGGCTCCCGGTGTTGCCGCGGCTCCGGCGGTCGGCCCCGTCTTCGACCCGGCGGCGGAAGAACCCGCGCTCCGCAAGGCGGTGGACGACGAGGAGGCGGCCTGGAACCGCGCGGACGCGAAGGGGCTCGCAACCCTGTTGCGTGACGACGCGACGTACGCCGACGCCTTCGGAGGCGTCGCGCGCGGACGCGCGGAGGTGGACAAGCGGATCGCCGAGGTCCTGTCGGCGTGGCGCGGAACGCGAATTGCGCTCAAGGTCCGCAAGATCCGCGTCCTCAAGCCGGACGTCGCGCTCGTCGAGGCCGATGAGGAATTGACGGGTTGGAAGAAGCTGCCCCCCGGCTTCAAGGCTGATGCCGACCAGACGCTCCGGATGCGGCTCCTGCAGGTCTTCCTCAAGGAATCGGGCCTCTGGCGCGTCGCGGCCTCGTACGAGGTGGACGTCAAGACGAAGCTCGAGCTCCCGCCGGTTCCCGAGGAGCGGACGATCCGGGGCCGGGGCCGATGAGGACCTGGTCCTACGAGCGCGAGCCGTACCGCACATCGCTCGCGACGGCCGTCGTCGAAACCGGCGTGGAGGCGGGGAGGCCCTTCGCCGTCCTCGAGGACACGATCCTCTACCCCGAGGGCGGCGGCCAGCCCGCCGACCGCGGCACGCTGAACGGCGTCGCGGTCCTCGACGTCCAGAAGAAGGACGGCGCGATCCGCCACGTGCTCGCCGCTCCGGTCCCGCCGGGCCCCGCGGACCTCCGTCTGGACTGGGAGCGCCGCTTCGACCACATGCAGCAGCACACCGGCCAGCACCTCCTCTCGGCGTTGGCGCAGGATGGGTTCCACTGGGAGACGACCGCGTTCCACCTCGGGCCCGAGGTGTCCGACGTCGAGCTCGCCGGGGTCTCCCTGTCCGCCGCCGATCTCGCGCGCCTCGAGGAGGCCGTCGCCGCGGAGATACGGGCCGCGCGCCCGGTCGTTTCGCGGCGCGTTTCGCTCGAGGAGTTCCGGGCGCTGCCCGTGAGGACGCGTGGCCTGCCGGAGGGCTTCTCCGGCGGCGTGCGCCTCGTCGAGATCGAGGGCGTCGACCTGAACACGTGCGGCGGGACGCACCTTTCGAACACCGCCGCGATCGAGATCGTCGCGCTCCTTTCGACGGAATCGCTGCGCGGCGGGACGCGCGTCTTCTTCGCCGCGGGCGGCCGCGCGCGGCGCCGGCTGAAACGCCACGAGGACCGGAACGCGGCTCTGCGGGTCGCGCTCGGCGCGGCCGACGAGGCGCTCGTCGATGCCGCCAGGGCGAAGCTCGAGCAGCTTTCCGAGGCGCAAAAGGCGCTCCGCCGGGCCGAGGCATCCGTGGCCGAGGCGGCGGCGGAGGCGCTTCTCACGCGGGAGGGCCGCGTGGCCCGGGCGCACTTCGAGGGCCGCGACATGGCGTTCGTCCAGACGGTCGCGCGGCAGTTCGCGGAGAAGGCCGGAGCGCGGGCCGCGCTCGTCACGGCGACGGCGGGCGGACAGGTCGTCTTCGCGCTCGGAGCGGGGGAGGGCTTTGGCGACGCTCAGGCGCTCGGCCGTGAGGTGGCGGCTCTCCTCGGCGGCAAGGGGGGCGGGTCGGGCAGGGTCTTTCAGGGGAAGGCGCCCGGCCTCGAGGGCGCGGACCGCGCGGCGGCGCGCCTCGCGGCTACTTGAGGCCCAGCAACTTCTCGCGGCGCTCGCGCTCGGCCTTGTTCGCCTCCTCGACGAGCGGCTTGCAAACGACGAAGACCTCGGCTCTGGACCCGGAACCCTCGAGGTCGGTGCCGCGGAAAATCACCATCGTCTCGCTCGTGTCCTTCCAGACGAAGACGTTCGCGGCGGCCTTCTCCGGCTCGCCCCACTCGGTCGTGAGCGCCTTGAGGAGCTTGGCGCCCTGGCCCGGGTCCGTCTCGACGGTCGCGGAACAGAGCTGGCCCTTGTAGTAGCTGTAGATGACGCTCTCGAGGACGGCGCCGTGCAGCTTTTTCGAGTCGTTCGGGCGCGTGTAGGCGGCGTTGTCGCCGACCGAGACGTCCTTCTTCAGCTTCATGCCCGGCGCGACCCCCGAGCGCCATTTCAGCCCGTGGAACCCGTCGGGCAGCGGTTGTGCGGCGGGAGCGGGACCGGAGGCGAGGAGGAGGAGCGGGAGGGCGAGGGCGGCGAAACGTCTCACGGGAGTCTCCTTCGGCTTCTCCATCTTCGCTCAGGAGGCGAGAACCGGAACGCCGCGAGGGCGCCCTCTCAACGAAACGTGAGGAGCGCCTCGTCGCGCATGGTCAGGTGGGCGTGGTCGTTGAACGCCGCCAGAACGCTTCCGGCCGGCCCGATCTCGAGCGTCGTAACGCTCGTGTTCGCGAGGCGGAACGCGTGGGCGAAGACGGCCGCGGCATCCGCCGCGCCGAGATGCGCGCGGCATGCGGCGGAGATCGGGCCGCCCGACGTGAAGACGAGCACCGTCCCGCCCGACGCCTGGGGCAGCCGCGCGAGCGCGCCGTCCACGCGCGCGAGGAAGCCGGGCCACGTCTCGCGGTACTCCGCGTCGTGCGTGCCGGCCGTCCAGCGGGCGACGGCGGCGTGGAAGGCGCTCTCGAAGGCGCCGGCGAGCGCCGCGGCGTCGAGGTCGCGGTGGAGCTGCGCGTGGTCCCCCCAGCGCGGCTCGTAGACGCGCAGGACGTCCTCGTGGTCGAACTCGTCCCACGCGGCGTCCTCGACCCAGGACGGCGGGAGGCCCATCGCCTCGAGACACGCCGCGGCGGTGTCGCGCTGCCGGCGCATGGAGCCCGTGACGACGGCGCGCACGGCCTTAAGCCGTCCGCGGAGCGCTTCGCCGGCGACCCGGGCCTGCCGCCGCCCGGTCTCCGAGAGAACGTCGTAGTCGGCGGCGCCGAAGGACGCCTGGCCGTGGCGAATGAGGACGACGGAGGCCATGCGCGCGGGATTATCCTCGGAGCCGCATGACCGGCCCGGCCATCGGCGACGCGACTCACGAGGAGCGCCTGTGGGCGGGCCGTCTCATGGCTTCGAGCGAGCCCTGGATCACACTCGGCCGCGGCGAGGACGCGTGCCGCGCCGCCGCGCTCGACCCCGCGTACGTCA
>JBDTTJ010000014.1:0-23193 GCA_039930645.1 Acidobacteriota bacterium
CATGGCGACGGTCGGGCGCTGAGGCGGGAGGCGCCGGTTCCCCTCGCGCACTAGACTCGCGGTGGAGGGATCCCGCATGAAGAAGACGGCCCTGCTTCTCGGTCTCACTCTCTCACTGCCGATCGGCGCCGACGGCGCGGACCTCGCGAGGTTGACGAAGCCCTACTTCGCCCAGACGAAGGCCGGCACGTACGCGAAGTTCGAGCAGACCTCGACCGACCCGAAAGGGAAGAAGTCCGTCGTCGAGACGACGATCGCCCGCCTCGAGAACGAGGGCGAGAAGGTCTGGATCGAGAATCGCATCGAACCGAAGACGGGCTCGAAGCAGAAGGCGGGGACGACGCGCTTCCTCCTGAACCCCCGGTTTCAGCCCGAAAAGAACCCGCTCGACTTCGTGAAGTACATCGAGCGCGTTGTGACGCAGGACGACGGCCAGGAAGCCGTGGAGATGCCGTGGGAGGCGATGAAACCGCTCATGCAGAGCGTTCTCGGCTTCGTCGACTTCGGGAGCGACGTCGTCGAGAAGGGGCCGGACACCGTGGACGGTCGCGCGTGCGAGAGGTTCGCGATGTCGGGCCGATACGAGATCAAGATCCTCTTCATCAACATGAAGGGTACCTACGAGTCAGACCTCTGGCTCTCGGACGCCGTGCCGTTCGGACGCCTGAAGGAAGTGGACGTCATGAAGGACGACAAGGGAAACGTCACGAAGACGGAGTGGAAGCTCCTCGGGACGGGATCCGGATACACGTCGAAGATCACCGGTCCGGTCAAGAAGGGCGAGCCGCTGCCGAAGCTGCCATTCGGCGGGTGACTCCGGGGCCGCGGGAGCAGCCCCGGAAAGGGCTCCCTGCGAAGAGCTCTCGATTAGAATCCCTGACATGAGCGTCAAGGTTCCGGATACGGTCGCGTCCCCCCTGACCCCGGAGCAGGAGCGCATCCGCGCCGCGAAGGAGGCCTGGCGGCAGAAGGCCGCCTCCGCGTTTGCGAAGACGCCCGCGTGGCGGAGGGACTTCACGACCGTTTCGTCGGCCGAGGTGAACACCCTCGCGACGCCCGACGATCTCGGCGGCTTCGATTACGGCCGCGATCTCGGCTGGCCGGGCGAGTTCCCGTACACGCGGGGCGTGCAGCCCACGATGTACCGTGGCAAGCCGTGGACGATCCGGCAGTTCGCGGGCTTCGGCACGGCGAAGCAGACGAACGAGCGCTTCAAGCAACTTCTCGCGCACGGCCAGACCGGCCTTTCGACGGCCTTCCACCTCCCGACGCTCTACGGCTACGACTCCGACCACCCGATGTCGGCGGGCGAAGTGGGAAAGTGCGGCGTCGCGATCGACACGCTTCGCGATTTCGAGGCGTTGTTCGACGGGATCGACCTCGGCGCGGTGACGACGTCCATGACGATCAACTCCACGGCTCCCATCGCCCTCGCGATGTACCTCGCCGTCGCCGAGAAGCACGGGACGCCGTGGTCGAAAGTCGGCGGGACGCTCCAGAACGACATCCTCAAGGAATACATCGCGCAGAAGGAGTACATCTTCCCGCCGCGGCCCTCGATGCGGCTCGTGACGGACCAGTTCGCGTTCTGCGCCAAGCACGTCCCGCGCTGGAACACGGTGTCGATCTCCGGGTACCACATCCGCGAGGCCGGATCGACGGCGCTCCAGGAGCTCGCGTTCACGCTCCGCGACGGGATGGAGTACGTGAAGTACGGCGTCGACGCGGGGCTGGACGTCGACGACTTCGCGCCGCGGCTCTCCTTCTTCTTCAACGCGCACAACGACTTCTTCGAGGAAATCGCGAAGTACCGCGCGGCCCGCCGAATCTGGGCGAAGGTCATGCGCGACCGCTACGGCGCGAAGAAGGCCGAGAGCTGGAAGATGCGCTTCCACTCCCAGACGGCCGGCGTCACGCTGACGGCGCAGCAGCCCTACAACAACGTCGCGCGCGTCGCGATCCAGTCCCTCGCGGCCGTGCTCGGCGGGACCAACTCCCTTCACGCCAATGCTCTCGACGAGACGCTCGCGCTCCCGACGGAGTTCGCCGCGAAGATCGCGGTCCGCACGCAGCAGGTCATCCTTCACGAGACGGGCGTCGCCAACACGATCGACCCGCTCGGCGGCGCCTACTTCGTCGAGGAGCTCACGAACCGCATGGAAGCGGGAGCCTTCGACTACTTCCGGCGGATCGACGCCTTCGGCGGAATGGTCGAGGCCATCGAGGCCGGCTTCCCGCAGAGGGAGATCATGGACGCCGCCTACCGGTTCCAGCGCGCGTACGACGCGAAGGACAAGGTCATGGTCGGCGCGAATGCGTTCACCGAGTCCCTTCCGGAGGACGAGGTGGCGACCCTCGTGATCTCCGAGGAGACGGCCGCGGAGCAGATCGGAGTCCTGAACGAGGTCCGCCGGACGCGCGACTCGCGGACGGCGATGCGGAAGCTCGCCGACCTGAAGGCCGCCTGCGCGAACGGAGCCAACGTCATGCCGCCGCTCGTGGAGGCCGTGAAGGCCTACGCGACGGTCGGGGAGATCTCCGACGTCATGCGCGAGGTATTCGCCACCTACGAAGAGCCGGCCGTCTTCTGAAGCCGGGAATGCGGCCCGGTTCTTGCGGGTTAGACTCCTCGATGATGCCTGTTCGACGCGCCACCACGATCGTCGCCTGCCTGCTCGCTGCCGCAACGGCCCTCCCGGCGCTTGCCCAGACGTCCGGACCCGCCCTGACGCCCAAGGAGGCGAAGCGCAAGGAAGCGGCCGAGCACTACATGCGGGCGCGGCTCTTCGCGCAGGACACCGAATTCGAGCAGGCCGTCAAGGAGTTCCGCAAGGCGGTCGACCTCGACCCGGAGGACGGCGCTCTGCGCCGCGAGTACGGTGAGCTCCTGCGCGACATTCCGATCTACCCCGAGGCGGAGCGCGAGGCGCGCAAGGCCGTCGAGCTGACGCCCGGGAGCGCCGGAGCCCACCGCCTCCTGGGGCAGGTGCTTCTCGCGACGGCGAAGGACAAGCCGCGCGTCGAGGAGGCGGCCGCCGAGCTCAGGAAGGCGGCGGAGCTCGGCCCGCCGGACCCGCAGGGGGCGATGGCCCTCGCGCAGGCCTCCATCCGCCTCGACAAGCCCAAGGACGCGGTCGCCGCGCTCGAGACCGTCGCGGACCGGGCGCCCGGCCCGTCGTTCCTCCTCGTCTACGGCGAAGCGCTGGAGCGGGACGCCCAGTTCGAGAAGGCCGAGGATGTCTACCGCTCGCTCCTCCGGATGGATCCCGAGAACCGAGCCGCCTCGATGGGACTCCTCCGCGTGTACGACCGCTCGAAGCAGTTCGACAAGGAAGCCGCGTTTCTCGAGTCGTTCATGAAGGGTCAGCCCGGGAACCTCGCGGCCAAGACGCAGTACGCCACGGTTCTCCTGCGCGCGAGGCGCTTTCCCGAGTCGAGGAAGGCGTTCGAGCAGGTCCTCGCGGCCGATCCCGGCAACCGCGACGCCCTGAGGATGTACGCGGCCCTCCTCTCCGAGACGCGCGAGACGGACAAGGCCGACGAGACGCTGAGAAAGCTCCAGACCCTCGAGCCCGACGACCCGGAGGTCGCATACCGACGCGCGATGAACTTCCTCGAGGCGCGCCGCCTCCCCGACGCCGAGCAGGTGCTCGAGGATCTGAAGAAGACGCTCGCGACGAAGAAGACGGACGGATCCGAGGCGGGCCAGGTCGACGGCCAGCTCGCCTACATCGCCTATCTCAAGAAGGACTACGCGCGCGCGACCTCGCTCCTGACGCCCCGGCTGAAGGAAGGCGACGGCGTCAACCCGCAGGCCTTCAACCTTCTCGAGCAAATCGCGCGCGACCAGGAGAACTGGGTCGGCGGCCTCGCCATCGCCCGCGAGGCGTACGGCCGGACCGGAAAGAAGACGCCGAACGTCCGTGCGACCTACGCGGAGTTCCTCATCCGTTCGTCCGAACCCGCGAACAAGGCCGAGGGGGAGAAGATCCTCGTGGCGCTCGCCGCCGAGGACAAGTCCGGCGTCCTCGCGTCCGCCGACGCCTGGCAGCGCCTCGACCAGTTCGGGCGCGCGGCCGACGCGGCCCGTGTCGGGCTCGAGCGCGCCCCGGAAGACCCCGAGCTCCTGTTCAGGCTCGCCGCGTCGCTGGAGCGCGACAAGAAGATTGGCGAGTCCGAGGCCGCGTTCGAAAAGCTCCTCAAGCTCCGGCCCGACCACGCGCCTGGGATGAACTACCTCGGCTACATGTGGGCTGACCGGGGAGAGAACCTGCCGCGGGCTCTGGAGCTCATTCGCAAGGCGGTCGACCTCGAGCCCTCGAACGGGGCGTACCTCGATTCGCTCGGCTGGGTCTACTACCGCCTCGGCAAGCTCGACAAGGCCGAAGAGAACCTCGTCGCGGCCGCGACGCTGAACCCGGACGACGCGACCGTCGAGGAGCACCTCGGCGACCTCTGGAACAGGAAGGGCGACCTCAGGAAGGGCCGCGAGAGCTGGAAGCGCGCTCTCACGCTCAAGCCCGAGCCCGACGTCAAGCAACGCCTCGAAGAGAAGCTCCGGAAGACCGAAAGTCTCGACGCGAAGAAGTGACCGCACGGAAGATGGCCCGTCCGCTTCGTGCGGCGCTTCCAGCGGCGGTCAGCTTGGTTTTCCTCTTAGAAGGTGGATGCGGCACCTGGGCGCCGCCGAGCGCGTCGAGCGGACCCGGCGCGCAGGCGCCGCCCTCTTCCCCCTTCAAAGAAATCCCCTCTTCTACCCTCGCGGCCTATGAGAGCGCCCGAATCAAGGCCTGGGACCCCTCCCGCCGCTTCAAGGCGCTCTTCAAGGCGGAGGTTTCGCCGAAGGTCGGCGCAATCGGCCGCGGATACCTTTCCGTATGGTGGGACGGCGCCTCCGGCTCGCTGGAATGGCGCGCATCCGCGCCGATCGCGGGAAGAGGAAGAGGGGGATTGCTTAGAAAGGGAAGGGGGGAGGGCGGTGCGGATCCGGACTCGTCGCCTCTTCCCGGCCGACTCTCTTCTTCCGACCTCATCGCCTGCATCCTCGGCACGCCGGACGCACCTCCGTCGCCCTCTTCCGTTCTCGACGATCGGGGTAACGTCGTCCAGGTGCGTTTTCCGAACGGCGAGGTCGTGACTTTTCAGCCCGGCTCGGGCGTGCCCCGCCGCATCGAGGCGAACGGGCCGGACGGCCGCGCGGTGCTGACGCTCGAGAGCTACGGCCCGTGGCCTGCCGGCGAAGAGGTCCCGCCGCCGTGAGCGACGCGGGCGAGGGCTTGCGCGTCACGTCGTTCGCGAAGATCAACCGCGACCTGCGGGTTCTTGGCAAACGCAAGGACGGGTTCCACGAGTTGGACACCGTGTTCCAGACGGTGGACCTCTCGGAGGAGATAGATTTCTTGGAAGGTGAAGAGGGCTCAGGCGAGGTCTCGCTGACGATCGAAGGCGCTGAGCTGCCCGCGGACGGCACGAATCTGATCCTCCGCGCCGCCCGCGCCCTCGGCGAGAAGTTCTCGGTGCGCGCAGGCGCCCGCATCCACCTTTCAAAGAAAATCCCCATCGGCGGTGGCCTGGGCGGAGGCAGTTCCAACGCAGCCGCGACCTTGATGGCGCTGAGCTCGCTGTGGAATCTGAATGCCTCGGACGCCGATCTGAAGGGCCTCGCCGCCTCCCTCGGGTCCGACGTCTCGTTCTTCCTTCTCGGCGGCCGCGCCCGCGGCCGGGGGCGTGGGGAGGCCGTGACGCCACTCCCCGACGGTCCCGAGGAGTGGGTCCTCCTCGTCTTTCCGCCCTTTTCCCTTTCCACGGCAGAGGTTTACGGGCGACTCCGGGCCCGCTCCTTGACGGGAAGTCCCTCTGCCACTAAAGTTTCCGGCTCCGGGACCGGTGGCGGGCCGGAGCGGAACGATCTCGAGCAGGCGGCGGAATCTCTCAGGGGGGAATTGCGCCGCATCCGGTCCGCGCTCGCGGGAGCCGGTGCGCGGAGCGCCCGGCTTTCCGGGAGCGGCTCGACGGTTTTCGGGACGTTCGGGACGAAGGAAGAGGCCTCGCGGGCGATGACGTCGCTCGAGGGGCTCGGAAACGAGACGAAGGCGAAGATGGCGATCGTGAAGACCGTTTCCCGGGCCGAGTTCGCGCGCCGCGCGGCTCCGGTTCGGATTGCGCAGCGCGGATGAGACCCGCCTGCGCGAGAATCCACGTGAGGCTTCCGGATGGGGAGTCGACAAGTGGTAAGTCAGCGGTCTTTGGAACCGCCTACCGGAGGTTCGAATCCTCCCTCCCCAGCCATCTTCCCGGTCGTCGTTGAGATCCTGAGACCCGATGGAACGCTTCGCATACGGTGATCTGAAAGTCTTCGGGGGGCGGTCGCATCCGGCCCTCACGGGCGAGATCTGCCGCAACCTCGGCCGCGAGGCGGGCCGCGTCACGCTCTACAACTTCTCCGACGGCGAGAACTACTGCCAGATCGACGAGAACGTGCGCGGCGCGGACGTCTTCATCGTCCAGCCCACGGGCCCCCCGGCGAACCACAACATCATGGAACTCCTGATCATGCTCGACGCCTTCAAGCGCTCCTCGGCGTCGCGCGTGACGGCCGTGCTCCCGTACTACGGGTACGCGCGGCAGGACCGCAAGGACAAGCCCCGCGTGCCGATCACGGCGAAGCTCACGGCCGACCTCATCACGGCCGCGGGCGCCGACCGCGCCCTGTGCATCGACCTCCACGCCGCGCAGATCCAGGGCTTCTTCAACATCCCGGTCGACCACCTCTTCGCCGCGCCCGTCCTGCTCGACGCGATCCGCGACTCGAGCCTCGACCCGCTCACGGTCGTCTCGCCGGACGCCGGAGGCGTCGAGCGCGCCCGCGCCTTCGCTAAGCGGCTCGGCGCCGGGCTCGCCATCGTCGACAAGCGCCGCAAGGGGAAGAACGAGGTCGAGGTCCTGCACGTCATCGGCGACGTCAAGGACCGCAACGTCATCGTCGTCGACGACATCATCGACACGGCCGGGACGCTCATCAACACCGTCATCGCCCTGAAGGACTCCGGCGCGCGCCGCATCTTCGCGGGCTGCGTCCACGCCGTTCTTTCCGGCCCCGCCATCGACCGTATCAACGGCAGCCCGGTCGAGCGCATCTTCTGCGCGAACACGCTTCCGCTCGACGAGAAGCTCGCCCGCTGCCCCCTCCTGACGCCGCTTTCGATCGCCCCGCTCCTCGCCGAGGCGATCCAGCGCATCCACCAGGGAGCCTCCGTCAGCTCGTTGTTCGTCTAACCGCCACCAGGCCGGACCGCACGCCCGGGAAATTTCTCCCTGACCGTGCGCCCGAAGAAAGGAAACATGCTCCAGGAAAATATCGTCGTCGAAGTCGAGAAGAGGGACGTCACCGGCAAGAACGCCGCGAACCGCCTCCGGGCCGCGGACCTCATCCCCGCCGTGCTGTACGGCGGCACCAAGGAAATGGGAAACTTTCCCCTGACGGTGCCGCGCAAGACCCTCGCGACGCTCCTCAACAAGGGCCTGCATGGCAACGCGATCTTCAAGCTGCAGCTCAAAGGCACGAAAGATCAGCGCCACGTCATGATCCGCGACCTCACGCTCGACCCGATCACGCGCGCGATGCTGCACGTGGACTTCGTCCGCGTCCTCCTCGACAAGAAGCTCCGCGTCAAGAGCGACGTCGAGGTCGTCGGGATCGCGGCGGGCGTCAAGGAAGGCGGCATCCTGAACATCGTCACGCACGAGATCCTGATCGAGTGCCTCCCGGCCGACATCCCGGACTCGATCAAGGTCGACGTCTCCGAGATGAAGATCCACGATTCGTTCCGGGCCTCCGACCTCAAGGCCGGCGACAAGATCAAGGTCCTCGAGAACGCGGACCGCGTGATCGCGCACGTCGGCGTGCCGAAGGCCGAGGAAGTCGTCGCCGTCGTCGCCGCCGTTCCGGGCGCCGAGGGCGCGGCCGCCGCCACGTCCACCGAGCCCGAGGTGATCAAGAAGGGCAAGAAGGACGAGGAGGGCGCCGAGCCCGCCGCGGGTGGAGCGAAGGCCGCCGCGGCCCCGAAGGCCGAGAAGAAGGAAAAGAAATAAGCACGGACGGCCTCTTCCTCGTGGTGGGACTCGGCAACCCCGGCGACCGGTATTCCGGGACGCGTCACAACGTCGGCTTCGACGTCGTGCATGCGTTCGCGGAAAAGGCCGCCGGCGGTCCGCCGCGCCTCGACCGCCTCGACTGCCGCGCGCTCACCGGGCGCGTCCGGGTGGGGAACCGGCCGGTGCTCGTCGCCAGACCCCAGACGTACATGAACGCGTCGGGGGAGTCGGTCAAGGGCCTCGCCGCCAAGTACGACGTCCCGCTCGACGGCCTCGTCGTCGTCTCCGACGACGCGGCGTTGCCGGTCGGGGCGATCCGCATCCGGCGGTCGGGCTCCTCGGGAGGCCAGAAGGGATTGCAATCCATTATCGACGGATTCGGTACGAGCGACTTTCCGCGCCTGCGCCTCGGCGTCCGCGGCGACAATTTCCAGCCGGGGGAGCCGCTCGACACGTACGTCCTGTCCCGTTTCGCGAAGAAGGAGCGGCCCGTCATCGACGCGGCGATCGCGACCGCGTGCGACGCGCTCGTCGTCATCGTCACCGACGGCCTCGACGCCGCCATGAACCGTTTCAACCGTTTGCCCGAGGAATCGTCCCCGGCGAACTGATCGTCAACCTTGGCTCGGCACCGGACCAGAGGTCCACAGCCGCGCCTCGCGACGGGCGAGCCCGCCGCGATCCAGAAGGAGGAAAACCCGTGGCCACCCCGAACACGCAACGACAGTACGACATGGTCTTCCTGGTCGTCCCTGAAAAGGACGAGCCGGGCGCGGCCGCCGTCATCGACGAGTTCCGCAAGCTCCTCGTCGACCTCGGCGCCACGATCGAAAAGGACGAGACGATGGGCCGCCGCCGCCTCGCCTACACGATCAAGAAGAAGAACGAGGCGACGTACCACAACTTCCTGTTCCGCGGCTCGTCCGCCTGCGTTGCCGAGGTTCAGCGCAAGCTGCGCCTCTCGGAGGACGTCCTGCGCTATCTGACCGTCCGCATCGACGAAGAGGTCAAGCACGGCCTCAAGGTCGCCCGCAACACGAAGCCGCGCCGCCCGCGCCCCGAAATGTCGGACGCGCCCATGTCCGCCCCCGCCGCCCCCGTCGCCCCCGTCGCCCCCGCTCCTCCCGCCGCCTCCGAGGCCGCGGAAGGGCGCGAGTAGGAGTCCGCCATGGCCGCACCCGTTCGCAAGCCCGCAAAGAAGAAGTTCTTCGTCCGCCGCAAGCGCGTCTGCAAGTTCACGGTCGAGAAGATCGGCTACATCGACTTCAAGGACGTGAAGACCCTCGCGGGGTTCGTCCCCGAGCGCGCCAAGATCCTTCCGCGCCGCATCAGCGGGACCTCCGCCTTCTACCAGCGCAAGCTCGCCACGGCGATCAAGCGCGCGCGATACCTGGCGCTGCTCCCGTACGTGTCTGATTAGGAAAGCGTTCTCCGCCTTCTGGGCGGCGCTGGCCGCGGCCGTGACCGCGGCGGCGCCGCCCTTCGGCGTCTTCCTGCTGCCGTTCGCGGCGGGGCGCCTCGGCGTCGCCGCGCTCTCGACGGAGCGCCTCGCATGGGGCTTCCTGCTGCCGGCGTGCGCGCCGCCGTTCGCGCTCGTTCTCGGTGCGTTCCTCGCGCCGGGCGCCGCGGGGCCGGCCTTCGTGATCGCCGCCGCTTTCGTGTCCCTGCCCGCGGCGGCGCTGTACGTGACGGGGCAGGGCGGATTCCGCCGCGACCGGGCGCTCCTCGTCGTGTTCGCCGTGACCGGGATCGGCGCGCTCGCGGCGCTTCTCGGCGCGGACGTCGCGACCGGGCGCGACCCGGGCGAGGTGGCGGCGGCCCGGTGGGCAGCCGCGGTCCCCGAGCTTCTCGAGACGTACCGGTCCAGCGGGTGGGGAGAGTCTTCCCTCGCCACCGTCGCCCGGCTGTTCGAGCTCCTCCGGGTGGCCCTGCGCGACCAGCTCCCGGGCATCGTCCTCGCAACCGCGATGGGGCACGCGGCGATCGTCGTCTACGGGTTCGCCCGGGCTTCCGGGATCGCCGGGGCCGACTGGATCGAGCCCTCCTTCAGCCGATTCCGGACTCCGCTCGCCGCCGCGGCCCTCTTCGTGCCGGCCGGCCTTCTCGCCGCGCTCGGAGGCCCGAACCTGCGCCGTCCGGCGGTGGACGTCCTGCTGACCCTCGCCGTCTTGTTTTTTCTGCGTGGTCTGGCCATAATCCGCGCTCTTCTCGACCGGGGAAGAGCCGGCCTTCTGGGCCGGGCGCTCGTTTACGCGCTGGTCTTTCAGATGCCGTTTCCCTTCCTTCTGGCGCTCGGGGGCCTGTTCGACGAGTTCGTCGACGTCCGGGCGCGGCTCGACCGGATGCCTCCGGCCGAGGTTGGGCCGCCCGACTTCTGAGACCGGTGGAAATTCTCGAGAGAACTTTAGGAGTCCCGCGATGAAACTCGTACTGACCGACGACGTGAAGGGTCTTGGGCACCGGGGCGACGTCGTGACCGTCGCCGCCGGATACGGCCGCAACTTCCTGCTTCCGAAGACGCTCGCTTACCCGGCCACGCCGGGAAACATCAAGCGCCTCGAACAGGAGAAGAAGCGGTACGACGTCCGTGTCGCGAAGGAAAAGGAACAGGCCGAGGCGGTCGCCAAGGGAGTCGAGGGCACGAAGATCGTCCTCCACAAGAAGGCGGGCGAGGGCGACCATCTCTACGGCTCGGTCACCGCATCGGACATCGCCGACGGCCTCGCGGCCAAGGGGGTCACGATCGACAAGCGGCGCGTCGAGCTCGAGGAGCCCATCAAGCGCCTCGGCACGCATACCGTGCACGTCAAGATCCACAAGGACGTCACGGTCGCCGTCATCGTAGAGGTCCTCCCGCTCTCACAGTAGGAAGAGAAAGAAGAATTTCTTAGAAGGTTAAGAGAGAGAACGCCGGCTCCCGGGGCGCCGGCGGTGAGCGGTGATCGCCCCCGCCCCCTTCACCTTCTAAGAATCCCCCGGTCCGAAGATCCCCGGTCCCTTCCTCCCGTACAATCGCGACGCGATCTCATGCTGAAAACCGCCACCTGGCCCGTCTACGGGTCCGACGACTCGGGCGCGCAGGGCCGGATGCACCCGCTCGTCCCGCTGAACCACCGCCTCCGCGCGATCGGGCACCCGCTCATCGCCGTCATGGCGTATGCGCAGTTCGGGGCGGAGCGGCCGGGGGCGGTCTTCTGGATCGCGCTTCTCGCCACGGCGTTCGTCTGGCCGCAGCTCGCGTATCTCGTGTCGTCGCGCTCTCCGGACGGCAAGAGCGCCGAGCTCCGGAACCTCCTGATCGACTCCTTTCTCGCCGGGGCGTGGGTCGCCGAGATCCACTTCGGGCTGTTCCCCGCCGCGGTGATCGCAGGCGCGATGACGACCGCCTGTCTCAGCGTCGGGGGCCCGGCGCTCTTCCGGCGCGCGTTCGCCTCGGTCGTGGTCGGAGCGGTCCTCGTCGGGCTCTCGACCCGGTTCGAGGTATCCCTCGGGTCCTCGGTCGTCGCGAGCGGCATCTGCCTGGTCTGCCTCTTCCTCTTCATGTCCGTCTTCGGTCTGAACTCCTACGTGCAGACGCGCCGCGTCATTCGCGCGCGAAAGGAGGTTGCCGAGCAGCACGCCATGATCGGCGACCAGGTCCGGATCATCGAACGCGCGCTTCAGGCGGCGCTCGACGCCAACGAGGACGCGAAGGCGGCGAATGCGAGCAAGAGCGCGTTCCTCGCGAACATGAGCCACGAGCTTCGAACCCCGCTCAATGCAATCCTCGGGTACAGCGAGATCCTGACCGAAGACGCCCGCGCGGCGGGCCAGGCGGGTCTCGTCGCGGATCTCGGGAAGATCGCAACCGCGGGCCACCACCTCTTGGACCTCATCAACGAGATCCTCGACCTGTCGAAGCTCGAGGCTGGCAAGACGCGGCTTCACTTCGACACGTTCAACATCGCGCTGGCGGTCGACGACGTCGTGACGACGGTACGCCCGCTCGTGGAGCGGAACCGCAACCGGCTCGAGGTCGTCTGTCCTCCGAGAATCGGCTTGATGCGCGAGGACGTCACGAAGGTCCGCCAGGTTCTCCTGAATCTCCTCTCGAACGCCGGGAAGTTCACGACGGAGGGCGTCGTGACGCTCGAGGCGGAGCGCGCGACGGCCGACGGCGAGGAGTTCGTCGTCTTCCGCGTCCGCGACACCGGCATCGGCATCCCCGAGGAGACCCAGGCGCGCCTCTTCGAGCCCTTCGTGCAGGCGGACGGCGGCACGCAGAGGAAGTACGGCGGCACCGGCCTCGGCCTCGCGATCACGCGGAAGCTTTGTCAGCTCATGGGTGGCGACGTGACACTCGAGAGCGAGCCGGGGCGCGGCTCGACGTTCACCGTCCGGCTGCCGGTGATCGAGACCGAGGACCTCGAGGCCTCCGCCGTGAAGCCGCAGATGCGGCGCGGCGGGAGCGGCGTCATGCGCGCCTTGACAGGGCCGCTGAAGCTTCCGCTTGCCCTCGTCGTCGATGACGACCCGGTCGAGCGCGAATTGATGGAGAGAGTCTGCGAGCGGGAAGGGTTCGCCGTCGTGGCGTGCGGCGAGGGACAGGAGGCCCTGCGGCTTGCGGCCGAGCGCAGTCCTCACGTGATCATCCTCGACATCGTCATGAAGGGCATGGACGGCTGGCAGGTGCTCGAGGCGCTGAAAGCCGATCCGGCGCTCGCGCGCATCCCGGTCGTCGTCGTCTCCGTCCTGGACGAGAGGGATCGCGGGCTCTCCATGGGCGCCCGCGCCTACTTCGTGAAGCCCGTGAGCCACGAGAGGCTCGCTCTGCTCTTCTCGCGGCTGCGCAGCGGACGCGCCTCGTGACGGAACCCGCGCCCCTCCGGCTCGCGATGTCGGGCGTGGCGACGCCCGAGACGCTCGAGGCGATCCAGGCCTTCGTGGTCGAGGGCTGCCGGAAGGCCGGCGCCGACGAGGCCGCGACCTTCGACTTTCGCCTTGCCGTCGACGAGGCCTGCACGAACGTCGCGGTCCACGGGTATGCAGGCGGTGGGCCGGGACCGATCGACGTCGTCCTCGAGTCGGACGGCGCGCGCATCCGCGTGTCGATCACCGACCGCGGGGTCCCGTTCCGGCCCGAGCTCGTGGCGGCGCCCGATCTGGACGCCGAAGCGGAGGACCGCCTTCCCGGCGGGCTGGGGTGGCACCTCATTCGGAACCTGATGGATGAGATCGAGTATCATTCTGGCCCAGAATTCGGAAATCGACTCGTGATCGCACGCCAGCTGAGGAGTTGAAGGGAGATCTCATGGAAATCACGGCGGAGACCCGCACGGACGTGACGGTCGTTTCCATCTCGGGCACCGTAGACAGCGGAACCGCGGTGGCGCTCGCCTCGACGCTGCGCGCGCACGCGGAGAACGGGGGCTCGCATCTCGTCGCCGACCTCACGCACGTGGACTACATGAGCAGCGCCGGCCTGAGAGCCCTCCTCGAGACGGTCAAGGAGGCGCGCCAGCGGGGCGGCGACCTGCGCCTCGCGAGCGTTCAGCCGAACGTCCTGCGTGTGCTCGACCTTTCGGGCTTCACGAAGATCCTAAAGGTCTTCTCGACCGTCGCCGCCGCCGCGGCCAGCTTCACGGCCTGAACGGGTGGGACCGAACGTGCCGCCGGCCAACTCCTCTCCCGCCTCCGCGGGCGTCGCGCTCGTCATCGGGTCCGGCAGCGTCAAGTGCGCCGCGGCCCTCGGCCTGATGAAGGTGCTCAAGCGCGAGCGCATCCCGGTTGACCTCGTGGTCGGCTGCAGCGGAGGGAGCCTTTACGCCAGCCTGATCGCGCTCGGAATCGACGTCGGCGAGGCGGAGGAAATGACGAGGCGGCTCTGGACGCGGGATCTCACCAAGCGGCGCGCGTGGAAGGCTCCGCTCCGGGTCCTCTTTCCGGGCCTCTTCGGGTTCTCCGAGAAGTTCGGGCTCGTGGACGACAGTCTCGTCCTCGCCCGTCTTCGGCACGCCTTCGGCGAGAAGACGTTTGCGGACGCGAAGATCCCGCTGTTTCTGACGGCGACGGACTTCTGGAACGGCGAGCAGGTCGTGATGTCGGAGGGCGGGCTCGTGGACGCGATTCGCGCCAGCATCGCCATCCCGTACGTGTTCGAGCCCTGGAGGGTGGGGGACAGGGTCCTCCTGGACGGCTTCATGTCGGATCCGATGCCCGTTGGCGTCGCGATCCGCGAGGGCGCGGGCGTGATCGTGACGATGGGATTCGAGAGCCCGTACCAGACTCGGGTGAACGGCGTCCTCAAGTTCGCGTTCCAGCTCTCGAGCATCAATTCCAACAATCTCCTCCGCTCGAACTATTCGTTTCACAATCTCGCGCACCACAGCGAGATCCTGCCCATCGTGCCCGTCTTCAAGGACGCGATTCACCTCTTCGACACCGACAAGATTCCCGCGGTGATCGCCGAAGGCGAGCGGGCCGCCGAGGAGCTCGTGCCGCAGCTCCGGCGGCTCCTCGGAGTCGCGGCCTGAGACCGGCGTGACGGCGACGGGCCGCCCCGCGCGCCTCCTCGTCGTGGACGACCTGGAGGTGAACCGGGATCTCCTGGCCCGCCGCCTGACGCAGCAGGGCCACGAGGTCGAGATGGCCGTGAACGGGCGCGAAGCGCTCGATGTCCTGCGCTCCGGCAGGGAGTTCGACCTCGTCCTCCTCGACGTCATGATGCCGGAGATGGACGGCTACCAGGTCCTCGAAGCGCTCCGCGCGGATCCGGTCCTGCGGTCGCTCCCGGTGATCATGGTGTCCGCGGTGACCGAGATCGAGAGCGTCGTGCGATGCCTCGAGGCGGGCGCCGAGGACTATCTGCCGAAGCCGTTCAACCCGGTCCTGCTCCGGGCGCGGGTCGGGTCCTCGCTCGAGAAGAAGAGGCTGCGCGACCGCGAGCGCCTCTACGCGAAGAGCCTCGAGCGAGAGCTGGAGATCGGGCACAACATCCAGAAATCGTTTCTGCCCCAGTCCCTCCCGGCTGCGCCGGGCTGGGAGATCGCTGCGCGGCTGAAGGCCGCGCGCCAGGTCGGGGGCGACTTCTACGACGCATTCGCTCTGTCGGGCGGCGGGATCGGGCTGGCCGTGGGCGACATCTGCGACAAGGGAGTCGGCGCGGCCCTCTTCGTCGCTCTCGTGCGCACGCTCCTGCGCGCCACGGCCCAGCGCCTCGCGGTCGATCATCCGGGCGATGCGGACCGCGTCGTAAAGGAGCCCGTGACGCTCACGAGCGACTACGTCGCTCGGACGCACGGCGAGACGAACATGTTCGCGACGCTGTTCTTCGCTGCTCTCGATCCGGCGACCGGGTCCCTCGTCTGGCTCAATGCCGGTCACGAGCCGCCGTATCTCCGGAGGGCATCGGGAGCGCTGGAGCGCCTCGAGCCGACCGCGGGCGCGGTGGGGCTGATGCCCGACGGCGTCTTCAGGCTCGCCCGGACGACCGTCGCGCCCGGAGACACGCTGCTCGCGTTCACGGACGGCGTCACCGACGCGCGCGACCCCGACGGGCTCCTGTTCGGGCCGGAGCGGCTCGAGGCGCTCGTCGCGGAGCCCGAAACGAGCGCGGCGGATCTCGTGGCGCGGATCGAAGCGGCGGTCGACGCGCACGCGCGCGGAGCGGAGCCCGCGGACGACGTCGCGCTTCTGGCGGTCCGCCGGTCCCTTCCGTAAGATCGAGACACGCTCTCATGACGATCGCGAACGGAACCCAGCTCGGGCCGTACGAAGTCCTCGCGCCCCTCGGCGCGGGGGGAATGGGCGAGGTCTACCGGGCGAGGGACCCGCGCCTGAACCGCGAGGTTGCCGTCAAAGTCCTGCCGGGGGATTTCCTGGAAGGTGAAGAGAGGCGAGAACGATTCGAGAGGGAGGCGCGGCTCCTCGCAGGCCTCAATCATCCCGGAATCGCCGCCATTTACTCATTCGAAGAAATCCCCGGTTCTTCCTCTCTTTCTTCCTCTTCCTCAGCAGTTTCCTCTTCTCCCCGTTCCATCCTCGTCATGGAGCTGCTCGAGGGCGAGACGCTGCGCGCGAGGCTCGCGGCAGGCGCGTTGCCGGTGCGCAAGGCGGTCGACTACGGCGCTCAGATCGCCCGCGGCCTCGCGGCCGCGCACGAGAAGGGGGTCGTCCACCGCGACCTCAAGCCCGAGAACCTCTGGATCACGAAGGACGGGCGGGTGAAGATTCTCGACTTCGGCCTGGCGAAGATCGTCGACGCGAAGGCCGGCTCGGGCGGAACGAACCTGCCCACGGCGTCACACGGGACGGAGCCCGGCGCCGTCCTCGGGACTCTCGGCTACATGTCGCCCGAGCAGCTGCGCGGCCTCCCCGCGGACCACCGCACGGACCTCTTCAGCTTCGGGGCCGTCCTTTACGAGATGCTCGCGGGCAAGAAGGCTTTCCGCGGCGACACGGCGGCCGACACGATCTCCGCGATCCTCAGGGAGGAGCCGGCGGACCTCTCGGCCACGAACCGCGCGATCCCACCCGCCCTCGAACGCATCGTCCGGCACTGTCTCGAAAAGAGTCCCGACGAGCGGGCGCACTCCGCGCACGACCTGGCGTTCGACCTCGAGTCGTTCTCGACGGCGTCCTCGGTTTCGTCCGGCGCGACGGGGGCCGCGCGCATCGAGATCCGGCGGCCGCGGGCCGGGGCCGTCCTCGCGGCCGCAGTGTGCCTCGCGGCCGGGGCGCTCGGAGGGCGCGCGCTCTGGAAGCCGGCGGCCTCCGCGCCGCCGACGTTCCACCGGCTCACGTTCCGGCGCGGCAACGTCCTCAGGGCCCGCTTCGCGCCGGACGGCCGGACGATCGTCTACGGCGCGGCGTGGGGCGATTCTCCTTCGGAGGTCTTCACGGTGCGGACCGAGGGCCCTGAATCGCGGCCTCTCGGCCTTCCGAGCGCGACGGTCGCGTCCGTCTCGTCCTCCGGCGAGCTCGCGATCCTCTCGCACGCAGGCATGAAGGACACGGGGAGCTGGGGAACGCTTTCGCGCGTGCCGCTCTCCGGAGGCGCGCCGCGCCCCCTCCTCGAGGAGATCGCGGACGCGGACTGGACGCCGGACGGCAAAGACCTCGCGGTCATCCGAAACCAGGAGACCGGGGGCCGACGCATCGAGCTGCCGCCCGGGAAGGTGCTCTACCAGTCTCCGAACAGGCTCACGGCGCTGCGGGTCTCGCCCGACGGCGCGCGGGTGGCGTTTCTCGAAGCGGACGAGAAGGGCATGCAGCTTCGGGTCGTCGACCGGGCCGGAAAGACCGGGACGCTCGCGGGTCCGATGGCGTCCTCGTCCGGCCGCTTCGCGTGGAGCGCGTCCGGCCGCGAGGTCGTCTACTTCGGCGGGCGCGACCGCCAGGACGCCGCGCTCCGCGCCGTCGACCTCGGAGGACGCGTCCGCACGCTCTACCGGTCGACCGGATACCTCTTCGTCCACGACGTCTTTCCCGACGGGCGGATGCTCATCGAGCATGCCGCGAGCCTGCGGGGCCTCCTCTTCGGGCGAACCGCGGGCGGGCCCGAGATCGAGCTCGGGTGGTTCGACGGTTCGGAGATCCACGCCGTTGCGGACGGGGGCGGCGCGATCCTGTTCAACGAGGTCGGCGAGGCCATCGGAGCCCGGCCGCAGGCGTTCTTCCGGAAGACCGACGCCTCGCCCGCCGTGCGTCTCGCGGACGGGGAGGCGATGGCGCTCTCCCGGGACGGATCGCGCGTCCTCCTGCGCACGGGGGACGGCCTGACCCTCGCGCCGGTCGGCGCCGGCACGCCGGAGGCGGTCGCGCTCGGGCCGGTCGCCGAAGTCGAATCCGCGTCGTTCTTTCCGGACGGGAAGCGGATCCTGGTCCACGGATCGGAGAAGGGGAAGCGGCCTCGCTTCTGGATCGTCGAGCCGCCCGCGGCCCCGCGCCCGATCTCGCCGGAGAACACGAGCGGGTCCTCGAATCTCCTCTCGCCCGACGGACGCTCGGTCCTCGCGTGGGCCGCCGAGACGTCCGTGCTTTCGATCCTGCCGATCGAGGGCGGGCCGCCGCGGTTGCTCCCCGGCACCGAGTACGACGACCCGCTGGGATGGACGTCGGACGGACGGGCGCTCTACTCGCGCCGCAACCCGGGCCAGGGCCGCCAGATCTACACGCTCGACGTCGCCACCCTCGCGCGCAAGCCCTGGAAGGAGCTCTCACCCCCCGACGCCGCGAGCGTCTCGCACGTACCTCAGGTCGTGTTCCCGGGCGACGGCTCGGCATACGCGTACACGTACCGGCGCATCCTGACGTCCGACCTCTACGTCGTCGAAGGGCTCAAGTAGCCATCAGCCTGGCGGGCCGCCGTCTTTCCCCGGCTTGGGGAGCGGAGCCGCGAGCTTCGGGGCGTCCGTGAGCGTGACCTCGTCGCCCTTCGTCTCGCCGCGCTTCGGCGCGTAGATCGCGCGCTGGAGGTATTGCGGGAGACTCGCGACGCCGTGCGGCTGGTCGCCGCACATTTCGGTCGGCTGCGTCCCGTTCACGAACGCCATGAGGACGACCTTCGTGCAGCCGGGGGCGGCACGGTAGCCGGTCGCCTCGTCCACGGGCACCAGGACGACGCCGGGCGGCGCCTCGAAGTCGTCCTCCGCCGTCACGACGCCCTCGGCCTTCATCCGCTGGACGATCTTCGTGAAGACCGGGAGCGCCACCTCGGCGCCCTGCGCATGCGAGCCGCCCGCGAGCGGCTTTCGCGTGTCGTGGCCGACCCAGACGGCGATCGTGTGCTTCGGCGTCATCCCGATGAACCACGCGTCGGAGTACTCGTTCGTCGTGCCCGTCTTGCCCGCGAGGTTCAGGCCGAGCTTCGCGGCGGACGCGGCCGTTCCGCGCTGCACGACGCCGCGCATCATCCCCAGCAGGACGTAGGCCGAGGCGGGCGACGTCGCCTCCTTCGGCTCGGGCGACCACTGCTCGAGCGTGATCCCGTCGGCGTTCTTGATCTTCTCGATGAATGCGGGCTTGTAGACGAGGCCCCCGGCCGCGACGGAGGCGTACGCCGCCGCCATCTCCATCGGCGTCACCTCGAACGCGCCGAGCGCGAGCGAGGGGTAGGCGAGGAGGTTCTGCCGGACCCCGAGGCGCCGCGCCGTCTCGAGAACCGTCTTCGTGCCGACGAGGAGATCCACGCGCACCGTCGCGAGGTTGACCGAGTGCTCGAGGGCGTATTGGTACGTGATGATTCCGTTGTACTTCCTCTCGAAGTTCTGCGGTTTCCAGGGCTCCTGTTTCGGGTCGATCGTGATCGAAATCGGCGCGTCGAGCACGGTGTCCGCCGGGGTGAAACCCTGCTCGATCGCGGTCAGGAAGACGACGGGCTTGAAGGCCGACCCGACCTGTCGCAGCGCCTGTACGGCGCGGTCGAACTTCGAACGATTGAAGTCGTAGCCCCCGACGAGCGCCCGGACGGCGCCCGTGGCGTTCTCGAGGATGACCGCGGCGCCCTCGACGTTCGGGTCCTGCGCGACGATCGCCTCGGACTTGCCTGCGTCGTTCGTCAGGGTCTCGATCTGGATGACGTCGCCGCGCGCGACGGCCTTCGCCGGATTCTCGGCGCGGGTCCACTTGAAGGCCGCGGCCGGCAGCGCGAATCTCCTGTCGCCGACGCGCACTTCGACGCCCGTCTTCGACGTCGCGAGCACGACCGCCGTGAGGACGTCGGGCGAGGAGCCGGACGTTCCGTCGAACCACGACGGGTCCTTGAAGGTTTCGGGGTCGAGGCCCTCGGCGACGAGGTTGCGGGGCTTGCGGAAGCCGGAGCGCCGGTCCTGCCGCCGGAGGCCCCAGCGCAGCGCGTCCTCGGCCCAGCGCTGGAGGCGCGGGTCGAGCGTCGAGTCGACGCGCAGGCCCTCCCGGTAAAGCTCGGTCTCGCCGTACTGCTTTTCGAGGTACTGCCGGATCTCCTCGCAGAAGTACGGCCCCACCGTGGACTCCCGCGTTCCCTTGGAGACTTCGACGGGCGCCGCCGCAGCCGCCGCACGCTGGTCCTCCGAGATGTACCCCTCCTCGCGCATCCGGCGCAGGACGAAGTCGCGGCGATTCTTTGCCGCCGCCGCGTTTCGCACGGGGGAGTAGTACGCGGGGCGCTGGATGATCCCGGCGAGGAGCGCGGCCTCGGGCAGAGCGAGGGCCTTCGCCGTGTGGCCGAAGTACCATCGCGACGCGGCTTCGACTCCGTAGTTCCCGTGCCCGAACTGGATCTGGTTCAGGTACATCGTGAGAATCTGATCCTTCGAGAACTGGCGTTCGATCTCGACGGTCAGGAACGCCTCGTTCACCTTTCGGGCGATCGTCTTTTCGGGCGAGAGGAAGACCGCGCGCGCGAGCTGCTGGGTCAGTGTCGAGGCGCCCTGGGACATGCGCCGCGTCGTGATGTCCTTCAGCGCGGCGCCGCCGATCCGGACGATGTCGATGCCGCTGTGGTCGTAGAAGCGCGCGTCCTCGGCCGCGAGGAGCGCCTTGACCATGACGTCGGGGATGTCCTTGCGGTCGACGAGGACGCGGCGCTCGATCGCGAACCGGGCGATCGTCGAGCCGTCGGCGCCGCGGATCTCCGTGACGATGTCGGGCCGGTACGTCGCGAGCGTGGAGACCTTCGGAATCCGGATCGCCCGCGACAGGCCGTACCCCGCGGCGACGCCGAGGCCGGCCACGAGCAGGACAGGGACGAGGAGGACGGCGAGGGCCGCGACGCGGCGTGCGCTCACGGCCCATTCTCGCACGCGCAAAACGCGTGGTACTTTCGTGCCCAGCGGAGGACGCATGTCTGAGACCTCACCCCCGCCCGTGCCCGCGCCGCAGATTCCGAAGCTCCCCACGACGCTTCCGTTCGAGGACGAGGCGGGGCGCGCCCGGCGCGACGGCTGCCTGAAGTGGGGCCTCGTCGGCTGCGCGGGGGCCTCCGTCGTCCTGATCGTCGGGATGCTCTTCGTCCTCTCGAACGCGAAAAAGTTGATGGGTCTCGCCTTCGAGAAGATCGGCGAGCAGGTCGTCGCGGCCGCGGCGCCCGAGGTGACCCCGGCGGAGAAGGAGCGCTTCCGGGCGGCGCTCACCGCGTTCGCCGAGCGCGCGAAGGCCGGCACGGCGCCGCCCGCCGTTGTGCAGGCGTGGCAGTCCCAGGTGACGGGCGCCCTCGCGGACGGCCGCGTGACGGCCGACGAGATGCGCTCGCTGACCGCCTGGCTCGAGACGTCCGGCGCGGCGCCGCCCCCCGCCCCGGCGAAGATGCCTTGACGGATTTCCAGGTCCTCTCCCCGCTCACGCCGCAGGGCGACCAGCCGCGGGCGATCGAGCAGCTCGTCGCGGGCTATCGCGAGGGCCGGGAGAAGCAGGTGCTCCTCGGCGTCACGGGCTCGGGCAAGACGTTCACGATGGCGAAGGTCGTCGAGGCCCTGAACCGCCCGACGCTCGTTCTCTCGCACAACAAGACGCTCGCGGCGCAGCTCTACCAGGAGTTCCGGTCCTTCTTCCCGAAGAACCGCGTCGAGTATTTCGTCTCGTACTACGACTACTACCAGCCCGAGGCCTACGTCCCGCAGTCGGACACGTACATCGAGAAAGAGACGGACATCAACGAGGAGATCGACAAGCTCCGGATCGCCGCGACCGCGGCGCTCTTCGAGCGGCGCGACGTCCTGATCGTGGCGTCGGTCTCGTGCATCTATGGCCTGGGCAGTCCCGAGTCGTTCGGGAAGATGGCGATCGAGATCGAGAAGGGCGCCAAGTACGGGATGACGTGGTACCTCAAGCGCCTCGTCGAGGCCCAGTACGAGCGGACGAACATGGATCTCTCGCGCGGCACGTTCCGCGTCCGCGGGGACGTCCTCGACGTCGTGCCGTCGTACGAGGAGCTGGGCCTGAGAGTCGAGTTCTTCGGCGACGAGATCGAGCGCATCACGCGCTTCGAGACCGTGACGGGCCGGAACGTCGGCGAGATTGTTCGCTTCGAGCTCTTCCCGAAGTCGCACTACGTCACCCCCGAGGAGGTCCGCAAACGCGCGCTCGGGTCCATCGAGGCCGAGCTCGTCGTGCGCCTCGAAGAGCTGAAGGAGCAGAACAGGCTCCTGGAGGCCCAGCGCCTCGAGCAGCGCACGCGCTTCGACCTCGAGATGATGCGCGAAATCGGCTACTGCGCCGGGATCGAGAACTATTCGCGCCACCTCTCGGGCCGCAAGACGGGCGAGCCGCCACCGACGCTCCTCGACTACTTCCCGTCCGACTACCTCACGATCGTCGACGAGAGCCACCAGACGATTCCGCAGGTGCGCGCGATGTACCACGGCGACCAGTCACGCAAGCGCACCCTCGTGGAGTACGGTTTCCGGCTGCCGTCCGCCCTGGACAACCGGCCGCTCAAGTTCGAGGAGTGGCTCGAGCGAACGGGCCAGCGGCTCTTCGTCTCCGCGACGCCCGCGCCATACGAGCTGCAGGAGACGGGCGGCGAGGTCGTCGAGCAGGTGCTTCGTCCGACCGGCCTCCTCGATCCGCCGATCTTCGTGAGGCCCGTGAAGGGCCAGGTCGATGACCTCCTCTCGAGCGTCCGGGAGCGGACCGCGAAGAAGGAGCGGACGCTCGTCACGACGCTCACGAAGCGAATGGCCGAGGACCTCACGAACTACTTCCTCGAGCTGGGCATCCGCGTGCGGTACCTCCACAGCGACGTCGAGACGCTCGAGCGTGTCCAGATCGTGGGCGATTTCCGCCGCGGCGTGTTCGACGTCCTCGTCGGCGTCAACCTCCTGCGCGAGGGGCTGGACCTTCCCGAGGTCTCGCTCGTGGCGGTCCTCGACGCGGACAAGGAAGGCTTCCTGCGCTCGGAGACGTCTCTCATCCAGACGGCCGGCCGCGCAGCGCGCAACGTGAACGGCATCGCCGTCTTCTACGCGGACAGGATCACGGACTCGATGCGCCGCGCGATGAGCGAGACGGAGCGCCGGCGGAAGATCCAGGGAGACTGGAACACGGAGCACGGCATCGTGCCCGAGTCGATCGTGAAGTCGCTCGATTCGCCGCTCCTCCAGATGGCGGACCTCGACTACCTCGAGCCCAGCGGCGTCGAGC
>JBDTTJ010000015.1:0-22764 GCA_039930645.1 Acidobacteriota bacterium
CTTCTTCTCCAGGAACGCGAGCGTTTCGCGGTGGGGGTGGCCGATGACGATGGCTTCGCCCTTCTTCGCCGCGATCTCCCGCGTGCGCTCCCACGCCGCCTCCAGCGCCTCCGGCACGCCGCCCTTCGCGGACGTCTCGGCCGCGACGTCGTCGAGGAACACGTCGCGCGCGAGGAACGGCACATGCAGCACCGCCGCCTCCGTTCCCACGACCGAGGCTCCCGTCGTCCGCGAGTCGAGGAAGAACAGTCTCTTTTCCTTCACGACGCCGAGAACCGCGCGCACGACGCGCGCGTCGGCCGTCGCCTTCGAGCCCTGGTGGTTGTTGATCCCGAGCGCGCCGGGCGTCCTTGCGAGCGCCTGCAGGAGCTTCGCGCGGATCACCTCGTCCGAATCGCGCGAGCCGATCGCCTCGGCCTCGGACGGGCCCGCCTCGGGCTCCATCGGGAGGTGAACCAGAAGGTCCCAGCCTTTCTCCTTCGCGAGCGCGACGGCCCGCGCCGCGTAGGGAGCGCTCGGGATCACGGCGACCGCAAGGGGCGCGTTCCAGGCCGCGAGCGTCGCGAGCGCGCGCTCGTCGTAGCCGAGGTCGTCGAGAACGACCGCCACGACTCCGGCTCCGGCGCGTCGGTCCACCGATTCGAAGTCGGCCGGCATGCGGGCCGCGGGGGTCTTCGGGGGTCGAGCGGGCGCCGGTGCGGCCGCCGTGGGTGTCCTCGCGCGGCCGGGCGCGGGCCGCTCGGGCGCCCGGCATCCGCGCGAGGCCCACGTCACGACCGCTCCGCACGCGACGGCGAAGACGAGCAAGACCGCCGTGCGGAAGCCGCCGCCGGACTTCTTCTTCGCTCGGCCCGTTCGGGGCGTCACGCCGCCGCTTTGAGGCGCGCCGACTCCCCGAGGATCTTGAGCCCGCGCTTGAGGATCAGGTCGCCCTTACCCGTCCCCTCGTCGGGCGGCCCGTGGAAGACGCGGTCGTCGGGCTGGAGGCCCTTGGGGCAGAGCGCCTTGCCGGCCAGCGTGTGGACCTTCCCGACGGACAGCTTGAGCGACCCGCCGCTCGAGAGTTTCACGACCTGCGCCGTGAACGCCATGCCGACCGTCGTCTCGCCCACGAGCCGGACGGGCAGCTTGTCGGCGCCCTTGACCGATTCGAGGCCCGGGTCGGCGTCGAAGGCGTCTTCGTCTTCCTTCTTCACCTGGGTGTCCTTCGGCTGCTCGTCACGGACGACCTTCGGCGTGGACGCCGGTGCGCGGACAGTCGCCTCGCGCAGGGCCGACGCGAAAAGCTCGGCGGGCCCGGCGGTGCCGCTGTCCACGAGGACGACCAGGCGGCTTTCGTGGACGCGGTCGCCCGCCTCGGCGCGGTACGTCTTCGTCTCGATTCTGCGGCCCTTGAGCTCGCCGAGCGGGCCCGCGGCCACGAAGAGCGCCGCGGCGCGCGCCGCCTCTTCGTACGTGCCGGTCGCGTTGTTGCGCACGTCGAGAACGAGCGCGTGAGTCTTGTCGAGGGGCTCGAGGATCTTCCGGATCGCCGCAGCCGCGCCCGGAGTGAAGGACGGGATCCGGACGACGGTCTCGCCTTCCACGCGCTGGGCCGACGGCGCCGCCGGGGACCAGGTCGCGCGCACGATGTCGATCGTCCGGTGGCGCGGTTTCCCTTCGCGCACGACCTCGAGCCGCACGCGGCCTCCGGCCTTGCCCGAAAGCTTCGAGTCGAGCTCCCAGAGCGCCATGTTCCGCGTGAGCTGCCCGTCCAGCTTCTCCACCACGTCGTCGCTCTTGACGCCCGCTGCCGCGGCGGGGCTGCCGTCCACGGCCGCGACGACGACCGGGTAGCCGAAGCGCCGCGCGAGGACGAGGCCGACGTCGACGACGTCCCTCGTGTCCTTGGAGGCCTCCCAGACCGTGAACGCCGCCATCTTCTCGGGAGGCACGTACTCGGAGAACGGGTCGAGGGCTTCGGTCATGCCCGAGAACGCGCCGGCCAGGAGCGGCTTCGTCTCGACGGGCTCTACGTAGTTCGACTTCACGAGCCCGAAGACCTCCGTGAAGAGGCCAAGGGGGCGGTAGAGGGCGTCGTTCTTCTCAGCGGCCTTCTCGTCCGCTCCCATTCCGGGAAGGACCACGAAGAGCGCGAGGAGGAGGGACGCCGAGGCGACGAGACCGGCGACGCGGAATTTGCTCACCGCCGGATGATACGCGTCTCAGCGCAGCCAGGTCGCCGGATCGGCCGAGGTCCGGTTGTCGCGTATCTCGAAGTAGAGCCCCGAGGGTTCGTCCTCAGGGGACTCGCCGAGGATCCCGACGTGGTCGCCGATCCCGACGCGTTCCCCGCGGCCGATCGTCCCCGTCGCGAGCCGGCCGTAGAGCGTGAACACGCCGTCGCCGTGGTCGACGACGACGAGGTTTCCGTAGCCCTTGAGCCACTGTGCGTAGACGACCTCTCCGGAGAAGACGGCGCGGACCGGCGAGCCCGTCGGCGCGTCGAGCGTCCAGCCGGAGGAGCGCAGGAACGTCTTCGGGAACTTCGGGTTCGCGATGCGCCCGAACGGCACCGCGACCTTGCCCTTGAGGGGCCAGTCCAGCGCGCCGCGGTACTTGCGCACGGAGGCGGCGCCCGGCGCGAGCGCTCGGCCGCGGCCCTCGAGGAGGTCGAGGAGGCCCGCGAGTCGCTCGGACTTGTCCTCGAGCGTCGAAACCTGCTTCTGCTCGACACGTGCCGTCTCGTGCACCTGCGCGAGGAGCGCGGCCTTGCGCGTGCGGGCCGCCGCGAACGCAACCTCTTTCTTCCGGCTCTCGGCCAGGAGGTCCGCGAGCTCGCGCTTCTTGACGGCGAGCTCCTCCTCGCGCGCGGCGAGCGTCGCGGCCGCCTCCTCGTTGCGCGCGAGAAGCGACGCGTCGCGCCGGGCGAGGTGCGTCAGGAGGCGCATTCCGTTCAGGAACGACCCCGCCGAGTCCGCCGCCGCGAGGGGCCGCAGGTAGCCGAGGCGCCCGAGCCGGTAGAGAGCGGACATGCGCGTCCCGAGGTCGCTGCGGCGCGCGTCCGCCTCCCGCAGCGCCGCGTCCCGGTCGATCGCGGCGCGCGACGCCTCCCGTTCGCCCTCGGCCTTGCGCAGGTCGAGGACGCGGCGCTCGCCCGTCTGGATCTGGAGGTCGAGGTCGGCCGTCTCGAGCTGCCCCTTGAGGTCGGCCTCGCGCCGCTTCGACGTCTCGAACCGGCTCTTCAGCTCGGCGAGGCGGCGGCGCAGCTCCGCGAGCTCGCGCTCGCGCTCGTCGACGCCGAGCGCCGCCGCGGGCTTCTCCGGCGTGGCCGCGGCCTCCGCCGCGGGCGCGGAGGCCTCCACGGGCTCCTGTGCCGCGGCCGGGGCGGCCGAGAGGACCGCCGCGAGGATCGGGGCGGCGAGACGCGGCCTCAGAACAGCGGGGCCCCGTCGAGCTTCTCGCGCGCGGGAACGCCGAGCGCGTGGAGGATCGTGGCCGGGACGTCCGCGATCCAGCGGGTCTTGCCGGCCGGCAGCGGGCGATTCGCGAAGAGGATGCCCGGCACGAGCGCCGGGTCGAGCGAACAGTGGTCTCCGGACCAGACCTGCGCGTTGTCCTCGAACATCTCCTTCGTGACGACCCCGAGGCTGCCCTGCCAGCCGATGCGGTATCCCGCCGTGTTCGTGACGAAGAGATCGGGGATCACGTCCGCGTCGAAGGAGCCGTACGCCTCCTCGCGCGTGAAGATGCGCGAGACGGCGCGCTGCCCCGTCTTCGGGTCGACGAGCGTCACGAGCTTCCTTTTGATCTCCTCGCGCACGGCCTCGTACTCGGCGCCCGGCGCCACGATGCCCTTGCCCTCGCGGCCCTTGAGGTTCACATAGACGTCTCCGAGGCCCATCGCGTAGGCCCGGGTTTTCGACCAGTCCACGTTCGGCCAGAACTCGCCCTTGCCAAAGAGCGCCTCGAGATCGGCCTGCTTGCCGTCGTTGCCGGTCAGGACCATGAACCCGTTCTCGACGAGCCACGTGTTGTAGTTCACGGACCGGCGCCACGTGGCGAACCCGTGATCCGACAGAACGATCAGGATGTCTTCAGGCGCGAGTTTCTTCATCGCGTCGCCCACGAGGCCGTCCATTTGCTCGTAGGTCTTTTCCACGAACGGCGCCCACCTCCTGGCCTTCTCGGCGTCGTACGCGGGGTGCCCGGAATCGAGGAAGCGCCAGAAGCAATGCCCCACGCGGTCGGGGAACTCGTAGATCTGGACGAAAAGCCCGACTTCTTTCTCGTCGAGGAAGTCGTTCATCATCTTCCGGAACGGCACGATCGTCTGCGCGACGTCTTCGAGGAACGTCGCCTCGTCGATCGTTTCCTCGCTCATGGACCACGTGTCGATCTGCCAGCCCATCGTCTTGTAGGCGCCGTAGCGCGACGCGAGCTTCTTGGCGAGGGCGCCGGGCGCCGTGATCTTGATCGAGGGCGGCAGGTCCGACGGGTTGAAGTGGATCGGCGAGAGGTAGAGCTTGACCTCCGGGCTGATGGCCGCGAGGTGGAAGCGCCCGATGCCCGTCAGCGTGACGAGGGAGTTGAACGGAAACTTGAAGACGACCCACGGCGACCACTCGCCGACCTTCAGCGTGACGGGCTCCGAGCCCTTCGGCTCGATCAGCAGACTCGCCCCGTCCGCCGCGACCGTGAGCGTCATCGGCGCCTTGATCACGGGCGGCTCGGGGAAGAGCTTGTTGTACGGCCCGAAGACCTCCGTCTGGATCGCCCCCTTGTTCGACTCGAGGCGGACCAGCTCGACGGAGAACTCGTTCTTGTTCTTGGGCGCGAAGAACGGGTCGGACGTGTAGAACGAGGGCGTCCCGATGCGGCCGCGCACGTCCGGCACGCCGAGGCCGGACACCAGCCGCCCGTTGTCGTAGTCCACGGCCGGGAACGTCACGGGCACGTGCATGACGACCGAATGGATCCCCTTGGCGCCCGCCAGCTCCCAGAACGGAGTCCCCCGGCGGTTGTTCGTCGCCCAGGGGATCTCCGAAGGAAGAAGAGAAGAAATACGAATTCCTATGAAGGTGAAGAGGGCCGCGGCAGCACACGCGGCGACAACGATTCCGACGCCGAGGCCCTGCACGCGCCTTCTAAGAAGAATCTTAAATACGCCGGCAACGAGCACGAACGCCAGCACGCCGAGCACCGCCGGAATGACAACCTTGTTCATCTTTCCGAGCAGAAAATCCTTCTTCCCCTCTTCCGCGATCGCGAACTCGGGGCGGTAGGTCTTCGGGTTGCGCTTCAGGAAATCGAAAATCATCGTCCGACCCGGTGAAAGGCCCGTCGAAAACGTCGACCACGAGACCGGCGTCTGCGCGGGGATCGTCGGCAGGAGCTGCGAGAACCCGCCCTTCTTCGCGAGCGCCGCGAGGTTCGGGAGCTTGCCCTCGTCGATCATCTTCTTCACGAGCGCGTGGTCGGCGCCGTCGAACCCGAGGACGACGACGCGCGGCGCGGACGCGGCCGCGGGCGGCGCGACGAGAAGGGAGACGATCGGAAGGAGCGCGGCGAGGGCGGCGAGCCCGGCCGGGCGGACGCTAGACTGCGGGGTCTTGAACGGCATGGGGCATTCTAGCTGCGCTCCTGGGAGTCGCCGGGCTCGCTCGTTTCTCTTCGCGGCCGCTGCCGCCTGCGGAATCGCGGCCCTCGCAGCGGCGGCCTGCCGGAGAGATCAGGACCATTCGAAGGACTCCCTCTTCGTCGCAATCGAATCTTCGCCTCTCCACTTCGACCCGCGCGTCGGGACGGACCAGGCCTCGTGGCGCACGCACGACGTCCTCTACGACGCGCTCCTGAAGAAGGGGGCGGGCGGCGAGTTCCTGCCCGGGCTCGCCGAGACCTGGTCGACGGACGACGCGGTCACGTGGCGCTTCCGCCTGAAGAGCGGTGTGAAGTTTCACGACGGCCGCCCGTGCGAAGCCGCCGACGTCGCGTTCACCTACAGGAGTCTCCTCGCGGACGGCTTCGCGAGCGGCAAGAAGGAGCCGCTCCGCATCATCGAGTCGATCGAGACGCCCTCGCCCCTCGACGTCGTCTTCCGGCTCAAGCAGCCGTACGCGTCCTTTCCGCTTCAGCTGCTGCTCGGCATCCTGCCGCGCGGAACGACGCCGCAGCAGGCCGACGCGACGCCTGTCGGGACGGGTCCGTGGCGGTTCGTCGAGGCGCGCGCGGATGACCGCGTCGTCTTCACGCGCTTCGCCGGCGCCGTTGGCGGCGACGCGAAGCTCGCGCGTCTCGTCCTGCGCGTCGTCCCGGACGCGACGACGCGCGCGCTCGAGCTCCTGAACGGCTCGCTCGACCTCTCGCTCAACAACCTGCCGCCCGACCTCCTCCCGCGCCTCGGAGAAAGCCCGCGCCTCGCAGTCACGATCCGGCCCGGCTCGACGTACGCGTATCTCGCGTTCAACTTCCGCGACCCCGTACTCGGCGACGCGAAGGTGCGGCGGGCCCTCGCCCTCGCGCTCGACCGCGGCGCGATCGCGCACGGCCTCTTCCGCGACACGGTGGAGCTCACGGAGACGCTCCTCCCGCCAGGGCACTGGGCGCGCCTCGACGGCCTGCCACCGCTCGCGCGAGACCTCCCCGCCGCGCGCCGGCTCCTCGACGAGGCGGGCTTCCCGGATCCCGGCGGAGGGAAACCGCGCCTGACGCTGGCCTACAAGACGTCCACGGACGAGACGTCGATTCTGCAGGCAACGGCGATCGCAGCGCAGTGGAAGGAAGCGGGCGTCGAGACGAAGATTCGCTCGAACGACTTCGCGACGTTCTACCAGGACGTCGTGAAGGGAAACTTCCAGCTCTTCGCGTTGCGCTGGCAAGGCATCGTCGACCCCGACCACTACCACGAGGTCTTTCTCTCGACGTCGGTCCCGCCGAAGGGCTGGAACCGCGGCTTCTACGCCGACGCCGACGTCGACCGCTGGATCGAGGAGGCGCGCCGCACGGCGGACCGCGAAAGACGCAAGGAGCTGTACGCCGAGATCCAGCGCCGCGCGGCGGAGTCGCTGCCCTACGTCTCGCTCTACACGATGAAGGCCGTCGCGGTCCACGCGAGGGACCTCACGGGCCTCGAGACGATGAACGAAACGGCGGATTTCACGTTCCTGAGGAACGTCGGGCGGAAGTAGGACCGTACCGCTCCGCCATCCTCCGGATCGTGTTCACGTTGCGCAGCGTCGCCGGCTGGCCGAGCGCCTTTTCGAGCTGGCGGCCCGTGATCGCGGGCTTGTTCTGTCCGTGCTTCGACAGCCACCAGAAATCCCGCCCGCGGAGGTGGAAGCGGTCGGCGGGCGTCGCGAGCGCCGAGAATCGGGAGCCGAATTCGGCGGAGAGATCCTTCGAAAGGAATCCGATGACGTACGTCTGGCAGGCGGCGACGTCCTTCTCCGAAAACGGGCGATGGGCGGCGAGCGCGCTGAGTTCCTCGAGCGTGCGAACGAAAACGGAGGCTTCGAAGCCGAGTGCTCTCTCCAGCACCGCCGCGATCTTCGCGTCGAGGCCCTTCACACCCTTCGACGAAAAGACGACGTTCCCGCTCGCGATGAAGCTCTCGACTTCCTTGAGGCCCACGGACTCGAAAATCTTCTTCAATGCGTCCATCTTCACGACGCGCCCGCCAACGTTCACGGCTCTCAGAAAGGCGACGTAACGGGGCATGGGATCTTTCTAGGATAATGTTTCGCCGACAAACCGCACGACCTGAATTGGACCGCACCTGGGATCGGAGGCGATGTGAAGATGGAAAAGAAGCGCCTGGCGGGTTCCCTCTTGACGGGGTTCCTCCTCGTCTTCACCGGCGCTCCAGCCCTTGCCTGGCCGGCGGACATGCACGGGAGCCTCGTCGAAACGGCATTCCTGATCTCGCCGGCCGCGAAGGCGCGCATCCCGGGCCTGTACCTCGGCGACGTGATCCAGGCCGCGAAGGAAACCCGGGAGGCCGGGGAGCGGGCCGGCGAATGCCTTCCCCACCGGGACGCGCCTCAGGAGGCGCAGCGGGCCCTGGAGTTCCTTCTCAAGAATCCGAAGTGGACGCACAACAGCGCCGTGAGCGTGGGCCGCGCCCTGCACTTTGTCGCGGACAGCCTCGTGCCCGATTCCATCGAGCGAGGAGGCCACGAGGTGCGGCGGGCCCTTTTCACGGGGCACGACTTCGTCGTGTTCCGGGAGGCGCGCGACGACACGGCGTCGCCCATCTCGACCTCCCTGAGGAGCAGGGCGAAGGAAATCCACTTCGCGGATGATCCGAATGAAGACGACGCCCTGAGGTATCGGGCGGCCGTCAACGCGATCGCCGACGTCCTCCTGCGTCTCCCGCCCGTGGCGGGCGAGCCGCCGGCGCCGGACGGCGGCGTGGGACTCTTCGTCGTGGACACGCTGGATACCGGTCTCGGGGGCATGCACGTCGTGAAGGAGGACAAGAAGGTGGTCGGCGCGCGCGTGGACTCCTTCGGCGACCTGTGGATCACGACGGAGACCACGCTCTGGTACGACCCCGAAAAATCCTGGGGCGGCAAGCGCCGCACTATCTCCATCGACGCCGAGGGGATCCACGTCATGGACCGCGCCAACCGCAGGGTTGGCGACGAGATCGTGTCGCGGATGGCGATCTTCAACAACACGACGCTCTGCGGGGTCCAGCTCGCCCTCTCGGCGGGCAAGTGGAAGCTCGACGTGCCTCTCGACATCCCGCCTCACGGGATCCGGGTGATCGACGTGCGGATACCCCTTCAGGTGGCCCTCGGACGGATGACCTCGCAGTTCAGCGTGAGCGAGCTGTGCCGGACGAAGCCGGCTGTGTTCCAGCTGACGAGCTACGCGAAGGTCTCCGGGACCAACGCCGAGGCGCCGATCATCCAGGAGGCAACCCGGCACGCCTTCGCGGCGACGATGAAGGAGAAGCGTCCGTTCGGTCTCTGACGAACCCCGCTCCGCCGCTCAGTCCGGCGAGGGCGGCGTCGGCGCGTCGCCCCGGCGCGCGCCTGCGAGCGTGCGCCCGGCGACGGCCGCCAGGACGATCGCGCCGCCGAGCACGGCCCACGGGGAAGGCCGCTCGCCGAGCCCGAGGAACGCCCAGAGCGGATTGAACATGGGCTCGAGCATCCCGAGGAGCGAGGCCTCGGCGGCCGGCACGGTCTTCAGCCCCCCCACGAAGAGGACGTAGCTGATCCCGAGCTGAACGACGCCGAGGAAGAGGACGAGGAGGGCCCCCCTCGCGTCCAGCCCGAGGTGTCCCCAGGCGAACGGCAGCGCGAGCGCGGCCGCCGCCAGGTTGCCCGCGATGACCGACGGGATCGCGTCGCCGGATGCGTCGCGGCGCAGGAGAAGGATCGTCAGGCCGAAGAAGACCCCCGAGACCACCGCGACGACGTTTCCGGCCATCGCGCCGGGGTCCAGCTTCCCGACGAAGAACAGCGACATGCCGCCGAGCGCCACCGCGACCGCCGCCGCGTCGATCTTCCGGAACGGCTCCCTCAGGAGGAACGGCCCGAGCGCGAGGACGTAGAGCGGCCCCGTGTACTGCAGGAAGATCGCGTTCGCGGCCGTCGTCATCTTCGTCGCGGACACGAACGTCAGGATCATGAGCGCGTAGACGATCACGGTGGACGGCGCCGCGTGCCGCCACCTCGCGCGCGAGGGGCGGAAGACGGCGAGGAGGAAGATCCCCGCGACGAACGAGCGCCAGAACACGACGCCCACGGCGGAGAGCGGCACGAGCTTGATCGCGAGGCCGCCCGTCGACCAGAGGATCGCCGCTGCCGCGATCAGGAGGGCGCCGCGGCGAGTCCCGCCGCCGGCCGTCACGCCAGCTTGCGGCGGATCGCCGCGATCGAGACGTCGTCGTCGATCGGAACGCGGCCGAGGAAGCGGTCGAGATCGGCCGTCAGCGCCGCGACGATCTCACCGGGACGTGCGCCGCTCTTGCGGGCGGCGACGGCCTCGACGCGCGCGTCGCCGTACTCGGCGCCGCCTTCCCCGCGCGCCTCGGGCAGCCCGTCGGAATGGAAGAGCAGCGTCTCGCCGGGGGCGAGCGTCGTCGACTGGGGCGTCCACTCGGTGGTCTTCTTGATGCCGAGAGGATACGACCCCGTCCCGATCCGCTCGACGACGCGGCCCTCGCCGTCCAGCCGGAGAACGGCCGGGTGCCCGGCCACGACCGCGGTGAACGTTCCGTCGGCTTCGAGGAGGCCGCAGATCCCCGCGAAAAAGGAGCGCGAGCTGCCCGTCTCGCAGAGGACCCGGTTGAGCGACGCGGCCATGGCCGCAGGCGAGGCGTCGATGCCGAGCTGCGTCCGGAAGGCCGCGTGCGTCACGGCCATCACGAGGCCCGCGGCCATCCCGTGGCCCGACGCGTCCCCGAACAGGATCGCGACGCGCCCGCCCGGGAGGGGCTCGAAGGCGTAGAGGTCGCCGCCCACCGTGTTCGCGACCCGGCTCTCGCCCGCGAGCTCGAAAATCCCGATCTCGGGCAGCGGGCGCGGGACGAGCTGCGCCTGCAGCGCGCGAGCCATCACGAGCTCGTCCTTGAAGTGGAGCTTGTCGACGAGCTCCATCGCGAGGAGGAACATCAACGCGAGCACCGCGACGAGGAGGCCGAGGAACCCGGTGCCCGACTGGCGGTCGCCGGACGCGTTCTGAAGGACGGCGAGGACGACGAGGACGAGAGCGAGGGCGAAGACGAGGCGCCGGGGCGGCGCGAGGCGGCGCGTGAGGCCGTAGACGACTGCATTCGCCTTCCGGAGGCCCCGGCGGAACCGGCGCGGCTCGGCCTCGATCTCGAGGCGGTAGTCCTCGAAGAACGCCTCTCGCGCCCTCCGCCAGTCGACCGACCACATCCCGAGCACCTCGTCGGGGTCGAAGGAGTGGGCGGTTTCGCGGGCGAGCTTTTTCCAGTCGGCGGGCATGGCGTCCTTCTCTTACGCGCCCGGGAGCCTGCGGGTTCTGGCGGCCCTGGCGAGAGGGAGCAGCGACTCGAGGGACTCGACCCGCTCCGCCGAGCCGTACCGGTAGCCCAGGAAGAGCACCGGCGCCCGCCGGGCGGCCTCCTCGTCGAACCGCGAGTCGCCCATGAAGACACAGGCTTCGAGGGGCGCGCCCGCCCTCTCGGCCGCGAGGCGGACGACGGCGGGGTTCGGCTTTCCCGCCCCGGCCTCGTCGGCGCCCGTGACGGCGTCCACGAGAGCGAGGAGACCCTGTGCCTCGAGGATGCGGTCTGCGAGCGGCCGGTTCGTGTTCGTCGCGACGGACGTCGCGACGCCCATCCGCCGGAGTTCCCGGAGCACGTCCGCGGCCTCCGGGTTCGGGCGGATCCGATCCAGCCGGGCCGCGAAGAAGCGGTCGTAGGCCGCGTCCACCTCGGCGACGGTCCGCTCGGGCATGTACGCGTCGCGGTCTGCCGCCGTGCCATTGCCGTAGATCGCGTCGAACGCCGCCCGGGAGATCTCCGCGTGGCCGAAGTGCGCGAGCGTCTCGTTGTAGACGGCGAACCAGGCGTCCTCGCTGAAGACGAGGACGCCGTCCATGTCGAAGAGGACGGCCCGCACCGCGCGATCTTCACACGAGCCCGTAGAATCCCCGCCACCATGGAAACGTTCGATCTCTTCGTCCTGGGCACGGGTCCGGCCGGGCAACGGGCCGCCGTCCAGGCGGCCAAGCTCGGCAAGAGGGTCGGCATCTGCGAGAAGCGCGAGACGGTGGGCGGGGTCTGCGTCAACACCGGGACCATCCCGTCCAAGACGTTTCGCGAGGCCGTTCTCTACCTGAGCGGGATCGCCCAGCGTGCGAACTACGGAGCGTCCTACACCGTGAAGGAAAACATCACGATGGGGGACCTCCTCTTCCGCTGCAACCAGGTCATCACGCGCGAAATCGAGGTCATTCGCGCCCAGATGAAGCGGAACGGGATCTCGCTCCTCGGCGGCGCAGCGACGTTCACGGGGCCCCACACGCTCACGATCGCGGGGCTTGCGGGGACGCTCGAAATCGAAGCCGAGAAGATCGTGATCGCGGTCGGAACGAGACCCTCGCCGCCGCCCGTGCCGGTGGACGGGGAGACCGTGATCGACTCGGACGGGATTCTCATCCTGAAAAAGCTCCCGAAGACGCTCCTCGTCGTCGGCGCCGGCGTGATCGGCGTCGAATACGCTTCGATGTTCGCGGCCCTCGGGATCGAAGTGACGATCGTCGACAAGCGCCCCGTTCTCCTCGACTTCGTGGACGACGAGATTGCCGAGGCGCTGTCGTTCTACCTCAGGAACCTGAACTGCACTCTCCGCCTCGGCGAGGAAGTCGCCACGATCGGCGTGGAGCGCCCCGGGCGGGTCAACGTGACGTTGAAGTCGGGAAAGAAGATCGGCGCCGACCTGCTCCTCTACTCGGTCGGGCGCGTCGGCGCGACGGCGACGCTGGGCCTCGCGGCGGCCGGTCTCGAAGCGGACGGCCGCGGGCGCCTGAAGGTCAACGAGCACTACCAGACCGCACAGCCGCATATCTATGCCGCCGGCGACGTCATCGGCTTTCCGGCGCTGGCCTCGACGTCCATGGAGCAGGGCCGCCTCGCCTCCTGCCACGCGTTCGGCGTCTTGTGCGAGTCGCTCCCCCACCTCTACCCGATCGGGATCTACTCCGTGCCCGAGATCTCGATGGTCGGAAAGACCGAGGAAGAGCTCACGAAGGAGTCCGTCCCTTACGAGACCGGCGTCGCCCACTACCGCGAGATCGCCCGTGGCGCGATCGTGGGGGACGACACCGGCCTCCTGAAGATCCTCGTCCACCGCGAGACGCGGAAGATTCTCGGCGTCCACATTCTCGGCACGGCAGCGGCGGAGCTCATCCACATCGGGCAGGCCTACCTGACGCTCGGCGGCACGCTCGACGTCCTCGTGGACACCGTCTTCAACTACCCGACGTTCGCCGAGTGCTACAAAGTCGCCGCGCTGGACGCGTACAACAAGCTGCGCGTCGAGAGCTGAGTCAGCCCCGGACGAGCGCCTTCGCGCCGGCCAGCGCGAGCGCGGCGCCGAGGAGCATCAGGCCGAGGACGGACAGCGACGGCACATCGGCGGCTCCGCCGTACGTCGCCGAGTTCACGTTGTTCGTCGTGTCGGGGTCGAACTGGTCGCCCGTGACGTCGGCCGAGTTCACGACGTGGGCAAACGGAGTCACGGGCCGGACGGTGACCCGGACCGTCGCGGTCCCGCCGTTCAGAATCGTCCCGAGCGCGCACGTGATCGTGGAGGTCCCCGAACAGGACCCCTGCGTCGTCGACACCGTCTGATAGGTGACGTTCGTCGGAAGCGGATCCGTGAGGATGACGCCCGTCGCCGTCGAGGGGCCCAGGTTCGTCACGACCATGACGAAGTCGATGAAGTCGGAGTAACCCGGCGTGGGCGCCAAGACGGACTTGACGACGCGGAGGTCCGTCGCGACCGACGTCGAGGCGGTCGAAGCGTCGTTCGCCGGATTCGGGTCGGGCGTCGCCGACGACACCGAGGCCGCGTTCACGATGGGGCTTGGCGTCGTGTAGCCGGCCGGAATCGCGAAGGTCGTCGTGATCGTGCGCGACGCACCCGCGGGGACGGTTCCCAGCGCGCACGGGAACGGCGTCACGCAGGCGCCGGCGTTCGAGACGAAGGTGAGGTTCGGCGGCGTCGGATCGACGACCACGACGGCCGCGGCGTCCGAGGGGCCGTTGTTCGTCACGAGGAGCGTGTAAACGACGTTGTTGCCCGGGATCGCGTTCGCGGGCCCGGTCTTGACGATTGCGAGGTCCGCGGAGGAGACGACCGCGACGACGTCCGTCCCCGTGTTGTTCCCCGGCGTCACGTCGCCCCCCCCACCCACCGAGGCCGAGTTCGTGATGCTGTTCGCGGCCGACTGGAGCACGTTTACGGCGACCGTGATCGGGGGCCACGCGGCCCCGGCCGCGAGGACGTCGGAGCGCGAGCACGAGACGTTCGGCGCCGTCACCGTGCAACCCCACCCGGAGCCTGCGGCGCCCGTGGGCGTGAGGCCCGCGGGCAGGGTGTCCGTCACGGTCACGGGCGCGTTCGTCGGCCCCGTACCGACGTTCGAGACCGTCAACGCGAAGGTCCCCGCCCCGCCGCGGACGAAGGACGCGGGCGCGTGCACCTTCGCGATCGTGACGTCCGCGACGACGCCGACGCCACCCGAGGCGCTCGCGGAGTCGTTCGCGGGGTTCGGGTCGATCTCCGTCTGGCCTGTCTTCGTCGCCGTGTTCGTGAACGCGCCGGGCGCCAGCGCCGTGACCGTGAGGGTCAGCGTCGCCGAGGCGCCGTTCGCCAGCGTACCGACCGTCCAGACTCCGGTCGCGGAAACGTAAGCCCCCTGCGACGGCGCGGCCGAAACGAAGCCGAGGCTCGCCGGAAGGACGTCCGTTACGACGACGCCGTTCGCCGTCGACGGCCCGTTGTTCGTCACGGTCAGGGTGAACGTGAAGCCCTGCGAGACGAAGGGTGCGGGATTCGAGACGGTCTTCAGGACGGCGACGTCCGCGACCGGGATGACGGTCGTGGGCGCCGTGGCGGAGTTGTCGCCAGGGTTAGGGTCGGTCTCCGTGGCCGCGACACTCGCCGTGTTCGTGATCGACGGCACGGCCGCCGCGGACACCGAGACGACGATCGAGATCGTCGCACTGCTGCCCGCGGGCAGGCCGCCGAGGAGGCACGTGACGGTCGTCGTGCCGCTGCAGCCACCCTGGCTCGGCGTCGCCGAGACGAGGCTGATGGAAGCCGGCAGCGGGTCGCTGAACGTCACGTTCGTTGCATCGTTCGGGCCGCGGTTCGTCACGACGAGCGTGTACGTGAGGTTCTGTCCGGCGCGCACCGGATCCGGCGAGTCGGTCTTCACGATGCCGAGGTCCGCGCGCACGAGGCCGCCGCCGCCCGCAACGACACCCGCGACCGCGCTGTCGTTGGACGTGTTCGGGTCGAACTCGTTCTCCGCGGTCTTCCGGGCGGTATTCACGTACGTGCCGTTCGCGGTCACGGTCGCGGTGATCGCGAGTGTCGCGGACGCGCCGTTCGCGAGGTTGCCGATCGTCCAGACGCCCGTACCGGAGACGTAGGCTCCAACCGACGGCGTCGCGCTCACGAACGTGAGGCCGGGGGGCAGCGCGTCCGTCACGGCGACACCCGTCGCGTTCGCGGGCCCCGCGTTGAGCACCTTCACGGTGAACGTCACGTTCGACAAGGCCGCCGGCGTCGGGTTGTCGACCGTCTTCTGCACCTGGATGTCCGCGACGGAGGCGGGGCCGTTCACGACGGCCGAGCCCGAGTTGTTGGACGGATTCGGGTCCGTCTGGTCGCCCGCGGTCTTCGTGGCCGTGTTCACGATCGTCCCGGGCTGCGTCACCGTCGCGACGATCGCAAGCGTCGCGGAGCCGCCGTTCGCGACGCTTCCGACGGTCCAGACGCCCGTCGCGGCCGTGTAGGCGCCCTGCGACGGCGCCGCGGAGACGAACGTGAGGCCGGACGGCAGAACGTCCGTCACGGCGACTCCCGAGGCGTCGCTCGGGCCGAGATCCGAGACCGTGATCGTGAACGTGACGTTCGTCCCAACGGCCGGCGCCGGGTTGCTGACCGTCTTCGTCACGGCGATGTCGGCCACGCCGGTCGGAACGAGCACGGTCGCCGTCGAGGTGTTGTTCCCGGGCGTCGGATCGGGCGTCGTCGACGAGACGGTCGCCGTGTTCACGATGGGCGCCGGGGCCGGGTAGCCCGGTGGGATCGCATAGGTGGACGTGATCGTCACGGACGCCCCGGCGGCGAGCGTCCCGAGGCTGCACGGGAATGCGCTGGCGCACGCGCCCGCGTTCGAAACGAAGGTCAGATTCGCCGGCGTCGGGTCCGCGACCGACACGGCCTGCGCGTCGGACGGTCCGTTGTTCGTGACGACCGCCGTGAAGACGACGTTCGGCCCGCCCGGGACAGCCGTCGCCGGCCCCGTCTTGGCGATCGTGAGATCCGCGGACGCGGACGTCGTGCCCGTCGTCGTCGAGGTGTTGTTGCCCGGGACCGGGTCCGGCGTCACCGTCGTCACCGTCGCGGTGTTCGAGATGGCCGTGCCGGTCAGGACCAGCGGGCTCACCTTCACCGTGAGGGTGAAGACGCCGGACGCCAGAGGCGCGAGGGACCCGATCGTGCACGACACCGTCCCGCCCGCGCCGACCGCGGGCGTGACGCACGCCCAGCCGCCCGGCGAAACGAGCGCGACGAACGTCGTCCCGGCCGGCAACGTGTCCGACAGGGCGACTGTAACCGCCGTGGACGGACCCGCGTTCGTCACGGTGAGCGTCCAGGCGGCGTTCTGGCCGGGGACGAGCGTCGCCGGGCCGACCTTCACGACCGAGAGGTCGGCCGAAGGCGTCAGCGTATCGGTATCCGTCGCGGAGTTATTGCCCGGGTTCGGATCGGTCACGCCGACGGGGACCGATACGGTCGCCGTGTTCACGAGCGAGCCCGTCGCCGAGGCCGAGATCGTGGCGGTGACGGTGAACGTCGCCGTTCCGCCCGCGAGGAGGTTGACGAGCGCGGAGATGTTTCCGCCGCCCGACGCCGGCCCGGAGGACCCGGCCGAGTACGCCGCGGTCCACGGCGCCGAGGTGATCGTCGCCGGGAAGTTGTCCGTCACCGCGGCGCCCGTCACCGCGCTCGGCCCCGCGTTCGTGACGACGATCGTGTACGTCGTCGTCGTCCCGGGAACCGCCGTCGGCGTGCCGTCCGTCTTCGTGATCGAGAGATCGGCCTGGAGAACGTCGAGATGGGCGCTCGTTCCCGCCGGGTTCGAGCCGATCGTCGTGACGAGCGCGCCCACGGCGATCACGTTGTCGTATCCGCCCGCGAGCGCCGTCGTGACCGGTACGGTGATCGTGCAGCCGCCCGCGGGAATCGAGGCCCCGCTCTTGTAGGTGACGCTCGGGCCGCCGGCGGCCGCCACGACGTTCACCGATGCGCACGAGCCGCCGACGGTTGCCGGAGTGCCGAGGACGAGATTCGCCGGCAGCGTGTCGACGAAGTCCGACGAGAGGGTCAGTGCGACCGCGTTCGTGTTGCCGAGCGTCAGAGTGAGCGTGGAGCTCGCGCCCAGCGGAATCGAGACCGGCGCGAAGGCTTTCACGATCGTCGGCAGCGCGAGGACCTGCAGGGTCGCGGAAGCCGCGACCACGTTGCTGCCGACCGTCGTCTGGACCGCGCCTATGGCGATTGGATTCACGTACGAGCGAACGGTCGACGACGTCACGTCCACCTGGATCGAGCAACCGCCGTTCGCGGGGAGGGCTCCCCCGCTCTTGTACGTCAGCGTCGTGGCGCCCGCGGTCGCGACGACGCTGGCGGCCGTACAGCCGCTTCCGAGGAGGAGGTTCGGCGGCGTCGCGATGAAGAGGCCCGGCCCGGGGAACGTGTCCACGAGGTCGGCCGTGAGCGTCGCGGCAGTCAGGTTGCCGTTCGAGATCGTGAGGGAGAGCTTCGAGACGCCTCCGGCGCCGATGACGGTCGGGGAGAACGACTTCGCGACGCTCGGGGGCTGGAACGGATTGACGAACAGGCGGTCCGTGGCCGGCGCCGTGTTGTTTCCCGCGTTCGTCTGCAGGGCGTTCGCGGGGATCGTGTTCACGTACGGCCCGCCAGGGGTGCTGGACGTGACGTCCACGGAGACGGTACAGCCGCCGGCCTGGATGCTGCCCCCCGTGAGCGTGACGCTCGAGGCCGCCGTCGAAACGGAGCCGCCCGAGCACGTCGTGGAGGCGTTCGGGGAAGCGGCAACGGAGACGTTCGCCGGCAGGGTGTCCGTGAACGGGCTCGAGAGCGTGAGCGCCGACGCGTTCGCGTTCCCGAGGGTGATCGTCAGCGTCGACGTGCCGCCGGGGTTGATCGTCCCGGGATTGAACGACTTCAGGACCGTAGGGGGCGTCAGCGCCTTCACGACGAGGCCGGCCGTCGCGGGCTGCGTCGGGCTGCCGCCGTCGGTGACGAGCGCGGACGCCGGAATCGTGTTCGTGTACGAGCCCGCGACGCCCGAGGTGACGTCCACGATGATCGTGCAGCCGCCCGCGGGGATCGTGGAGGTCGCGGCATACGCGACGAGGCCTGCCGCGGCCGTCACCGCGCCCGTGCACGTTCCGCGGACGTTCGGGATGGCCGCCACGCTCACGCCCGCCGGGAGGTTGTCGTTCAGGTCGGCGGACAGCGTCAGGGCCGAGACGTTCGCGTTCCCGAGCACGATCGTGAGCGCGGACGTGTCGCCCGTGAAGATCGTGGACGGCGAGAAGCTCTTCGCCATCGTCGGGGGCGCGAGGGCGCCGGGCCCGACGGCGAGGCTGGCGCTGGCCGGCAGCTGGTTGACGCCGGCGCTCGTCGAGAGCTGCCCCGCCGCGACGACGTTCGTGTACGTCCCGGGCGTCGCCGACGTCACGTCGACCGAGATCGTGCAGCCGCCGGCCGGGATCGGGGCGGCGTTCGCGTACGTGATGAACGTCGTGCCCGCCGCTGCGACGACGACCCCCGTGCAGGTCTTTACGATGTTTGGCGCCGCGGCAACGAACACGCTGCCCGGCAGGGCGTCCGTGAAAAGGGCCGAAAGCGTGATCGGGGACGCGTTCGAATTGCCGAGCGTGATCGTGAGCGTGGACGTCGCTCCTGCCGCGATCGAAACCGGGGCGAACGCCTTGGTCACGGTGGGCGGCGCGTTCACGGTGAGCGTCGCCTGAGCGGGGCCCGTGTTGGAAAGGCCCTCGTTCGTGACGATGCTCGCCGCGGGAATGTTGTTGATGTAGACGCCCGGCGTGTTCGAGACGACGGTCGCGGAGAACGTGCAGCTCCCGCCGGCGGCGATCGTCGAGCCGGCGACCGACAGCGTGCCGCCTCCCGCCGTGGCGCTCACGACGCCGCCGCCCGTCGTCGCGCACGTGCCGCCCGCCGCGGGCGTCGACGCGATGGCGACGTCCGCGGGGAGCGTGTCGACGAGCGAGACGCCGGTGAGCGGGATGCCCGAGCCGTTCGTGATCGTGACCGTCAGGACCGTCGTCTGGCCCGGGTTCCGCGTCGGGTTCGTGAACGCCTTGCTGACCGTGGGCTTGGTCACGACGAAAAGCGTGGCGTTCGCTGGCGACTGGTTCGGGATGCCCTCGTCGGTCGTGACGGAGTTCGACGGGATCGTGTTGTTGTAGGCGCCCAGCGTGTTCGACACGACGTCGACCGTGATCGAGCAATTCGTCCCGGGCGCGATCGTGCCCTGTGTGAACGTGACGGAGCCGCTCGACCCGCCGTTCGCCGTCGACACGACCGCGAGGCCGCCCGGTCCGGTCCCGGCGCAGGTCGTCGCCGCGTTCGGCGTGGCGGCGATGAAGACGCCGTTCGGCAGGATGTCGGTGTAGGTGACGCCGTGCAGAGTCAACGGCGTCGGCGCGCTCGGATCGAACGAGCTCACGAGGCTCATCTGGAGGGTCGAGACCTGCCCGACGGCCACCCAGGCAGGCGAAAAGGCCTTGAGGACGTTGAGGCCCTGCAGCGTGGACAGGGTCGCGGACGTCCCCGTCGGGTTCGTGTAACCCTGATTGCTGACGACGGCGCCGGCCGGAATCGTGTTCGTCAGGTTCAGAAAGCGCGTCGACGTCGTCGTCACCGTCACCTGGCATGTCTGCCCGGCCGCGAGTGTCGCGCCGGTGAGGCGCACCTTGCCGTCGCCGGGGAGCGCGGTCACGATCCCGCCCGCGCACGTCGTGCCCGCGGCGGGCACCGAATAGATCACGATGCCGACCGGGAACGTGTCCGTGAACCCGACGCCCGTGATCACCGAGGCCGAGGGGTTGATGACGTCGATCTGGAGGATGGACGGCTGCCCGCCTGTCACGACGACCGGGTTGAACGACTTGTTGATGTTGATCTGAGCTGCAGTGACGGTCAGATTCGCCGTGACGGCGGCGGTGTTGGAGGCGCCCTCGGCGCTCGTGATTTTTCCGATCGGGACGGTGTCGCTCCACGGGCCCGCGCCGCTCGTCACGGTGTCGAACGAAAAGTCGCAGGTGGCCCCGGCGTTGAGCGTCGCGCCGAGGAGCTGGGCGCGTCCGATTCCCGGGTTGACGACCATCGTGGGCGAGCCGGCGCAGTTCGTCGCGGCGTTCGCCGGGTTCGCGACGGTCAGGCCGGCGCTGAAGGTGTTGTCGTCCACCGAAACGTTCGTCAGGGCGCCGCTGGATACGTTCGTCACCGTCAGCTTCACGCGGGATACGCCGCCAGACGAGACGGACGCCGGGGTGAAGCTCTTCGTCCCCGTCACCCCCGTGTTGATCGTGAGGTTGGCCGACACCGCCGCCGGGATCACGACGCCCTGCGTGTTCGTGAAGTCCGCCGGGTTGATCGTGTTCGTCTTCACGCCAAGCGCCGTCCCGGTCACCTTCACGGTGATCACGCAGCTCGCCTCCTGCGAGGCGACCGGCCGCGCCGGCACCGTCCCGCCGGTCAGCTTGACGACTACGTCGTTCGGGAAGGCCTGCAGGGAGCCGCCGCACGTGTTCGTGGCGGCCGGGTTCGCCGCGAGCGCGACGCCTGAGGGCAGGTTGTCGGTCAAGGCGACGCCCGTCAGCGCCGTCACGGTCCGGTTGAAGAGAGTGATCGTGAGGGTCGAGAGCTGCCCCTGAGCGATCGCCGCGGGGGCGAACGCCTTCGTGACCGCGCCGGACGCGATCGAGACGACGTTCACGCTGCCCGCGTTGACGTTTCCGACTCCGCCCGCCGGCCCCGTGCCCGTGATGCTGCCGATCGGGATGGAGTTCGTGAACGTGAGGCCCGTGGGCGCGGATGCGGGGAGCTGGGCCCAGATGCTGATCGTGCACACGCCCGGGCTCGCACCGACGCCGGCCACGATCGTGCCGCCCGTCCAGAGGAGGCCGGCGTCCGCGGCCGTCGGGGCCAGCCCGGTCGTCGCGCCCGCGGCATCCGTGCCCGTGAACGTGCCGCCGGTGCAGCCCGGCGCCGGAGCCGTGAAGAATCCGCTCCCGGCGTCGAAGAGCGTCATCTGGTTCGTGCCGTTCTTCGGGAGGACGTCCTTGAACGTCACGCCCGTGACCGGCCCGCCCGAGAAGTTATTGATCGTGACCGTGAACTGCGTCCACTGCCCCGGAGCGACGTTCGTGACCGTGACCGCCTTCGAAACCGTGAGCTGTGCGTTCGCCGTGAGCGTCGCCGTGACGGGCCCGGGGCTCGCGAAGCTCTTCGGGTTCACGACGGCGTTCGCCGGCACGGTGTTCACGTGGGCGCCGTCCACCGTCGACGTCATGGAAATCGTGAGCGTGCAGTTCCCGCCGGGGCCGGCCTTGGCGCCCGTGAGCGTGATCGTCTGGTCGACGAGGTTCGCCGGCGCCGTGAGCGTGCCGTTGACAGCGCCCGCACCCGTGCAAATGACAGCGGGGTTCGGCGCCGCCGGAACGCTCGTGGCGTCCATGACCTTCAGCGTCGTGCCGGTCAGGTTGTCCGTAAAGCTCGTGATGTCGAGCGCGTTCGTGGTGCTCGCGTTGCTGATCCGGAGCGTCATGACCGAGGGCTGGCCGGCCGGGATGTTCAGCGTGGCGAAGCTCTTCGTGACGCCGATCGGCGTATTGACGGTGAGGGGCTGGCTGAAGGCCGGGCTCGTGAGGCCCCGCGTATTCCCGATCGCGCCGGCGCCGACCAGGTTCGTGAACACCTGGGACGTCGGCACGAGTGCCGGGACGACAACCTTCACGGTGATCGTGCAGGTGCCGCTCCGGCCGATCGTGCCGCCGGCGAGCGTCACGGCCCCGTCGCCCGGAGCGGGCGAGGGCGACAACACGCCGTTCACAAAGCCCGTGCCCGAGCAGCTCGTGGACGCGCCCGCGGGGTTCGCGACGACCATCCCCGCGGGGAGCGTGTCCGTGAAGCTCGTGAGCGGCATCGTCGCGCCCGCGTTCGGGTTCGTGAGCGTGATCGTGAGCGTCACGGAATCGCCCGCGATCGCGGGCGAAGGCGCGAAAACCTTGCTTCCCGTCGGATTGTTGAGCGTGTTGACGGACAGCGTCGCGTTCGCGGGTGTCGTGTTGAACACGTCGACGCCGCTTTCCTTCGCGGTGTAGCCGCTCGTCGTCGCGTTCGGCGTCGTGTTCGCGGGGATCGTGGCAACGTGGTTGCCCGTGATCGTCGCGGTGACGTCGATCTGGAAGAAACACTGTCCGTCCACGGCGCCGGTGCCCGCCGGGATCGTGCCGGCCGTCAGGAAGACCGTGGACGTGCCCGGGGCCGCCGCGCTGACCGTGAAACCGCACGTGTTCGTGATGTTCGCCGGGCTCGCGATCGTGATGGCGGCCGGCAGAACCTCCGTGACCGCCGCCGCGGTCAGCGGGACGAGCGAGCTGTTCGCGATCGTGATCCGGTACTGGGAGACGTCGCCGGGGTTGATCGTCGCGGCCGTGAACTGGTGGTTGATCGTCGTGGACGCCAGCATCGTTCCAGAGCAAAGCCCCGCGCCCACGAGGAGCGCGCGAAGAAGCCATGCGGGGCGGTCAAGCGACGTACCCAAGAATTTCACGAACGGGCCGCGACGCTACCCGACCTGCGCCTCCGACTCAAGCGTCACGTTGCATCAGGCCGAGGGCCGAGCGCCGCCGCGAAGCCCCGGACCACCTCGCCCGCCGGCTGGACGGCCGTGATCGTCGCGACGCTCTTGCCGGCCTGCCAGCAGTCCGCCGACGTCGCGCCC
>JBDTTJ010000016.1:0-22616 GCA_039930645.1 Acidobacteriota bacterium
TTGACCTCCACGTCGATGCGGAGGTGGCCCTCGATGCGGGTGATCGGGTCGACGACGATTCGGGTCATGGGTTACCTCACCTGGGACGCGGCGGCCGCGTGGGCCGGAGCCGCTCCCGTCAGAATCGGGAATCTCTTGACGAACCAGACGTACGCGAGGATCTCGATCGCGACGATGCCGACGGTCGCGAGGATCTCCGCCAGGCTCGGGAAGTACGCGTACTGAGCTCCGGGGCGGAACGCGACGATGAAGGTGTCGATCCGGTAGAGCGTCCCCGCGAGGATCATGAGGATCGCGGCGCGGAAGAGCGCGCCCGCGTCCGCGCGGCGCTCCGGAGAGGCGAGCATCACCGCCGGGACGACGATGAGCGCAATCTCGACGAGAAAGAGGAGGACGTAGCCGTCCGGTTTCGCGAAGAAGGCGAGCTTGCCTCGCAGGACGACGTCGACCAGCCGGATGCCGGCCCACGCCCACAGGAACGGGACGACGACCTTGCCGAGGGCCGCGAGCATCTTCCCCTCCCGGGGACGCTTGAAGGCGACGCTCGAGAGCGTGGACTCGAAGATGACGACCGCGTAGCCCATCGCGAGGGAGGAGATCAGGAAGAGGAGCGGGAGCAGCGGCGTCGACCAGAGCGCGTGGAGCTTCTTGCCCGAGAGGAGCATGAGCGTCCCGAGGGACGACTGGTGCATCGTCGGAAGGAGCAGCCCGAGCGCGATCACGAACGGCAGCGCCTTCTCGACGACCGGCAGGAAGCTCTCGCCGAGGGTCCTCTTGAGGCCGGCCGGGCCCTTCCTCCACGAATCCAGGAACGACGGCGAGACCTCGATCCAGAGGACCGCGACGTACGTCATGACGCAGAGAGCGACCTCGAAGAGGGCCGAACTGGTGTTCCAGTGGCTCACGTAGAGCGGGACGCGGTGCAAAAGCCACGGCCGGCCGACGTCGAGGAGGATCGAGACCGCCGCGAGCGAGTAGCCGAGCGCGCCCGTGAGGAGCGCGGGCCTCACGGCCGGGTGAAATTCGCCCTTGTTCAGGACGTAGACGAGAAGCGCGACCGCGTAGCCGCCGCAGCCGAGCGCGGTGCCCGTCACGACGTCGAAGGCGATCCAGAGTCCCCACGGGTAGCCGTCGTTCAGCGCGGTCGCGCCTCCCAGACCGACAGCAAAGCGGGTGACCATCGCGGCGACGCCGAGCGCGGCGAGGACGACGAGGACACGCGCGCCCTTCGTCACGACGGGGCCGCCGAGGGGCGCGGGGCGATGGAGGACGGCGCTCATGCGGCGCCTCCGTCATTGTCCTGCGCGCGCTTGTTGCGGAAGACGACGGCGCCGAGGACGGCGTAGAGGGCGATCGGTGCGATGAAGCCCTTGTAGATGCCATGCTGGATCGAGCGCGTCGCGTTCGCCTGGGACGTCTCGTCGAGGGCGGGCAGGCCCAGCTTTTCGTACGGGACGTGCGAGAGGACGAGGCACTGCGTGCCGCCTCCGTCCGTCTCGCCGAAGACACGCGGCGGATCGCCGTCCTTGTAGCCGCGGTAGCGGCCCGGGTGGTCGGCGATGCGTTTCTTCGCCTCGGCCAGGAGCGCCTCGCGCGTGCCGTAGATCACGGCGTGGCGCGGACAGACCTCGACGCATCCCGGCAGCTTGCCCTCGGCGAGCCGGTGGTTGCAGAGCTCGCACTTGACCATGAGCGGGGCCTTGGACTCCCACTCGAACTTCGGGATCTCGAACGGGCACGCGACCTGGCAGTAGCGGCAGCCGGAGCAGTACTCCTGCTTGTAGGTCACGATTCCCTTCTCGCGCTTCTGGAGGGCGCCGATCATGCAGGCGCCGACGCACGCGGGGTCGACACAGTGCATGCACTGCGTCTTGAAGTACGACCGCTCGGGCGAGTCGGAATCCTTGTAGAGCTTGATGATGGTCTTCGTCTGCCCGTTCAGGTCGAGCGGCGCGTCCCAGAGGCCGTTCGAGTTCGAGGTGTCGGGCTTCTTGTTGTTCGCCTCGCGGCACGCCACGACGCACGTCTTGCACCCGATGCAGAGCGTCGTGTCGTACATGAGGCCCACGGCGTCGGCGGGCGCCGTCTTCACGGCCGCTTCGGCCCCGCCCGTCTTCACGGCGATGGCCGCCGCCGCGGTCGCGGCCGCGCCGGTCAGGAGGCTGCGTCGGTCGAGGGTCATCTCAGGCCTCCTTCCGGGGTTCCTTCGAGGCCTCTTCCGTCGTCCCGAGCTTCTTCGAGGCCGCCCAGCCGGCGCCGAGGAGCGCGCCGCCGATGAGACCCGCGACGCCCGTCGCGACCGGCGCGACCTTGCCCATTGGCGCGTGGAGCGGGGCGTACGTGTCGGGCGGTGTCGGCCGCTCGATGTCGACCGTGTCGTGGAGCGGCTTGCGAAACGCGAGAGCCTGCTCCGTGCAGCCGAAGCAGGGATGTCCGACGCCGATCGGCCACGCGTCCGGGACCTCGCCGAAGTGCTGGACCGAACAGTTCGCGTGCGTCGCGGGGCCCTTGCACCCCGTCTTGTAGAGGCACCAGCCCTGCCGGTGACCTTCGTCGCCGAACTTCTGGACGAAGCGGCCGGCGTCGAAGTGCGCGCGGCGCGGGCAGTGCTCGTGGATCGTCCGGCCGTACGCGAACTTCGGGCGGCCCTTCTCGTCGAGCGCGGGGAGCGTCCCGAGCGTCGCGAACTGCAGGACCGTGCCGAGGAAGTTGTACGGATTGGCCGGACAGCCCGGAATCGTCACGACCGTCTTGCCCTTGAGGATCATCGGAGCGCCCGTCGCGCCGGTCGGGTTCGGGTCGGCGGACGGGATGCCGCCCCACGACGCGCACGAGCCGATCGCGATGATCGCGCCGGCCTTGCCCGCGACGTCGTTCAGGATGTCCACGGCCGTGCGGCCGCCGATCTGGCAATAGATGCCGTTCTCCTTCTGCGGGATCGCACCCTCGACGACGAGGACGTACTTGCCCTCGTGCTCCTTCATCGCTTTCTTCAGCGCGTCCTCGGCCTGGTGACCGGCGGCGGCGAAGAGCGTCTCGTGATAGTCGAGGGAGATGAGGTCGAGGATCAGCTCCGCCACGTCCGGGTGCGAGGTGCGGAGCAGCGACTCCGTGCACCCGGTGCACTCCTGGAAGTGGAGCCAGATCACCGACGGCTTCACGCCCTTGACGGCGGCTTCGGCGATTTGCGCCGAGAGCGCCGCCGGGAGTCCGACGGCCGCGCCCGCCAGGAGCGCGACCTTCACGAAATCGCGCCGGTTCTGACCCTCATCGTCGACGTGGAGCGGCTCGAGTCCGCTTGTTCCGTCCAGGTACATGTGACCCTCCGCGCTGTGTCCCGTCATCAAGCCCCTCTTGCCGGCGTGTTTGCATCGTGCAGATGAATCATTCGCAGGTCCGTCGAGGGGCGCCCGCGCGGGAGTGCGTGTCAGAATTGGCGCCGAACAAATCGCGATCGCGGGGGTCACGTCATGCCGACCTTCAGTCATCTTCTGACGGGCCTTGGTGCTGTCGGAGTCGTCGCCGCCGTTCTCCTGGCGATCGTGCTCCTTCTCATCCTTCCTGTTTGGGCCATCCTGGACTGTGCCGCTTCGAACCGCACCGGCTCGAAGAAGGCGCTGCTGATCGTTCTTCTCGTCCTGTTCTGGACGTTTGGCAGCCTCGTCTACAGCTTCTTCATCACGGAGTCCCGCGTCATCCGGCGGGTGTCCATCATCGCGACTGCCTGCCTGATTGTGCTGTTCGTCGTCAGCTTCATCACGCTCACGACCGGAACCGTTCTTCTCTCCGAGGGCATTCGGAAGAAAGAGGCCGAAGAAACAAGGAAGACAGTCGCCGCTTTCAACCCGGACGCGATCGACGTCGCGTCGGTTCAGCCCTTTCGCGGGCTTCTTTTCATCCACGGGAAGAACTTCCCGCTCTCGGTCTCCGCGGCCGAGTTCACGCTGGCGGGCCCGAACCCCGAACGCGCCCGGAGCATCAGCGATGACGTGCGTCACCTTGTTTACGACGCCAAGAGGGATCTCACCTACGGCCTCACGACGCACGACTTCGGGATGATCGACCGCGCCAGCGGCCGCTTCGAAAAACTCGATGTCGATCCCGCGCTCCAACAGAACTTCAGCTGGCCGAAGGGATTGGCCGCCGACTGGGGAAACGGAGAGATCTTCATCCTCGTGTCGCACGTGGATTCGGGTTTCTTCGTCTACAACGTCGGGACGCACGAATGGAAGGAAGTCCCGACGGGAATCCGCGGCCGCTCGTTCCTCGCCATGGCGTACTCGCCGGAGAACCGCCTCTTCTATCTCCTGGAACAGAACCGCCAGGAGCCGACTTTCGCCTCGATCCGAACGTTCAGCCGCTTGGGGGCGGAGCTCGGCGGGATCGAGATCACGCCGTCCCTGCCGGTTAATCGAGGTCAGACCGATTACTTCCAGATGACCTTCAGCTCAGGGAAGATCATCCTGATGGCGCCCGCCGTGTCGCCGCCCGGGGCGAGCCCAGGCAAGGACCGGATCTTCGCGATCGATCCTCAGAATGGAAGAGTCTTCGCTGCCGTTGCTTCCGGCGGTCCCGGGCGTGAGACCGGACGGCCTTAGAGTCGTCAGCCGTGCGCCGGCGCGTGAGGCTCGAGGTCCGCGGGGCGGTCCAGGGTGTGGGCTTCCGCCCGTTCGTGTGGCGCGTCGCGCAGGCGTTCGCCCTCTCGGGGTGGGTCCGCAACGACGCCGCGGGCGTCTTCATCGAGCTCGAGGGCGACGACGACGCGCTCGACGCGTTCCGGCGGGAGCTGGAATCGGCCCCGCCGCCGCTCGCGCGCATCCGCGAGATCCTCGAGTCTTCGACAGGGGCGACAGGAGAATCCGGATTTCGCATCCTCCCGAGCGAAGGCGCCGGCGCGAGGACGACGCTCGTCCTGCCTGACGTCGCGACGTGCCCCGCGTGCCTCGCCGAGGTCCTCGACCCGAGGGACCGCCGGTATCTCTACCCCTTCGCGAACTGCACGGACTGCGGTCCGCGCTTCACGATCGTGACGGACCTGCCGTACGACCGGCCTTTGACGACGATGGCCGCGTTCACGCTCTGCGGCGAATGCCGGGCCGAGTACGAGAACCCGCGCGACCGCCGCTTCCACGCGCAGCCCATCGCGTGCCCCGCGTGCGGGCCCTCGCTCGAGGCCTGGTCGCCCGAGGGCGAGATTGTCGCGCGCCGGCACGAGGCCCTCCTCGCCGCCGCCGACGCGCTCCGGCGCGGCGACGCCGTGGCCGTGAAGGGGCTCGGCGGGTTCCACCTGATGTGCGACGCGCGCAGCGCGGACGCCGTGGCCGGCCTCCGGCGGCGGAAACAGAGAGAGGAAAAGCCGCTGGCGCTCATGGTGCGCGACGTCGCGATGGCGCGCGCCCTCTGCGAGGTCTCCGCGGAGTCCGGGGCGCTCCTCTCGGGGCCCGAGGCGCCCATCGTCCTCCTCCCGCGCCGCGCGGACGCGGCCGTGGCGCCGGGCGTCGCGCCCGGCCGCCCCGAGCTCGGCCTCATGCTGCCCGCGACGCCGCTCCACCACCTGCTCCTGCGTGAGACGGGCTTCCCCGTCGTCGCGACGAGCGGCAACCGCAGCGACGAGCCGATCGCGACCGACGAGCGCGAGGCCCTCGTCCGCCTCGCCGGGATGGCGGACCTCTTCCTCGTCCACGACCGGCTTATCGCGCGGCACGTCGACGACAGCGTCGCGCGCGTCTTCGCGGGCGCGCCCCGTCTCCTCCGCCGCGCACGCGGCTGGGCCCCGCTGCCCGTGCCGGTGCGCGAGGAGCTGCCCGTGATCCTCGGCGTCGGCGCGCACATGAAGACGGCCGTCGCGCTCTCGGTCGGGCGGCAGGTGTTCCTGTCCCAGCACGTCGGCGACCTCGAGACGCCCGAGGCACTCGAGGCCTTCGAACGGGTGATCGCGGATTTCGAACGCCTCTGGGGCGTCTCCCCGATCGCCGTCGCGCACGACCTCCACCCCGGCTACGCGTCTACGACGTTCGCGAAACGGCTGGCCGAAGAACGCGGCATCCCCGCGTTCTCCGTCCAGCACCACCACGCGCACCTCGCCGCGTGCCTGGCCGAGAACGAGGTCGAGGGGCCGGCCCTCGGCGTCACGTGGGACGGCACGGGCCTCGGCACGGACGGGACGATCTGGGGCGGCGAGTTTCTCCTCGGCGAGGCGGCGGGCTTCACGCGCGTGGCGCACCTGCGCCCGTTCCGGCTGCCCGGCGGCGACGCCGCCGTGAGGGAGCCGCGCCGCGCAGCCCTCGCGATCCTCCTCGAGGTCCTCGGCAAACAGGCGCTCGACCGTGAAGACCTCGAATGCGTGAGGTCGTTCTCCATGGGCGAGCGCGCCGTCGTCGCGCAGATGGTCGCGAAGGGAGTCAACGCGCCCGTCACGACGAGCGCGGGCCGCCTCTTCGATGCGGTCGCGTCGCTTCTCGGAATCGCCCAGAAGACTTCCTTTGAAGGTCAATCGGCGATGGCTCTCGAAGCGGCCGCCTTCGAGGCATGGGGCGAGGCCGAGAGCGGGCGCCATCCCTATTCCTTCCCCCTCATCGTCGCCCCGGAGGGCCCTGCCGTTCTCGACTGGGGACCGCTCGTTCTCGCCCTTCTAAGAGATCTCTCTCTGGGCGTCCCCGTCCGCCTCCTCGCCGCGCGCTTTCACGGCGCGCTCGCGGACGGGATCCTCGCGGTGGCCGCGCACGCGGGGGAGAGCCGCGTGGCCCTCACGGGCGGCTGCTTCCAGAACAGGCTCCTGACCGAGCTCGCCGTCGCCCGGCTCGAGGCGGCCGGGTTCGAGGTGCTGCTCCACGGCGCCGTTCCGCCCAACGACGGCGGAATTGGCGTCGGCCAGGTCCTCGTCGCGGCGCAGAGTCTGAAGCATCTGCATCGGAAGGACTGAGACGCGGTCCGCGCTAACGTCGCCGCCGTGGGGTGCACGATGTGCCTTGGCGTCCCCGGTAAGGTCGTGAGCATCGAGCCGAGCGCGGTCGACATGCCGATGGGCATCGTCTCGTTCGCCGGAATCACGAAAGAGGTCTGCTTCGCGTACACGCCGGACATCAAGGTCGGCGAGTACGTCCTCGTGCATGTCGGCTTCGCGATCTCGAAGCTCGACGAGGACCACGCGCTCGAGGTCTTCCGAACGCTCAAGGAGATGGGCGAACTCGGCGACCTCGAGATCCCGCAGCCGTCCGGGGGCGGCACGCCGTGAAGTTCGTGGACGAGTACCGCCGCGAGGAGGACGCGCAGGCTTTCGTCCGCGCGATCCGCGCGAAGGCCACCCGTCCGTGGACCCTCATGGAAATCTGCGGGGGCCAGACGCACACGCTGATGCGTTCGGGCATCGACCGCATGCTCCCGGCCGAGGTCACGCTCGTACACGGCCCGGGTTGCCCGGTCTGCGTCACGCCTCTCACTCAGATCGACCGCGCGCTGGCCATCGCGGAGCGCCCAGGCGTGATCTTCACGTCCTTCGGCGACATGCTCCGCGTCCCCGGCTCGACGACGGACCTCCTGACCGTCAAGGCGAAAGGCGGCGACGTGCGGATGGTCTACTCGCCGCTCGACGCCGTGACGCTCGCCCGGCAGAACCCGGCAAAGGAAGTCGTCTTCTTTGCGGTGGGCTTCGAGACGACGGCTCCTGCAAATGCCATGGCGGTCAAGCACGCGAAGGCGCTCGGCCTGACGAACTTCTCCGTCCTCGCCTCGCACGTCCTCGTCCCGCCCGCGATGGAGGCGATCCTCTCGTCCCCCGCGAATCGCGTGCAGGGCTTCCTCCTCGCCGGGCACGTCTGCGCCGTCATGGGATGGACGGAGTACGAGCCCCTCGGGGAGAAGTACCGCATCCCGATGATCGTGACCGGGTTCGAGCCGCTCGATCTCCTGCAGGGCATCTTCATGGCCGTCGACGCGCTCGAGAACGGCCGCTTTGGCGTCGAGAACCAGTACGTTCGCACGGTCTCGCGCGAGGGCAATCCCGCCGCGCGCGCCGTCGTGAAGGAGGTCTTCGAGACGTGCGACCGCGCCTGGCGCGGCATCGGCGTCATCCCGAAGAGCGGCTATCGCCTGCGCCCGGAGCTCGCGGCGTACGACGCGACGCTGAAATTCGAGGTCGGCGCAATCACCACCGAGGAGCCGAAGGAGTGCATCGCGGGCGAGATCATGCAGGGGCTCAAGCGGCCGAGCGCGTGCTCCGCATTCGGGACGCGCTGCACGCCGGAGCACCCGCTCGGCGCGCCGATGGTGTCGTCCGAGGGAGCCTGCGCGGCCTACTGGCTCTACGCGAGGGCCTGAATGGCGGAACGCGTGCCGCCCCCCGGCCCGGACCTCGGCGCTGCGCTCGCCGCGGCCTCCTGCCCCGTCCCCGCGCCAACCGCGGGCGAGACGATCCTCATGGCGCACGGCGGAGGCGGGCGGCTCACGCAGCGCCTCATCGAGCAGATCTTTCTCCCCAGCTTCGACAACCCGGCGCTCCGCGAGCTGCACGACGGCGCCATCCTCGAAGTCGGCGGCGCGCGCCTCGCATTTTCGACGGACTCGTTCGTGATCCACCCGCTGTTCTTCCCCGGCGGCGACATCGGCTCGCTCGCCGTCAACGGCACCCTGAACGACCTCGCGATGTGCGGCGCGCAGCCGCTCGCGCTTTCGGCGGGCCTCATCCTCGAGGAGGGCCTTCCAATCGCCGACCTCGTGCGGATCGTCGCCTCCATGCAGCGCGCGGCCTCGGGCGCGGGCGTCTCGATCGTCACGGGCGACACGAAGGTCGTGGACCGTGGCAAGGGCGACGGCGTCTTCGTGAACGTGACGGGCGTCGGGATCGTCCCCGAAGGAATCGTCATCGCGCCGCGGCGCGCGCGCGAGGGCGACGTCGTCCTCGTGAGCGGCGAGATCGCCGTCCACGGCATCGCGATCATGTCGCTGCGCGAGGGCCTGCGCTTCGAGACCACGCTCGAGAGCGACACGGCGGCACTGAACGGCCTCGTCGCGGATCTCCTCGCGGCCGCCGGCGACGCCGTTCACGTCCTGCGCGACCCCACGCGCGGCGGCGTCGCCTCGACGCTGAACGAGATCGCGGGCCAGGCCGCCGTGGGCATCCGCCTCGAGGAGACGAAGCTCCCGATCGCCGAGGAGGTGCGCGGGGCCTGCGAGATCCTCGGCCTCGACCCGCTCTACGTCGCGAACGAGGGCAAGCTTCTCGCGATCGTCGCGCCGGAGGCCGCCGACGCGGCGCTCGCGGCGCTCCGGGCCCACCCTCTCGGCGGGAAGGCCGCCGCGATCGGCACGGTCGTCTCCGAGGGCCCGGGCCGCGTGACGCTGAAGAGCCGCATCGGGGGAACCCGCATCGTGGATCTCCTCACGGGCGAGCAGCTGCCGAGGATCTGCTGACGTGCACGAGATGGGGGTCGCCGCCGAGGTGCGCCGCATCGCGCGCGCGTCCGTCGCCGACCGCGGCCCCGGCCGGATCACGTGCGTGCGCCTCGCGGTCGGCGACCTCGCGGCCATCGAGCCCGAGCTCCTGAAGTACGCGTGGGAGGCGCTCGTGCAAGGCACGCCCGAGGAAGGGGCGACCCTGGAAGTCGACTGGCGGCCCGCGACGCAGACGTGCCGCGTCTGCGGCGACCTGCCCGGGCGGGCGCCCGGAACGTGGCTGCGGCTCTGCCCGCGCTGCGACGGCGTCCTCGCCGTGACGGGCGGGGACGACCTCGACGTCCTGCAGGTCGTGTTCGAGGAGGAAGATCCTGTAGAACGCGAAGCTCAGGGAGGGGAGCGATGATCGAAATCGACGTGAGGCAGAAGGTGCTCGCGGCAAACGCCGCGGCGGCCGCCGGGCTGCGCGAGACCTTCGCGCGCACCGGGACGCTCGTCGTGAACCTCATCTCCTCGCCGGGCTCCGGCAAGACGACGCTCCTCGAAAAGACGGTCGCCGCGCTGAAGGGCTCGCTCTCCCTCGGCGGCCTCGAGGGCGACATCGCGACCGAGCGCGACGCCGAGCGTCTGCGCAAAATGGGAATTCCCGCGCGGCAGATTCTCACGGGCGGCTCCTGCCATCTCGACGCCCGCCAGGTCGAGCGCGCGCTCGCCGACGAAGGCGGCCGTCTCTCGAACCTCGACGTCCTGTTCATCGAAAACGTCGGGAACCTCATCTGCCCCACCGGCTACGACCTCGGCGAGGACTTCAAGATCGTCCTCTTGTCCGTGACGGAAGGCGAAGACAAGCCGTTCAAGTACCCGGCGATCTTCTCGAAGGCGGCCGTCACGGTCGTCACGAAGATCGACCTTCTTCCGTACGTTTCGTTCGACCTGCCTGCCGTGCGCGAGCAGGTCGCGACGCTCGCGCCGGAGGGCCGTCTCGTCGAGGTCTCGGCAACGAGCGGCGCGGGGATGGACGCATGGCTGTCGCTCCTGACGGACGCGCTCGCAAAAAAGCGCGCGGGCGTTCCGGTGGCAGGAGTGGCCTCGTGAGCGGAGGCGTCGACCGGCGCGCCCTCCTCCTCTCGCTCGGCGGCAGCGCGCTGACCGTGGCGCTCGCCGGCTGCTCGAAGAAGCCGGCGCTCAAGCCGACGCAGGCGCTGATCCCGATTTCCGAGATCCCGAAGACGGGCCGCCACAAGGTCCTCGTCGCCGGCAAGCCCGTCGAGCTCCAGCGCACCGCGCAGGGCGTCGTCGCGCGCTCTCTCATGTGCTCGCACTTCGGCTGCGTCGTCGCCTGGCACGAGGAGAAGCAGGCTTATCTGTGTCCCTGCCACGACGGCGTCTACGACGCGAACGGCGCCGTCGTCGCGGGCCCGCCGCCGACGGGTCTCGCGAACGTCCCCGTCGCCGTCCACGGAAACGACCTCATCGTAGGCGCCTGATGGCGGGCGGGCTCTTCCTCACGCTCGCGGGCGCTGCAGCCGGCGTCGGAGCCCTCCACACGCTCGCGCCCGACCACTGGGTCCCGTTCGCCGCGCTCGCGCGCGCGCAGAAGTGGTCCGCCGCGAAGACGGCGCGCATCACGGTCCTCTGCGGCTTCGGCCACGTGACCGTCTCGGCGCTGCTCGGTCTCCTCGGCCTCGTCTTCGGGCAGGCGATTTTCGAGCGGGCTGGCGAGCATCTCGAAGCCGTCGCGGGGATCCTCCTCGTGGGCTTCGGCCTCGCGTACGGCGTCTGGGGGATGCGCCGCGCCGCGGGGCGGCACGTCCACGGGCACGCGCACGCCCACTACGACCACGTGCACGACGCTTCGAAGACGACGGCGTGGTCGCTCTTCCTTCTCTTTTCCGCGGACCCCTGCGTCGCCGTGATCCCGCTCCTCTTCGCGGCGGCGCCGCTCGGGACCGGGCCGACCGTGGGAGTCGTCCTCCTCTACGAGGCGGCAACCATCGGAACGATGGTCGCCCTGGTTCTGCCCGCCCGGGCGGGGTTCGAGCGGCTGCGCTTTCCGTGGCTCGACCACTGGGGCGATGCGGTCGCGGGCGGCGTGATTGCCGCGACGGGCCTCGTCGTGATGGCCCTCGGGATCTGACCCCCTCTTCCGCCGCGGGACGGACTCTCCGAATCGGAGAAAAGGGGGCGCCCCGCGCCCGTGCCTTCCGGCCCGGCACGGCGGCTTCTGCTTTGCAGCACGGAGCAGACAATGAAAGATTCGTGGCTCGGCCGCGCCGTCGTCGTCGTCCTCCTCCTCGCCTTCCTCCTCGTCCCTCTGCATATGATCGAGAGCCTCGTCGCCGAGCGTGAGGCGCGCCGCCGTGCTGCCGTCGCGGAGATCGGGTCGACGTGGGGAGGCCCCCAGACGCTCCTCGGTCCGGTTCTCGTGCTTCCCCACAGAGTGGTCCGCAAGGAGAGCATCGCGACCGCCCACGCCGCGTTCCTGCCGGAGCGCCTGAAGATCGACGGGGCGCTCGTGCCGGAGCGCCGCCGCCGCGGGATCTTCGAGGCCGTCGTCTACACGGGGACGCTCGCCGTGAGCGGCACGCTCCCGGCGTCCGACGTGCGCGCGCTCGGCCTCGACCCGGACAACGTGGCGTTCGCCGACGCGTTCCTGTCCGTCGCGCTCTCGGACACGCGCGGCATCCGCGAGGAGCCCGTTCTGCTTTTCGACGGCGCGCGCGTCGCATTCCGGCCCGGCGCCGGCAACGCGGGCCTCGGCGCGTCCGGCCTCCACGCGCCACTCGGGGCCTTCGACCCCGGCAAGCCGCACACCTTCTCGTTCACGCTCCGCCTGCAGGGCACGGAGACCCTTTCCATCGCGCCTCTCGGGGCATCGACGGAAGCGTCGCTCGCGTCGCCGTGGCCTTCGCCGAGCTTCACGGGCTCGTTCCTCCCCGAGACGCGCCGCACCGGCCCGGACGGATTCACCGCGACATGGCGCGTCTCGTCGTTCGGCCGGGCATACCCGCAGAGCTGGAAGGCCTGCCCACCTTCAGACGCGATCGCGCGCTCCCTCTTCGGCGCGCGGCTCTTCCTCCCGGCGGACGCGTACCAGCAAACGACGCGCGCGCTGAAGTACGCCGTCCTCTTCGTCGGCCTCACGTTCCTCGCGTTCGCGCTGTTCGAGGTCCTCGGAGGGGTCCGCCTGCACCCGTTGCAGTACCTCCTCGCCGGATTCGCGCTCGCGCTTTTCTACCTGCTGCTCCTCTCACTCGCCGAACACGCGGGCTTCGGCCCTGCATACCTCGCGGCTGCCGCGGCGACGACGCTCCTGATCGCCGGATGGGGCGCGTTCGTCCTCGCCGCCGCGGCGCGGGCGGCGCTCCTCGGCGCGGGGCTCGCGACGCTGTACGGGTACCTCTACGTGCTCCTGCGCCTCGAAGACTGGGCGCTCGTCCTCGGCGCCGCCGCTCTCTTCGCGATCCTCGCGGGCGTCATGTTCGGCACGCGGCGGGTGGACTGGTGGACGCTGGGCTCGGCGCCGCCCCGCCGCTTCCCGCCCCCGACGGCGCCCGCCGCGAGGGCCTGATCGTCCGGCTCCAGCAGGCGTTTTATCCGGCGGGCAGCACGAGCCTGAACGTGCTGCCGCCTTCGCCCGTGTCCAGCTCCACGGAGCCGCCGTGCGCCTCGGCCGTCCACTTGACGAGGGACAGCCCGAGCCCGGTCCCGCCCATCTCGCGCGAGCGGCCGGCGTCGACGCGGTAGAAGCGCTCGAAGATGCGCTCCCGATGCTCGGCGGCGATTCCCGGCCCCTCGTTCCGAACTTCCACAAACGCCCGGCCCGCCCTTGTTCCCGCGGCGACGAGGACGCAGGAGCCGTCGGGCGCGTACTTTATGGCGTTGTCGACGAGATTCATGAGCGCCTGCCTGAGGGCCAGCCGGTCACCCCGGACGAGGGCGGGCTCCTCCGCGCGGCATTCGAGCCTCTGACCCCGCTCCTCAGCGAGAACGGCAAGTCGTTCGACCACCTCGGCTCCGACAGCGCCGAGATCGACGGGCTCCTTCCGGAGATTCGCCTGGCCCGCCTCGGCGCGAGAGAGCGTGAGCAGCTCGTCGGCCAGCCTCGACAGCCTGTCGACTTCCTCGAGCATGGTCCCGATGACCTCGCGGTAGTCGTCATTGCTTCTGGCGCCGCGCAAGCCCACCTCGCCGACGCTGCGCAGCGCGGTGAGCGGCGTGCGAAGCTCGTGCGAGGCGTCCGCGGTGAAGCGCCGCAGCTCCCCGAACGAGCGTTCGAGGCGCGCGAGGGTGTCGTTGAACGCCTCGCGGAGTTGATCCAGCTCCGCCCCCGAACGCTCTTCCAGCAGCCGTTCGTGGAGCTGCTCCGCGGTGATCCGCCGGGCGTGCTCCGCCATTCGCCCAAGCGGCCCGAGCAGCCGACGGGCGAGGGCGTAACCGCCCAGGCCCCCCAGGACGAGAACGGTCGCGGTGATGCCGGCCAGCTCGAGCCAGAGCTTGCGGACCTGCCGGCGCGAAGGAGCCTCCGAGACGGCCGCGCGCACGAGGAATCGAGAGTCCTTCACGTTCACGGATTCGGTCATGACCCGGACGTAACCGCCCTCGACCTCCATCGATTGCGCGCCGCGAGAGGCTTCGGGGCGGGCGGCAACGGGCGGGGGGTCGATCGTCCCGGTGGCCAGTACACGCTCCCCGGCCACGTTCCAGATCTCGATCCAATGGCCGCCGCCCTCCTCCTCATCGACGTTCTTTCCGAGGATTCCGCCCGGCCAGGAGGGCCTCCCGGCCTCGTCGACGAGGAGCGCCCGGCCCGCGAGCTCGATGTCTTCGTGCACGCGCCGGTCCAGCTCGGCTTCGATGTGCGACTCGAAGGTCAGGCCCACCGCGGCGGAATACGCGAGCAGGCAAAGCGTGATGATGGCTCCATACCAGAGCGTGACGCGGGTGCGGAGAGTTCGGAAGCGGAGCGGAAAGGGAGTCACGCCTCTCCTTCGCGCACGATGAAGCCCACCCCCCGCACGGTGTGGATGAGCCTCGGGCCGTCCTGGTCCACCCGCTTCCTGAGGCGCGCAATGTGGACGTCGATGACGTTGTCGAGAGGAGTGGAACGCTCGATCTCGCCCCAGACGTCGCGGGCCAACATCTCGCGCGACACGAGGACGCCCTTGTGGCGCACGAGGTACTCGAGAAGCTCGAACTCGCGCTTCGTCAAGTCCACGGTCCGCCCCCCGCGCGTCACGCCGCGCGCCGGGACGTCGATCACGAGGTCGCCGACCGAGAGGCGCAACAGCTGGTCGCCGCGGCCGCGCCGCACGAGCGCCCGTACGCGCGCCAGAAGCTCGGAGAAGGCGAATGGCTTTACGAGATAGTCGTCCGCGCCCGCGTCGAGCCCCGCGACCCGGTCCTCCACCGCGTCGCGCGCGGTGAGCACGAGGACGGGCGCCAGGAAGCCCTTCTGCCGCAGTGTCGCGAGGATCTCGAGCCCGTCCCGCCCCGGCAGCATCCGGTCGAGCAGCACGGCATCGAACGGCCGGGTCTCCGCGAGAAAGAAACCGTCCTCGCCCGTGTGGGCCACCGTGACCCGGTAGCCCTCGGTCTCGAGTCCCTCACGAAGCGCTCGCGCCACCTTCGGCTCGTCCTCGACGATCAGAATCTCGGGCCCGCCGGCGACGTCAGCTCCGGCCATGCCCGTCTTCCGCACACGTCATTCTAAGTCTCCCCGAAGGACGCGCAGGGACGGAAGCGGGGCCCGCGGAGGCGCCCCGTGACCGTCCCGGCAGCCGAGCTCTAGAACTTGAGGTGGACGAGCGCGGAGACGACGTGAGCGGTGTAGCTCGTGTAGCGGCTGTCCAGGAAGAGGAAGCGGCTCACGTTCATGTCGCCGATGTCGGCCGCCGAGCTGCGGGTTTCCTTGAGGGAGCCCTGCATGTAAGGCTGCATGTTGTCCTGCGTGAAATCGTTCAGACGGTACGGCTCGAACACGTAACGGAGCTCGAATCCGATCTCCTTCGTGACGTTCCAGAGGAAGGACCCACGCACGGTGAGCGTCGAGTCCGACAGCTCCGGGAACGCGTAGGCGACCGCGCTGGCATTGTCCGGGGTCGCGACGTTCGTCGTGTTCCATTCGCCCACGAACTTCTGGTAGTTCACGTCGGCGCGAAGGCGCATCGTCTTTGTGATCGGCACGACCGCCTCGAATCCGATCCAGAAGACGTCGTCCTTCGACTCGCGCGTCCAGCGGTTCGTCGGGTTGTAGTCCGCGCCCAGGCTCGTCTTCGTGACCTGCAGGCTGTTCCAACCGTACCGGTCGAAGCCGACCCATCCACCGAGGACGAAGTCGTCCTTCGTGTAGTTCACCGACGCGTAGACCGAACGGCTGTTGCTGTCCTGGAGGCCGTACCCGTATGCGAAGCCCGTGACAGCGCCGGGGTACTTCTCCTTCGAGTACTTCCCGCCGATGCCGGCAACGACATGCTCACCGAAGGACAGGTCCAGGTCCGCGCCGACCTGATCCTGGGTGCGCTTCCACACGTCGAAGGCGCGGACGCCCGAGGTCTCGAGCCCCACCCTGTAATCGCCGTCGAAATCGCGCCTCGAGTGAAGGTAGAAGACGTTCAGGTTGCCTTCTGGAAGCGCGACCCTCACCGTGCCCTTGAACGCGTCTTCGTCGGTCCCGTCCACCTGGCGGGCGTCATACCGATAGCGCGTGTGCGCATAGTCGCCGTCGAGCGTGACCACGCCGGTCCGCCACGCCGCGCCGAAGTTCAGACGCTGCCGCGTGTACCCGCCGATCTCGTTGAAGAGAATCCGGTTGCCGGCCGCGTCCCGCTGGCCGATGCCCGGCCTGAAGTACGAGTCGCCGGACGAGGAGAAGCCCGGGAAGAGAATTTCGGGCCGCTGGTCGTCGAGGCCGTAGTAACGGTAGCCGGCACGAAGGCCGAGCGCTTCGAGAACGCGCGACGTGAGCTTGACGTCGGCCTCGGTCGTCGTCATCTTCCCGTTCAGACTCGCCTGCGGGAGAGGCGCGTCTTTCGCGTAGACGACGCCCGCTTGACCCGCCACGCCCGAGTAGACGACCTGGTCGCTCTCCGCGTAGGGCAGGAACGCGTCGTCCTGCTTCATCGTGCCCCGCGCGACGGACGCGTTGAGCCGGGTGCGGTCTCCGAGGCGGAGCGACACGTTGCCGAAGAACCGGTTGTAGTCGTTGTCGGGCCAGAGCGCCGTCGAGGAACGGGCGTACAGGCCGCGGAAGTTGTTGTTGCCGTTCGGCGCGCCCGTCTCCTGCTCGGATTTCGGGTCGAAGATCGTCGACGTCGAACGCCCCGGAGAAGCCTCGAACGGATTGTCGAAGTACAGGGCCTGGATGTCGTTGCGGAAGCGGGAGCCGAACCAGCCGGCGGAAGCCGAGTGGCCGTTCTTGGCCCACGTGAGCGTGGCGCCGAACTCGGCCGTCTTGTACCGGAGCGGCTCGACGAGCTCGTTGCCTCGCGCCTCGACGCTTTCGCGCCAGAAGTTGCCCGCTCCGGTGCCCGGCGTTCCGGCCAGCGCCTGACGGCGGATGTACGTCCCGAAGCCGAGCGGCTTCGTCCCGTCCTTCTTCTCGTTGAGGGCGGTCAGGCTCAGGGACAGCTCGGGCGTGATCGTGAAGCCGAGCGCGCCCTTGAGGTCCTTGCGCTGGGTCTTCAAGTCGAACGGGTTCACTCCCGCGAGCGCGGCATCCATGTAAGCCTTGAGCGCGCTCGACGCGAAGGGGGCCGTCGGCGCGCCGGCCGCGGTCTCGGCTCCCTGGCGGAAGGTCTCGTCGATCGTGAGACGCCCGGTTCCGACGCCCGACCACAGGGTCTTCGAGCCGCTCGAGTAGAAGCGGGGGTTCTCGACGTAGCTCGCCTTGAACGAGAACATTCCAGGCTTCGCGAGGCTCAGGTAGTAACGCTGATCCTTCTGGGCCGCGTCGATCGCCGTCAGCGACAGGTGCAGGTTCGTCTCCTTCGGATCCCAGGCGACGCGGCCGAACTCGAAGACCGCGCCTTCGGGCACCTCGCGGAATTCCTCGAAACGCGCCGCGCCGCGCGCGTCGACGTCGTTGACGGTCTGTCCGCCCAGGACCGCCTCGAAGCCGATCGTGGACTCCTCGGCGGGCTTGGCGTCCTCCGCGCGCATCGGCATCGCGAGGGCGAGTGCCGCGGCGAGAAGGACCGGGAGGGAACGGCGCAGGGTGATGATGTTGCTTCTCATGGCTCCGGCCTCCCTAGCGCTGGAACAGCGGACCCGACGGATGGTTGGATCCGTGGATGTGCTGATGGCAGTTGGTGCAGGCCTTGTTGTCCACGTAGATGGAGGTCGGCAGGCCGGCGGTGGTCTGGTGGCGCCCCTGCTGGTGGCAGGAAAGGCAGAGCTGCGTCGTGCGCGCCTGGAGCAGCTGCGGATAGTTCGAGCCGTGGGCCTTGTGACAACTGAGGCAGTCCTCGCGCACGGGCGAGTGCTCCCACAGGAACGGGCCGCGCATGTTCTGGTGGCACGAGTAGCAAAGCTCGTTGACGGTGCTCTTCACCAGGAGCTTCTCGGCGCTCGAACCGTGCGGGTTGTGGCAGGAGGCGCAGTTCATCTGCCCTTCCTTGAGGGGATGGCCGGACCGCTGGTTCATCGAGATCCGCTGGGCGCCGTGGCACTCGAGGCACCTCTTCGTGACGGCGCTCGGGCCCGGCAGCGTCTTGGCCTGCTCCGGCGTCCCGCCGTGATCCCCGTGCACGCCGTGGCACGAGGCGCACGTGAGCCCCGCCTTCTCGTGCACGCTTCCCTCCCAATGGGACTGTTTCGGCTTGCCCGCGTGGCAGGACAGGCAGGCGACGTTCGCCCCTGCGCCCTTGCGAACGCTCACGGGCTTCTTCTCGCCGCCCGAGGCCGCATGTTCCTGCGCGCCCGCGTGGCAGCTGACGCAGCTCGCCGACGCGTACGCCTTGTTGCCCGCGAACGTCTGGCCGTGCGCCGTCTTCGCGAACGCCTTGGCCACGTCTGCGTGACACGTGGCGCAGTCCTCGGCCGCCGTCGCCGGTGTGCCGAGCGCCAGCGCGCCCGCGGCCGTCAGGGCCAGGAAGAGCGCCTTTCCGCCGTATCTCCTCGTCATGGGTCATCCTCCTCCGGATCGGGCTTCTCGATGGCCGCGGCGGATCCCGCGTGCCTGGAAGGAAAGTAGCCCTCGGCGGGCGCGGGCGACGTGAAGAAGTCCTGAAGATGTCTTCAGAATCCCGCCCGGGACGATCGGGCGCTCCTGAGACCCGTTCTATGCTCCCTCCGTGGCCGCCATCCCCGCCCTCCCCCATTTCGACGCGGTCCCCCTCTTCCAGTGCCTCAAGCCCGAGGAGCGGCGGCTCCTCGCCCCCGTCTGCCGCGCGGTCGCCTACGAGAAGGGCGAGGAGGTCTTCCGCGAGGGCGCGCCCGCCGAGGACCTCTGCTTCGTCGTCCTCGGCCGCGTGAAGGTCGTCAAGGCCGGCCCCGACCGCGACGTCATCCTCGGCCTGTTCGGCCCGGGCGAGCCGGTCGGCGCCGTCGCGGTCTTCGAGGGCAAGCGCTTCCCCGCGTCCGCGGTCGCGCTCGAGCCCTCGACGGTTCTGCGCGTCCCGGAGAGAGCCTTCTTCGCCGCGATCGACGCGCATCCCGAGATGACGCGCAGCCTTCTGCAGGGCCTCATGGTGCGGCAGTTCGAGATCACGCGCCGCCTCGCGGACCTTTCGGCGCCCGTCGAGCGGCGCATCGCACGCCTCCTCCTCACGCTCGCGGCCCGCATGGGTCGAGCCGAGGGCGGTCCGGTCACGATCCCGCTCGCGCTCTCGCGCCTCGAGATCGCCGAGCTGACCGGGACGACCGTCGAGACGGCGATCCGCGTCATGAGCCGCTGGGGCAAGGACGGTCTCGTCGCAACGACACCCGACGGCTTTCTCGTGAACGACGAGGCCGCGCTCCGGAAAATCGCGCACGACGAGGCGGGCTGACGGGTCTCCGGGCCGGGAACCTTTAGACTGCCTCCGGACTCCGTACGGGCATGCAGGCCGACCCGAAACCCCTCGCGCTCGCCCTCCTCGACGACGAGACCGTCATCCGCCGTGTGCAGCAGGGGGAGATCGCGCTCTTCGAGATCGTGATGCGCCGATACAACCAGAGGCTCTACCGGATCATCCGGTCCATCCTCGGGTCCGACACGGACGTGGAGGACGTGCTCCAGGATGCGTACCTGAAGGCGTACGGCCACCTCGGCCAGTTCGAGGGCCGGTCGAGCTTCGCCACCTGGCTGACGAAGATCGCCGTCTACGAGGCGATCGCCCGCGCCCGGAAGGGCAGACGGTTCCAGCCGCTGGAGGTCACCGTGGGGGACGACGAGAACCGGGTCGCGGAGCTCCGCAGCACGCTACCCGATCCGGAACAGACCGCCTCCCGGCACGAGCTGAGGCGCCTGATCGAGGATGCGGTCGATCACCTTCCGGACACCTTCCGCGAGGTGTTCGTCATGCGGGAGATCGAGCAGATGAGCCAGGCCGAGACCGCCGAGTGCCTGGGGCTGAAGGAAGAGACCGTGAAGACGCGCCTGCATCGGGCGCGCCGCCAGATCGAGAGCCACTTGCTCGCACGCGCGGGGCAAGGGATCCGCACGGCCTACTCGTTCGGAGATTCCCGATGCACCCGGATCGTCACGATCGTCCTGCACCGCATCGCGGAGGGACGAATCCCGCGCGCCTGAAACCCACTCCGGAGTTCTGGCGCGGACGGATTCGTTCGCTTCTACAAACCGTCAACGCATCGTCCACCCAGGAGGAAAACCGCATGGACACCCGACTTGCCTCCGCGTTCTGGACCCTCCGAATCGCCCTCGGGCTCACGGCCCTCCTCGCGGGGCTCGACAAGTTCCTGAACCTCCTGACCAACTGGGAGCAATACTTGAGCCCGCTCGCCCTGAAGGCGATTCCCCTCTCCGCCGGAGCGCTCATGCGCGTCGCGGGCGTGATCGAGATCGCCGCCGGAATCGCGATCCTCCTCGGCGTCACGCGGCTCGGCGGCTACGTCGTCGCCGCGTGGCTCACGCTGATCGCGCTCAACCTCGTCACGACCGGCCGCTATTTCGACGTGGCGGTGCGGGACCTCGTCATGGCCTGCGGCTCCTTCGTCCTCGCCCGCCTGAGCGAGGTCCGCACGCACGCCGCCGCCCCAGCCGCCGCCCGCGCCGGCGGGCTCTCGACGTCCTCGGTCTGACGGCGATGAGACGAGACCTGCGGCTCGCCGAGGATCCTGCGACGCGGCACGGCGAGGGCGAGGACGCCGTCGTGTCGCTCCTGCGGATGATCGGAGAGGACCCGGCGCGCGACGGGCTGCTCGAGACTCCCCGGCGAGTCGTCAAGGCCCTGCGGGAGATGACGGGCGGCTACGCAGAGGATCCCGCCGAAATCCTCTCGAGGACGTTCGAGGAGTCGAGCGACGAGCTGATCGTCCTTCGGGGTATCGAGTTCCATTCGACCTGCGAGCATCACCTCCTCCCCTTCCAGGGCACCGCCTCGGTCGGCTACCTCCCGGGCAAGGTCGTCGGCATCAGCAAGCTCGCGCGCCTCGTCCACTGCTTCGCCCGGCGCCTGCAGATCCAGGAACGCCTGACGCGGCAGATCGCCGACGCCGTCTCGGAGCACCTGGAAGCCCGGGGGGCCGCGGTCGTCGTCAAAGCGCACCACCTCTGCATGGGCTGCCGCGGCGTAAAGCTGCCGGGCTCGGAAATGATCACGTCCGCAATGCTCGGGACCCTGCGCGACGACGCCGTGACGCGCGGGGAGTTCCTGCGGCTGGCGGGCGCCGGGAACTAAACACAGGAACGCGACGGCTCAAGGAGCCTCTGGGACCAGCCGGAACGACTCCGGCCAGAAGGGATGCGCCATGACGAAGAAAGCTCCTCTCTTTACGCTCCTCGCGCTCGTTCCTGCCGCCGTCGTCCTCGTGACGGCGCTCCGCGGCGACCGCGCCGCCCTCGCTCAGTCGGTCGCGCCGTCGCCCGACGTCGCGGCGCGCTCCCGGGAATCGGCGGGAGACGCCGACCGCTCCATCATGGCGAGCAGCCATAAGCTTCTGGACGAGGGACGGCGGGTCTTCCGCTACGACACCTTCGGCGACGAGGCGTTCTGGGGCGACACGCTCCGGCTCCACCAGGCGATCGCCGGCTCGGCGAACGGAGGAGTCGGCGCCGGGGTCAGCCCGAAGACCGCGCTCGCCGCGGGTCTGAAGGTGGATTCCGACGCCCTGCCCCCCTCGGTCGTGCAGGGAATCAAGTCGGGCGCGATCAGCCTGGACGACCCGGCGACGACTCTCGCGCTACTGCAGCTCGACGCGGTCGTGGGCGTGACCGGCCGCTTCTCCTCGGGCGGAAAGATCGTCTCTCTCGGCATTCAGTGCTCGTTCTGCCACTCCACCGTGGACAATTCGTTCGCCCCCGGCATCGGTCGCCGCCTCGACGGATGGCCGAACCGAGACCTCAACGTCGGCGCGATCGTGGCGCTTTCACCGGACCTCTCGGCCGTGAACCGGTTCCTGGGAGTCGATGACGCCACGACACGGACGGTCCTCGCGAGCTGGGGCCCCGGGAAGTTCGACGCGGTGCTCTTCCTCGACGGCAAGGCGTTCCGGCCGGACGGCAAGTCGGCGGCGACGCTCATCCCGGCCGCGTTCGGCCTCACGGGCGTGAACCTCCACACCTACACGGGATGGGGCTCGATTCCCTACTGGAACGCGTTCGTCGCGGTTCTCGAGATGCACGGCAAAGGTAACTTCTTCGACCCGCGCCTCGACGACCCCGTGCAGTTCCCCGTCGCGGCCCGCGCCCGCTCCGGCCACACGCAGGTCGCCGAGGGCGAGGACCAGGTCACCGCGAAGCTCCCGGCCCTGCACTATTACCAGCTCTCGATTCCGGCGCCGACGCCGCGCGCCGGCAGCTTCGTCGCCGCCGCCGCGGGCCGCGGGGGCGTGCTCTTCTCCGGAAAGGCGCAATGCGCGTCCTGCCACACGGAGCCGCTCACGACCGAGCCGGGCTGGAACATGCACACTCCCGAGGAGATCGGCATCGACGACTTCCAGGCGAGCCGCTCCCCCGACGGGCGCTATCGCACGACGCCTCTCCGCGGCCTCTTCACGCGCACGAAGGGCGGCTTCTACCACGACGGCCGCTTTCCGACCCTTCTCGACGTCGTAAACCACTACGA
>JBDTTJ010000017.1:0-22099 GCA_039930645.1 Acidobacteriota bacterium
GACATGTCGAGGACCGGGCGCAGGCCAAGCGCCATCGCGACTTCGGCCTGGAAGACCTCTTCCGTGAAGGGCTTTTCGAGAATGCTCGTTGCGCCGACGCGCTGCGCGTCCGCCCGCTTGTTGCGCCCCTTGTAGCCCGACATCATGAGCAGGATCGGCGGCGTCGGACCCATGGCCTGCATGCCCTTGATGACGTCCGGCGTCCGCATCTTCGGGAGCACGGACGAGACGAGGACGAGGTCCGGCCGGACGCGGCGGTAGGCCTCGAGGCCCTCCTCGCCGTCGCGCGCCGCCACGAGCTCGACGTCCGGCTGTGTCAGCAGGAATCCCCGGATGCGGTCGAGGTACCGCGGTTCGTACTCGATCAACAGGAATTTCATTATTCGAAAAATCTATTATCGCCCGCATGTCGGGCGTGTCAACGAATCCCCGCGCGAGGCGCCTCTTCGTCGAGGCGCTCGGTTGCAAGGTGAGCCGTGTCGACGCGGGTTGGACCGCGGCGCCTTTCGCCCGCGCGGCGTCGCCGGCGGGGGCCGACGTCGTTCTCCTCCACGGCTGCGCGGTCACGGAGCGCGCCTTGCGCGACGGGCGGCGGGCCGTCCGCCGGCTTCGCCGCGAGAGCCCGGAGGCGACCCTCGTCGTCTCGGGCTGCCTTGCCGAGGACGCGGCCCGCGACCTCGCCGCGATGCGCGAAGTCGACCTCGTCGTCCCTCTCACGGCGCGCGCCGGCCTCGGGGCGCTCCTCGACGCCCGCGACGCGGGTCTTCTCCCCGGCAAGATCGCGGGCGACGACGGAACCCGCGGCGCCGCGCTCTTCGCGATGCCGGCCGAGGGACGAGCCGCCTCGGCGCTCCTCGACGCCGGCCGCACGCGCGCGTTCCTGAAGATCCAGGACGGTTGCCGCCGGCGCTGCGCGTTCTGCATCGTCCCGAAGCTCCGCGGCGAAGAGCGCAGCGCCGCGGGCGTCCACGTCGCGGACGCCGTGCGGGCGCTGGGCGCATCGGGCGTCCCCGAGGTCGTCCTGACGGGCATCCACCTCGCGGCGTTCGGCCGGAGCAATCGCGACAAAGGCGGCCTCCTCGCCCTCCTCGACGACCTCGAGCGCGATCCGCCGGCGTGCCGCGTCCGCCTCTCGTCGCTCGAGCCTATGGAGGCCGGCGTCGAGCTGGTCGACCGTGTCGCCGCGTCCCGCGTCTTCGTCCCCCACCTGCATCTTCCGCTCCAGTCGGGGTCCGCCTCGGTCCTCGGGCGGATGCGGCGCGGGATCGTCCCGTCGCGCTACCGCGCCCTCGCCCGCGCCGCCGTGCGCGCGAACCCGCGCCTGCACCTCGCGACCGACCTCATCGCCGGCTTCCCGGGCGAGACCGACGCCGAGTTCGCCGAGACGCTGCGCTTCGTCGAGGATCTCCCGTTCGCATCCCTCCACGTCTTCCCGTTTTCCCCGCGCGCCGGGACGGACGCGGCCGCGTGGCACCGCGAGAGCGCCGTGCCGGCCCGCACGGTGACGGAGCGGACGCGGGCTCTCCGCCGCCTCGGGGACGAACAGGCCGCCGGTTTCGCGGCCCGCGCGTCGGGAACGGTGGCGGACCTCGTCGTCCTTCGCGGCGGGCGAGGCCTGACCGACCACTATCTCGACGTCCGACTCCGTCTCCCGGCGGCCGACGCGGCACCCGGCCGCCGGCTCGCGGTCCGCCTGGTGGCGTCTCCGGAGGACGGCACGCTGGAAGCGCATCCCTGCTAGACTTCGCCCCCCGAAAACGTCTGAGGTGAGTCATGTCCGGTCACAGTAAGTGGAGCACGATCAAGCACAAGAAGGGCGCCGCCGACGCCAAGCGCGGGAACCTCTTCACGAAGCTGATCAAGGAAATCACCATGTCCGCCAAGGTCGGAGGCGGGATCATCGAGTCGAACCCGCGCCTGCGCTCGGCAGTCCTCGCGGCGAAGAAGGCGTCGATGCCCTCGGACAACATCGACAGGGCGATCAAGCGCGGCACCGGCGAGCTCGAGGGCGTCACCTACGAGGAGCTCCTGTACGAGGGGTATGGCCCCGGGGGCGCCGCGCTCCTCATCGAGGTCATGACGGACAACAAGAACCGTACGGCCTCGGAGGTCCGCCATCTCCTGACGAAGTACGGCGGCAACATGGCGGCCTCCGGCGCCGTGGCGTTCCAGTTCTCGAAGAAGGGCGTCATCGCCGTCGAAAAGAGCGCTGCCAAGGAAGACGCCCTGATGGAGCTCGCGCTCGAGTCGGGCGCCGAAGACTTCAAGACCGAGGATGTGGACGTTTTCGAGATCCTCACGGACCCGGCGTCGTTCGAGGCCGTGAAGGCCGCGGTCGAGGCAAAGAACATCACGATCCAGACCGCCGAGATCCAGATGGTCCCTCAGAACACGATCGACGTCGGCGACAAGGGCCCCGCGCTCATCAAGCTCCTCGAGATGATCGAGGAAAACGAAGACGTGCAGAAGGTCTGGTCGAACGGCGACATCGACGAGAAATACCTGCAGGAATAGCGTGAAGATCCTCGGGGTCGATCCGGGGAGCCGCGCGGCCGGATGGGCCGTCGTGGACTTCACGGCGGCGCCCCGCCTCGTGGCCGCCGGCGTCATCCGGCCCCCGGCGTCCCTCCCCTTCGCCGAGCGCCTCGCCCACCTCCACCGCGCGCTCACCGAGATCGCCGCGCGCGAGGCGCCGCAGGCCGCGGTGGTGGAGAAGGTCTTCGCCGGCGTCAACGCCCAGAGCCTCATCACCCTGGGCGAGGCGCGCGGCGTCCTCCTCCTCGCCCTCGCCCTCGCCGGTCTCGCTCCGGCCGAGATCACGCCCGCCGAGATCAAGCGCGCCGTGGCGGGCTCGGGCACCGCCGAGAAAGAGCAGGTCCGCCGGATGGTCACCGTCCTCCTCGGCAAGCGCCTCGCCCTCGACGCGTCGGACGCGGCCGCGGCGGCCCTCGCGCATGGCTTCGTCGTCGCCCGGCGGGGCGCGACGCGAGGCCCGGAGGCGCTCACCGCCGCCGCGCGCGTCGTCGTCCGGCGTCCGGCGGGCTGACGCGTGTTGAGGAAAGCCGCCCCCGGCTGCTATCGTCCGGGCGGCGCCTGATGTCTTTTCAAGGTTCTCTGAACGAGCTGCCGCTCGCCGACATCGTCCAGCTGGTCGCGGTTTCCGGCAAGACGGGCATGTTCTCGATGACGCGTGCGTCCGAGAAGGGATACGTGTACCTCCAGAGCGGGCAGATCACGCACGCGAAGGTCGGCGACGTCGAGGGCGACGACGCAATCTACGCGCTCGCGCTGTGGAACCAGGGCACGTTCCAGTTCTCCCCGGGCGTCGAGAGCGACGCGCACACGATCACGCGCTCGAACACGAATCTCCTTCTCGAGGCCGCCCGCCGCAGCGACGAGTGGAAGATCCTGTCGCGCAAGATCCCGGCGACCGACTCGGTGCCCGTCCTCGTCGCGCGCGAGGGAATGACGGGCCCCGTCACGCTGACGCCCCTCGAGTGGCGGGTCGTGACGAAGACGGACGGCCAGCGCTCGATCGAAGACATCGCCCGCGGCCTGAAGCTCTCGTCCTTCGACGTCGCCAAGACCCTCTACGGGCTCGTGACGGCCGAGCTCGTCGAGATCTCGAAAGCCCGCGCCGGCTCCCCCGGTGCGCCCCGCGCCGTCTCCACGGTCCCGGCGCCCGCGCCGATCGTCACCGGCCAGAGCGTCGCGAACGTCTCGACGCATAGCGGCGCCTTTCAGGCTCTCTCGAAAGGCGACGAGAAGCGCAGCCTCCAGATTCTATGCACGAAGGTGAAGCAGGAGGCCGAGGGCGCAGCCGTCGCCGCCGGAGACGTGTCGATCGAGCGCCCGTACCGCGCGGCGCTGGCCGAACTCGACCGCGGCCGGGGTCTCGACGTCGTGCGCGACCTGATCCGGACCCTGGAAGAGGCGATCGCCGCGCTGCGCGGCCCGGCGGCCGCCCGCGGGTTCCGCGAGAAGATGAATCCCCTCCTCTGACCGTTAAGTCCTTCCCCTCGTTTGCTCTCGAAGGCCCGGACGGGTTAGACTCAATCGGCAATTTCCCGTCTTCTGAGCATCGGTTCGAGGCAAGTCCCCGCCAAACCCGGGCACGCACGCCCGATGCAGGCGGCAAAGGAGATTCGATGAGACGGATGCGGACCCGACTGTCCCTCGCCGCGGCCGTGTGTTTCGTGCTCTCCCTCCCGGCGCGGGCGCAGGTCGCCCCGACCCTCTCGGGCGAAACGGGCCTGTTCGAGATCACGACCGCCGACATGCTTGCGGGCGGCCGATTCTCCCTGGGCCTGTCGTGGAGCATGTGGCCCCGGACGGCGGCGCCGATCCCCAACTCGACGCCGTATCCGGACGACCCGCTGCGCTACGACCTGCAGCGCATCGGCGGCAGTGTCGGCTACGGTCTCACCGACCGCTGGGAGCTCGTGATCGGGACGGGCTCGAACCGGTACAACGCCGATTCGTCCAACTGGCGCGGCATGGTCAGCGGCCGTCCCCTCTACGGCGGCTTCACGCACTCCGAGATGGACAAGGTCCGGATCGGGACGAAGATCCTCCTCAACCCGCGCGACCCGGTGCGCGCCACGATCTTCGGGGGCATCGCGATCCCCACGCAGTCCAAGAACGACGTGAACGCGATCGGGACGACTCGCGCCGACTACGATTTCGGCGCCTCGTTCACGTACGGCTGGGTCACGTTCCAGTCGAGCTACGTCCTCAAGGGGACCATCGGAACCGGCTCGCCCTCGCCGGGCGGGTTCCCGAGCGGCTACACCCTCGCCAACGAGTGGCGCAACGCCGTCGGCATCGCGGTCCCCATCGTCCCCAGGGTCTTCAAGGCCATCGGCGAGATCAACCGGGTCCACTACGACGGCGGGACCACCCAGGCCTCCGACTACTCCGAGGCGCTCCTCGGCGGGCGCGTCTGGTTCGGCGACTTCTCCGCCTCCGGCGCGGTCCGCATCGCGATCGACCAGTGGTCCAAGTACGGGTCGACCCCCTTCCCCATCGGCGGCGTCCTCCAGTTCGCCTACGCGCCGCCCGTCCTGCAGCCCGCGAAGACCAGGATCGTCCTGCCCGAGGAGCCCCCGCCGCCGGCCGAGCCGATGCCCGCGCCCGCGCCCGCGCCCGTGGTCGCGCCCGCGCCGGCCCCGGGCGAGATCGCCGTCGTGACCGCTCCCGCCGCGCGCCCGGCGACCTCGACGACGGACGAGATCCTGTTCGACCCGGCCAAGAGCCGCCTGACGAACATCGCCAAGGCGATCCTCGACGGCGTCGCCCTTCGCCTGAAGAACAATCTTGCGGCGGCGTGCACCGTCTCCGCCTGGACGGACGCCAAGGAGAAGGGCGACCGCGCGGCGCTTGCGAAGGCCCGCGCCGAGGCCGCGAAGGACTACCTCATGAAGCGGCACGGGATCGACGGCTCCCGCATCGCGACCGAGGTAAAGGGCGACGGCGACGCCGGCGACGCCACCCGCAACCGCCGGGCGGTCGTCTCGGTCACGTTCCCCTGAGCCTCTCCTGATTCGACCCGCCACGGCAGCGTTACACTGACGCTGCCGTGGACGCGGGATCGAGCGGGCTCTTCTCCACCGGGACGTTTTCGACGGGCGTAGGTCCGGCCGGCGGCGGCGTGTTCCGGTCCCGCGCGCTCGTCGTCCTCGCGACGGCCGCGGTCGTCGGGCTCCTGTGGGCGGGCAAGGTCCTGTTCGTGACCTTCTTCTTCGCCCTGTTCCTTTCTTTCGCGCTCCAGCCGTTCGTCGGGCTCCTCGAGCGCCTCCGTCTGCCGCGAACGCTCGCGGTGCTCGTCGTGATCCTGCTTCTCACGGCGCTCGTCGTCTTCTTCGTCGTGAACGCCCTCGGCCAGATCGAGGCGTTTTCGCGGGACCTTCCGTCCTACGAGACGAAGATCCGTGCCTTCACGTCCAAGGCGCAGGGGCTCTTCGCGCAGATCGAGGAGCGGACGCGCTCCCTGCTGCCCGAAAGCGACCGGACGACGCGATCCGTCCGTCTCGAGGCGGACGCGTTCGACGCCCTCGGGCGCGTCGCCCTCCAGGTCAAGACGGTCCTCTCGCTCCTCCTCTACGCGGCCGCCGTCCCGATGCTGTCCTTCTTCATGCTCAAGGACCGCGAGAAGTACGGCGGCGCCGTCGCGAAGATCCTCCGGCTGAAGGGCGGACGCGCCGCGCAGGACTTCGCCGAGGGCGTCGCCCGCGTCCTGTCGGGCTACGTCCTCGGCGAGGTGTTCGTCGTCCTCATCACGGCCTGCGTCACGACGGCCGGCCTCCTCGTCCTGCGCGTCCCCTACGGTTACGTGCTCGGGCCGATGGCCGGCGTGTGCGTCCTCATCCCGTATGTCGGCGTCATCATGTCGACGACGCCCGCGTTCCTCGTGGCGATCCTCGCGTCGAGCGACGCGGCGCTGCCCGTGAAGGTCCTCATCTTCTACTCCGTCGTCCAGTTCCTCGAGGGCAACGTCCTGACGCCGTTCATCGTGGGGAGCCGCGTGCGCCTGCACCCGCTCGCCGTGCTGTTCGCATTCCTTTTCTGGGGGATCCTCTGGGGCGTCCCGGGCGCGATCCTCGCCGTGCCGCTCACGGCGACGATCAAGGTCGTCACGGAACGGTTCGAGCGCTACGCGCCGTGGGCCGCGCTCCTGGGCGAGCGGACGCCGGACCCCGAGCCGCCGGAAGAGCCCGAATCCCTCCTGGCCAACCTCTAGATTGTTCGCATGCCGGGGCGCTCCGGTGGGCGGAAGAGTATTCTCCGCCGGAGAAACCGCGTCTGAATCGTTGGGCGTTTCGTGGCCCGCGCTCCTACCGCGCTTACGGCGGCGGGACTTTGAAGAGTGCGCGATGATCCTATGCGGCAGTGCGTCGGCGCTTTCGGAGCAACAGCCAAGCAGCGAACGCAGATGCGAGGAGAGGCGCCCCGAAACCCAGGTACATCCAGGAACTCCCGGTGCGCAGGACCAAGCGGTAGGACTGTTCGGGGCTCACGACATTTGCGAGCTTTGTGACCGACACGGCGCGGACCTTCATATTGTAGTCGCCAGGCACGGCGTCTTGCGAGACCGTCAGCCTTAGGCCTATTCGCGCACGGCGATTTGGTTCAACGGCCGGAACCATCGCAGGTGTGATCGAGACATCAAACCCAATCGGCGGGTCGGCTTCAATCCTAACATCCCGCGCCGCGACACCGCCTGTGTTCTCGACCGTCAGAACCAGATCCTTTACATCACGACGATCGATGCTCACGAGGAGATTCTCCGCCGCTAACGCGAGTTTCGGCGCCCCGACAAAACGCACCTGCAAGTCGATCTGTCCGACCACACGGTCGCCCTCCTGAATCGTGGCCCGAAACGGGACAAGCTGGCCGAACCACTTCGGATTGGCGTTCGTCGGCACGTAGAGCCTGAGGATCACCTTGGCACTATTCTGTCCATCCGAGAATCGGAAGGAACTTAGCTTAGCCTTTGTGGAGGAGTCGATCCACTCATAGCTAACCTCCTCAGGCACCCCAGTAACGAGAAACCTCACATCACGAAGTCCCGAAGAGAACCGCTCAAGCTCAAGCGTGAAATCGGCCTTGTCATCGAGCGCCGCTTCTTGAGAGAAATTCTGTGCACGAACCGTAATGGTTCGATCGGCTCCCTCGCGTTGAAGCAGGATTGGAATCTCTTCACTCCGAGCACCGGACAAAATGACAATGGTCACCTCATCGGCGTCCTTGAGTAGCCGAAATTGCAACCTCCTCATTGGCGGATCACCAACGTGAACCGTCAGGGTTGCCTGGTAGGGTTCCCCAATGATACTCTTCCCGTCCCGCAAGCTGACAAGATACTGGCGCACCCCATCCGCGTGGGTCATCGGGAGGGCGGCAAGTTCCAGCTCGACGGAAAGCGGGCCACCGGGTGGCGCGCTCTTCTTGGCTGACACAATTCGGAACGAGGGGAGTTCATTCGTATAGTTGATTTGCGCTCTCAGAGTCTCCAGTTCGGCAAGCTTCACTTCGGTTTCCGCGGTGCTCAGTTCCGCAGCGGATAGAAGGCCCTGACCCGCCATGGCCCGCTTTCTCGCGAGGGCTTCACGCACGATGCGTTCCTTGAGCGCTGCGTGTTCCACGTCTATGCGAAGCTGAGCCTCCGATCGGCCTTGCTCCGCAGCGATACACGGCGTTTGTTGGCCCAGAACCGCCGTCAACGCGACGGCGGCCCAGCCCGAAAGGGCGGAAGCAGCCCGGATCTTTCCCGCTAGAGACTCACGCGTGGCGCCTAACCTCATAGGACCCATCCTGCTCGTTTACATTCGCGGACCTCACGATCATGACTCATAGAGGCCAACAATTTCCTCAAACGTCAACCCGCGAGCAGTGCGTTCGCACGCTAGTCGGCCGTCGCGGAGCAGAGCGATGCGATCGGCATATGCGCCGATCTCGTGCGCGTCATGGGAAGAGATCACAATCGCGGCGCCGCGACTCCGGAGAGCCTCGACGACCTGAAGGAGCTGGCGCGTGCTTGTAGGGTCGAGACCCGACGTCGGCTCGTCTAGGAGGAAGACGGAGGCGCGTTTTACAAGTCCCATTGCTATAAGCACCTTTTGCCGCATTCCCTTGCTGTACGTTCGGAGTGGCTCCCGGGCTGCCTCTTCCGGGAAAGACAGCAGTGCGAGGGCGTCCAGCACAGCGCGAACCGGAGGAACAGACCCGTTCAACTGTTCGAAGAAGCAGATGTTCTCTAGCGCGTTGAGGTGTGAGTAGAGCCGAGCCACCTCAGGAACATATGCGATATGACGCTTCGCCTCGATTGGCTCGGCGACCACGTCGATACCCGCTACGTGTATGGATCCGCGTTCAGGACGAAGGAGACCGAGACAGAGGTTGATGACCGTCGTCTTGCCAGCACCGTTGCCCCCGAGGAGCGCAAGGCACTCGCCGGGCAGAACTGACAGAGTGACGTCGAAGACGCCGCGACCGGAACGTTCAAAGGCCGCCGTAACACCTCGGCAGTGGAGGCCGTGGCTCATGGCCGTGCGTCCAATCGTTCCATCGTACGGATCGCGATCATTACGGCGGAAAGTTCGAACAAGGAGAGAAGGAGGAGTGGTATCACCGTTGAGCGCAAGATTGCGCTCGACGGGGCCCACGTCGGCTGGAATGGGACCATAAGCGAACGTACATCATCGTGCACGACAAGCGCCCTTCCACGCGCGTCGGAATCCCGAGCGTAGAGGATGTCGCGGCTCTCGGAGAGAGGGCGGCCGATCTTTTCGTCGTAGTGGCGTGCCTCGTTGACAAAGTGCCTTCGCTGCTCCACGCCGGTCCATGCAAGCTCTGCGGCGGCATGCTGGAAGAGTGCTGCGGGCGAGAGCGCCGACAGAATCCGGCTGTACGATTCCCGAGCCTCTTCCGCTGCTCGCTGTTCCTCCCAGATCCTCCCGATCTTCAATCTGCGTTCCCGCCTTAGCTCGTCCAAAGAGTCCCTTCGTGCACGATCAAAGTCGTCTCTGCGGGAGGCCGCGCCGGAGTCAGCGCTAAGGTATAGCCGAAATGCTCTTTCCAGCCGTCGATTGTGTTCAAGTCGCAGGCGGGAGAGCTCTTCGTCTTCCCTGATAGCGAGCTCAACAGCTCTCGTCGGAGGATGAAGTTGGTTCACGCCGAGCGCGACGACTCGCGGTAGAGCGAAGACGAGCAGGACCCAGATAACGAGGGATGCCAGCTGGGCGTCAACCGGAACTCGTGCCCGCGCACTGACGGCGACACCGATAGTCACGAATATTGCTATGTAAAGACATCCGAACGCCGCATAGTTTACCCAGTGAGCGAGGCTGAGGCTGCCGATACCGGATAGAAGGGCTATGGAATAGGTAACCATCAGCGCGGGCAGAAAGGAGAGGACGGCGACAAAGAGATTGCCCGCGATCTTCCCGGCCACAAAGGTCCGTCTTTCCACGGGGTAGGAGAGGAGGAGCGCAAGAGTCCCGTTGGCGCGTTCGCCACAAATAGAATCGAACGTGAGGGCGATCGAGAGCAGGGACAGAAGCGTCGTAACGATGAACGTGATGTCAAGGTATCCGAACAGGGCGTCAACGGTGTTTTGTGCGCCACGGCTCTGCCCGAAACGTAGCCCTTCTTTGGTTGAGGTAAAGCGAAAAGGGACCACCGGTTCAAGCCCTACGGCTAGGAGAGACAGAGGAGACATTGCTCGCGTGTTCTCAACCTGAACAACCTCGTCGCGCTCCAGCTGCTCCGTTACCGAGGGGACCCACCGTTGAAGAAAGAGGTTCCTCTCTTGGTGCGCTTGGCGAAAGTCCTTGACGCGAATCGTAGTCGCGAGGAGACAGAGGGCCAGTGTCATTCCGGCGCCGAGGAGGAATCGTCTTCCGCGGGCGTGATCTCTGAGTTCCTTTAGGGCTATCGCCCGGAAGATCTTCCACTGCGTAGGAGGATCGTGATGCGGGGGCTTTAGGGCGCCGCCAGGCATTCGTTCCACGTCAGTTACTACGCCGCGGAATCCCCCGCGCACCGCGTGTACGGGGGTCCTCACAGTCGCTTCCAACGCCGACAAAAATCCCTCCGTCGCCTCCTCGAAACTGGATACAAGGTCGAATAGGCGAAGAAATTCCGGGAAGGTAGCGGACAGAGAAGGTGCTGTCTCGGGTTCTAGACTCGCATCCGGGCGCAGCCGGCGGACAGGATATTGCGTAGTGAATCGGAAATTCGAGTAGGGCGGCCAGCCCGTCAGGCGCCGGGGTGAGCGCCTTTTGAAATGTGATATCAGTTTGCTGCGGCGGGACCCGGCCTGAAGCGGGCACGACGAAATCGATTGACGCTGCGCCGTCGCCGGAAAGGCGAAATATCTCGGACGGCTGACCGGGCGTCTTGGGGTTGGGGGTCAGATCGAAGAGGACGTACACGGCCTTCGCTTGGGCGGTGATACGAACTCCAGGTGGAACACCGTCCACGATTGTGCGGACCTGCAAGGACACCGGCGCGGCGCCGACGAGAAATGACGGTACGAACAGCAGGCCGATCAAAGGAATCAGTAGTCTGCGCACTTCGAGTCCCTTCAAATGCTATGTAACACGTGCCAGAGGGGAACCTCTGGCACGTGCTAGGGCCTAGTTTGGGTGCAGGTGTAGTAGCAGTAGTTGGCATCCTCGCCGGTCAGGACGCAAAGTTGCACCGGACCCCCGTTTTCATTCTCGAGGATGTACTTCACGCAGGCGGATGCCTGGGGAGCAACTGCGACCATTCCGGCGACGACGGCGAACGCGAGGATAGCGAAGAGGCGTTTTCTCAAAGTGTATCCCTCTCTTTGTTGAGCGGCGGTCATTGCGGGCGACGAGGGGCGCCCAGAAGGACAGAAGCAGTGATTTGAGGCTTGTTCCGGAGGGGGCGCGGCTGCACCTGAACGCCAATATGGCGAAACGCAAGTCGAAGTCTGGGCATACTCTCTCCTACCCCTATAGACAGTCCTGACCAGCCGTTTTCAACCAAGGGCGAAAAGAAACTCTCGTAGGTCGGCGTGTGCGTCCATCATGTCGACGACGCGGCGCTTCCCGTGAAAGTCCGCCGTGGGCCGCGCTCCTGGGCGAGCGGACGCCGGACCCCGAGCCGCCGGAAGAGCCCGAGAGTCTTCTGGCGAACCTCTAAAGACTTCTTTTCAGGAGTTCCCGCTCCGCGGAAGTGAGGCGCTCCTCGACTTCCGGATGCTCCTCGGCGAGGCCCTTGGCGTCCGCGAGGTCCTGGAAGCGCTTCGATTCGCGCCGCGCCGGGTCGGCCGCGGCCCGGAGCTTCTCCTTGACGAGCGCGAGCGGGCTCGCCACGCGGACGCGGCCACCTTCGAAGGTCCTGTGAACCGCGGATTCGATGAGGAATGCGAAAGCGGCGGCGTCGCTGAACTGCACCGGAGTTCCTCCCGGCCCGGCCCAGTTCTCGGAATGCGCGTGCCTCGCGAGCACCCGGAACCCGGACGCTTCGAGGGCGGCCCGCGGAACGCTCTCGTAGCTCCTGACGGCGACGTCGACGTCGAGCGTCGTCCGCGGCTCGCGACTCCAGAGCTGCACCGCGACGCCGCCGATCAGCGCGTATTCGAGCCCGCTCGCCTCGAGAATGCGAAAGAGTTCGCGAAAGGCCGCATCCTTGCTGGTCGCCACGCCGTCTCCCTTCAAGTCGTGAAAACGCACGTCGAGCGCGGCGCCGATCCGGAGCGCCTCCTCCGCCGAGTCGCGCGGCACCGCTCGTCCGACACTCATCGAGGGAATCTTACGCGGGCTCCCGGGACACGCTCCCGCGCCGCGGTTCCGAGACAAACGTCCCCGAGGCGAGGAACAGCGCGCCGCGGGCGCGCTCCTCCACCTCGAGCCCCTCGACATGCGGCGCCACGAGGCGCCACGGGTTCGCGTCGGGCGCCGGGGTCGTCGGAAAAGAAAAAGTCTTGAACGCCCGCTTGAGGAGCGGATTCAGGACGACGCCCACGCGAGAGCTCGACGTCTTGGCGCCGAAGAAGACGATGCGGGCCCTGTCCCTCAGGTGCGGCAGGAGGTTCGCGAGGGCTTCGCGCGATCCGTACACGTCCGGAGCCCCGAGCATGAGGAGGCCGTCGAACATTCCGGTCAGGCGGACGGATTCGGCAGGCGCCTCGACTACCTCAACGTTCTTCCAGGCGTTCTTCACGATCCGCCGTCGCGCGTTCACGACGGTTTCGGGACTGATTTCGACCCCCACGACCTCGCCAGACGGGCCGACCGCTCCCACGAGCCCTGCGAAACTCCCGCCCATGCCGCAGCCCGCGTCGAGAACGCGATGGCCCTCCGTCAGACGGAGCAGCCGCACCGCGTCCCGGCGGAGGTTCCCGATGAACGGAGCGTCGAAATCGGGAAACGGCCTCGTGACACGAAGAAGTGCCCGGGCGTAGCGCGGCGTCGTCCCGCTCATCCCGCGAGATTCTTCCGCCGCACGGCGAGGAGGCCGCCGACGACGCCGGCCCCGACGCCGAACGCGAGCAGGAGCAGGGACGTCGACCCGGGCAGGAAGCGCACGGCGAAGACGCCGAGGAACGCGTTCTTCGTCGCGGCGACCCACGCGATCACGCTCCGGTAAACGAGCCAGAGCCCCCCGACAGCGAGCGCCGCCCCGAGAAGGCCCTGCGCGAGCCCGCCCAGGACGAACGGCCCGCGGATCAGCAGCTCGGGCGCGCCGACGAGGCGCAGGATCTCGATCTCGTCGCGGTGCAGGAGGATCGTGAGCCGCACGACGTTCGCGATCGTGAAGGCGGCGCCCAGCGTCAGGAGCGCAGCGAGAACGAAGCCCGCGATCTTCGCGAGCTGCACGGCGCCCCGCAGCCGGCGAATCCAGTCCACGTCGAACTGGACTTCCTCGACCGCGCGGTGCGCGGCGAGGTTCTTCAGGAAGCCCGGGATCGCCTCGGACGCGACGGCCGAGGGTTCGAGCTCCAGCTCGAGCGACTCGGGAAACGGGTTCGTCGGGAGCGCGCGAGCGGCTGGCGCAAGGGAACGCCACCAGTCCGAGAAGCGCGCGCGCGCCTGCTCGGGCGTCACGCGTTTCGTCCTCGCGACGAGGCGCGAGTCCCGCGCGACGCGCTCGAGGTCCGCCCGGTCCGCGTCCGTCGCGCCGGGCCTCAGGAACACCGTCACCGCCGACTCGTCCCGCACCGTTTCGACGACGCCCCGGAGGTTTTCCGCGACGAGGAAGAACGCGCCGACGAGGCCGATCGAGATCGCGATGAGCGCGACCGAGAGCGACGTCATGCGGCGCGCCCTCACGAGACTCTCGGCCGTCTCGCTCCACAGCGCGCCGATCGACACGGCGCCCTTCACCGAGGCGACTCCTCGCGCCGGTGAGCGGCCTGCGGGGGAAGCGCCCCCTCCACGAGCCCCTCGACGACGCCCCCGCCGTCCAGCGTGAGGCAGCGGCGCCCCGTCTGGCGGATGAGGTCCTGGTCGTGCGTCGCGACGAGCACCGTCGTCCCGCGCAGGCTGATCTCGACGAGGAGCTTCATGACCTCCTGCGCGAGGCGGTGGTCGAGGTTCCCGGTCGGCTCGTCGGCCACGAGGAGGACGGGGTCGTTCACGAGCGCGCGCGCGAGCGCGACGCGCTGCTGCTCGCCGCCGGACAGCTCCTCGGGGAGGGCCGACATGCGATGGTGCAATTCCACGAGCCGCAGCGTCTGGTACGCGCGCCGGCGGCGTTCGGCCGCGGGCACGCCGAGAAACTTCTGCACGTACGTGACGTTCTCGAGGACCGTCCGCCGCGGCAGGAGCTTGTAGTCCTGGAAGACGACGCCCATCGCACGCCGGAGCGAGGGGACGCGGGCGGGCGGCATTCCGCTCACGTTCATCCCGTTCACGATGATCTGGCCCTCGGTGGGCGCCTCGGCGCGGAAGATCAGTCGGAGGAGAGTCGTCTTGCCCGCGCCGGAGGGCCCCGTCAGGAACACGAACTCGCCCTTCTTCGCCTGGAACGTGACGTCCCTGAGGACGCGGCGACCCTGGTATTCCTTGGCGACCCGGTAGAACTCGATCACGCGGGAGGCCCGAGTCTTTCCTTCAGCAGGCGGTTCACGACCGCCGGCGCGGCCTTGCCGCCCGTCGCCTTCATGACCTGCCCGACGAACCACCCGAACGTCGCGGCCTTTCCGCCGCGGTAGGCGGCGACCTGCTCCGGGTTCAAAGCCATCACCTGCGCGACGGCCTCTCCGATCGCGCCTTCGTCCGCGATCTGGACGAGGCCCTTCTCCTTCACCAGATCCGCGGGCGCCATCCCGGTCTCGATGACGTCCGGCAGGATCTCCTTCGCGATCTTCCCGGAGATCGTTCCGGCGTCGATGAGCGCGACGAGGGCCGCGAGGTGACCCGGCGAAACGGGGACGCGCCCGGCCTGGCGGTCCGCGTCGGACATCCGGCCGAGGAGGTCCGACAGGAGCCAGTTCGCGACCGCCTTCGGGTTCGACGAGTGCGCGGCGACGGCCGCCTCGTACCAGTCCGCGAAGGGCCGCGACGAGCACAGGAGCTCCGCGTCCGCCTCCGGCAGCGCGTACTGCGCCGCGAACCGCTCCGCGCGCGGCTCCGGCATCTCGGGCAGCGAGGCGCGCACCGCGTCGACCCACGCCGCGTCCACCGCGAGGGCGCCGAGGTCGGGGTCCGGGAAGTAGCGGTAGTCCATCGCCTCTTCCTTCGTCCGCATCGTCTTCGTCGCGCCCGTCGCCGGCTCGAAGAGGCGCGTCTCCTGCACGACCGTGCCGCCCGCGGAGAGCACGGCCGCCTGCCGCGCGATCTCGTGCTCGAGAGCCTTCTTCACGTGCGCGATCGAGTTGAGGTTCTTGATCTCGACCTTCACGCCCAGCGCGCTCGCGCCGCGCGGCCGGAGCGACACGTTCGCGTCGCAGCGCAGCGAGCCCTCCTCCATGTTCCCGTCCGAGGCGTCCACCCAGCGCACGAGGCGGCGCAGCCGGAGGAGATAGTCGAACGCCTCCTCCGGCGAGGCGATCTCGGGCTCCGTCACAATCTCGATGAGCGGGGTGCCCGCGCGGTTCAGATCGACGAGCGAGGCGGACGACGACACGTCGTCCCACGGGACCTCATGCATGGACTTGCCCGCGTCCTCCTCGAGGTGGATCCGGTTCAGCCGGATCTCCCGGCGCCCCGCGTCCGTCTCGACGGCGACGTGGCCCCCCGTCGCGAGCGGCCGCTCGTACTGCGAGATCTGGTAGCCCTTCGGGAGGTCGGGATAGAAGTAGTTCTTCCGTTCGAAGACGGACCGTGCCTGAATCGCGCAGCCGGCCGCGAGCGCGACGCGCATCGCGAGCGTGACCATCTCGCGGTTCGGGACCGGCAGCGTGCCGGGGTAGCCGAGGCAGACCGGACAGACCGCCGTGTTCGGCGGCGCGCCGAACGTCACGGGGCACGCGCAGAACGTCTTGCTCTTCGTCTTGAGCTGCGCGTGCACCTCGAGCCCGATCACCGGCTCGAACGGGGACGTCGGCATCCCGTGAGTGTAGCGGAGGAGCGTGGCTTCGGACGGCGTCAGCGCCGGCCCTGCGCGATCTTCAGGGCCTCGGGCAACCCCCTCAGGCGCAGCATCGCGAGGACGCCGAGCGCAGGCCCGGGCGCGAGGAGGACGAAGACCCACTTCCAGGAAAGCGCGGGCAGGAACGTCGGCACGAGGTCGATCGAGATCGCCGTCAGGAAAAAGCCGATCGACGTCTGGAGCGTCAGCGCCGTGCCCATGTACGCGACGTCGCCCAGCTCCGTCACCGCGGCCGAGAACTGCGCGGAGTCCGCCACGACGGAGAAGCCCCACACGGCCGCGACCGCGAGCAGGAGGAGCGGAGGCCCGCCGTAGCAGAAGCCGATCGCGAGGCAGCAGGCTCCGCTGACGGCCATCGCGACGGACGTCACGAGCGTCCGCCCCTTCCGGTCGGCCGCGAGGCCCGCGGCGACGCAGCCGGCCGCGCCGCTGCCGATCACGAGGAACGATGCCGCCTCTGCGGCGGCGCGCGGCAGGCCGCTGAGCGTGAAGCTCGCGCGAAGCATCACGGGGATCCACGTCCACATCGCGTAGAGCTCCCACATGTGGCCGAAGTAGCCGAAGCTCGCGAGGCGGACGCCGCGGTTCGCGAAGACCTTCTTGACCTGGGTGGGGTCGAAGCGCGCGGGCGCCGGCGCGAACGGGCCCTCCCTGACGAAGAGATACACGAGCAGGGCGCCGACAACCGCGCCCCCGGACGTCGCGAGGAGCGTCGCCCGCCATGCGGAGCCGAAGACGGCGTTCGCGAGATAGGGGACGCCCTTCCCGAGCGTCAGCGCGCCGATCAGGACGCCGAGCGCGAGGCCGCGGCGCGCCTTGAACCACGTCGCGAGGATCTTCATCCCGGGCGGGTAGACGCCCGCGAGCCAGAAGCCCGTCAGGAAACGCAGGACGAGCGCGGTCGCCGGCCCGTCGGCGAAGAGCGCGAGGCCCGCGTTCGCGGCGGCGCCGAGAAGGCTCGCACCGACGACGAGATGGCGGGGCGCCCAGACGTCCGGCAGGTTCAGGACCGCGCTCGCGAGCGTCCCCGCGACGAAGCCGAGCTGGACCGAGAGCGTGAGCCACGTCGCCGTCCCGTCCGACAGGCCCCACTCGGCCTTCAAGAGCGGAGAGACCGCGGACGCCGAGAACCAGAGCGACATCCCGAGGAACTCGGCGACGGAGAGGAGGACGAGAACGCGCCAGCGGCCCGGCGGGTCGGCCGCGGGCGCAGGCGCCGCGCTCATCCCGCGTCCGGGACCAGCTTGCCCGGGTTCAGGATTCCCTTCGGGTCGAGCGCCGCCTTCACGGCGCGCATCGCGGCGAGAAACGCGGGCGGGCGGCGCAGCGGGAGGAATTTCCGGAGCGTGAGGCCGACGCCGTGCTCGCCCGTGATCGTCCCGCCGAGCGCCACGACTTCCTCGAAGACGCCGGCCATGACGGCCTCGACCGCCGCCTCGTCGAACGCGGCGCTCCCTTCGCGCAGCAGGCGCACGTGGAGGTTCCCGTCGGCCGCGTGTCCGTAAGCGAAGACCCGGAGGTGCGCCTCGGCGGCCCGCTTCCTCACGCCCGTGACGAGCGCGACGAGCTCCGAGCGCGGCACCGCGAGGTCCAGCTCGAACGAAACACCGAGCTCGTGGATCGCCTCTGCGATCCCGCGGCGCACGTCCCAGAGGGCGCGGCGGCGCGGCTCGTCGGCCGCGAGCGCGACGTCGAGCGCTCCGCACTCGAGGAGAACCTCTCCCGCCGCCGTGACCTCGCGCTCGACGTCCTCTTCCGCCGCACCGTCGAAATCAAGGAGAAGCCGCGCCTCGGCCTCGGGAAACGGCACGGGAACGCCTTTCTTCTTCGACGCGACCTCCATCGCAGGCCTGTCGACGACCTCGCAGGCCGACGGCGCGAGGCCGCGGCGGTGGATCTCGAAGACGGCCTTGACGGCGGACTCCAGCGATGGGAACGGCGCGAGCAGGGTCGCTCCGGCCGCGGGCTTCGCGATGAGGCGTAGCCACGCCTTCGTGACGACGGCCAGGGTCCCTTCGCTTCCCACGAGGAGCGCCGTGAGGTCGTAGCCCGCGACGTCCTTGCGCGTCTTGCCCCCTGTCTCGGCAACCGAGCCGTCCGCGAAAACCGCCTCGAGGCCCATCACCCAGCGCCCCGTCACGCCGTACTTGGCGGCGTGCGGCCCGCCCGCGTTCTCCGCGACGTTGCCGCCGATCGTGCACGAGCCGCGCGAGGCCGGGTCGGGCGGGTAGTACAGGCCCTTCTCCTCGACGGCTTCCTGGAGCGTCTGCGTCACGACGCCCGGCTCGGCGACGGCGACGAAGTTGTCCGCGTCGATCTCGAGAATGGACGTCATCCGGTCGAGGGCGAGGCCGAGCCCGCCGAAGACCGCGAGCGCGCCGCCCGACATCCCCGTGCGGCCGCCCTGCGGCGTGACGGGGATCGCCCGCTCGTTGCAAAACGCGAGAATGCGAGAGACCTCCTCGGTCGTGCGCGGCCGCGCGACGGCGGCCGGGACGGCGACGAGGTCGCGCGTCCAGTCCTTCGCGTACGGCGCGAGGTCGTCCGCGGCCGCGAGGAGGTGCGTCTCCCCGACGATCGCGGCGAGGGCGCGCGCTTCCTCGGGAGAGATTTCGCGCCGCGCCACGCCGCGATCTTAAGATGGCGCCCATGACGCGCGTCGCCTTTCTCGGAGTCGGCGCCATGGGCGCCCCCATGGCCCGGCGGATCCTCTCCGCCGGCCTTCCCACGACCGTCTGGAACCGCAACCCGGAGCGCACGGCCCCGTTCGCGGCGCTCGGGGCCTCCGTCGCGAGGACGCCGCGCGAGGCGGCCGCCGGCGCGGAGATCGTCTGCACGATGCTGTCCGACCCCGCGGCCGTCGAGGCCGTGGCCTCCGGCCCCGACGGGCTTCTCGCGGGCCTCGCGCCCGGAGCGCTCTGGCTGGACTTCTCGACGGTGACGCCCGCCCTGTCGCGCGCGCTCGCCTCGCGCGCCCGTTCGCAGAACTCGCATTTCTGCGACGTCCCTGTCGCGGGCAGCGTCAAGCCCGCCCTCGACGGCACGCTGAAGATCCTCGCGGGCGGCGACGCTGCGGATCTCGAGCGCGGCAAGCCCGTGCTCGATGCCGTCTCGAAGGGCGTCCTACACTTCGGCGCGGTCGGGCAGGGCTCGGCGATGAAGCTCGTGAACAACCTCCTCTTCGGCGTCACGCTCGCGGCGTTCGGCGAGGCGCTCGGCCTCGCCAGGCAGCTCGGCCTGCCCGAGAAGGAGACGACCGAGTGGCTCCTCTCCATCCCCTCGGTCTCGCCGTACCTCAGGGCGAAGATGGACTTCCTCGCCGCGGGCGGCGAGCCTCCTGCGTTCACGCTCGCCCTCATGGAGAAGGACCTCCGCCTCATGGTCGAGGCCGGCGGCGGCCCGGAGTCGGCGCCCGTCGTCGAGGCCGCAAGGGCCGACTACGAGCGAGCGCGCAAGGCCGGCCTCGGCGAGAAGGACTTCTCGCACGTCCTGAGCTTCCTGAAAAGCTAACGGACGTTTTTCAGCGCCTCGCGGACCGAGAGGCCCGAAAGGCGCGCGTGGTTTTTCTCGACGTACCTCACGATCGGCTTCTCGTCCGTCCACGCGTACGACCGGAGCGCCCAGCCGATCGCCTTCCTCAGAAAGAACTCCTTCGACCCGATCGACGGTTCGATGAGCTCGAAGAGGAGTTCGAGGTCCGTCTCCTTCTTGAACGCAATCTGGCAGAGGATCGCGCTGCGCCGTTTCCACATGTCGTCCGACCGGCTCCACGCGCGCATCGCCTTCCGCATCGGCGCCGGCTCGTTCCGGAGGATCTCCCCGAGGCGCTTCGTCGCGAGGGTGTCCACGAGGTCCCACCAGGCGCCCGTCACGATCATCTCCTCGTACATCGGCAGCGACGCCATCGCCTGGAAGCCCCGCGCGCGCCGATCGCCCGTCAGCTCGATCGCCGCGTAGCGCTCCTCGCGAAACTTCGCGCCGCGCCAGACGGCGAGGACGTCGCGGCGCCACGCGGCCACGCTCTCCAGGGGATGCGCCGCGAAAGTCTCCTTGCAGATCCCGCGTAACGTCGTCACATCGACGCCGTGAAGCGGCATCGCGGACTTCAGGTACGCGCGGCCGCCCACAGCGCGCTCCGGCGTCCCGGCCGCGGCGAGCGCGCGGCGGAGGACGGCGAGGAGGCTCACCGTGCGCTCCCGCGACGGGCGGCCGACTTGAAGTAGAAGTCGAGCATCGCGGTCAACGGCGCCGGGTTGCCCCGCAGCCGGCTCCGAAGCGCCGCGCCCTCCCAGCAGTCGACGAGCAGGCTCGCCATTCGCCGCGTGTTGGAACGGGCCGCGATGTCGCCCCTCTTGCGTGCTTCTTCCAGGCAGACGCCGATCCGCCCGGCGATTTCCGAAAAGCATCCCTCGATCCTCCGCCGGAACACCTCGCTGACGCCCGAGAGCTCCTGCCCGAGCCCGCCCAGCAGGCAGCCCATGTAACCCTCTTTCCGGTAGGTCTGCTGCACGAGCTCGAAGAAGCGCCGCACACGCGCGAGCGGGGGGCGGGCTTCGTCTCCGAGACACGCGTCAAGGGCCGAGTGGACCTGCCGCATGTACTGGTCGATGACCTGGAGCGCGAAATCTTCCTTGTCGCGGAAGTGATGGTAGAAGGAACCCTTCGGCGTGTTCGTGGCCGCAAGCAGCGCCTGGATGCCGAGGTCGTTGTACCCGTGCTCCAGGAGCAGGGCCAGTCCGGCATCGAGCAGGCGCTGCTTGGTTCGGTGCATCACGTCGTACGCTTCACCTTGTCGAGCATGTGGTCGATGACGTGGCTGTGCTCGCGCTCGGGGCTGAACATGACGATCTCCGCGTCCGCGTCGACGTGGACATTATGGCCGGACGGCCAGTAGAAGAGGTCGTTCGCCTTCACCGTCTCGCGCGCGCCGCTCGCGTCGGTCGTCGTGATCTGGCCCCGCAGGACGAAGCCCCAGTGGGGACACTGGCAGAGGTCGCCTTCCAGGCCCTGGAAGAGAGGCGCCGTGTCGACGCCCGCCGCGAGCGTGAAGCACTCGCCGCTGAGCATTCCGAATCCGCTCGCGTCGCCGAAGCCCGTTCGCTGGCGGACCACGGCCCCCGGAATCTCCATCCTGACGTCCACGTCGTCTTTCGCAACCCGCATGACCGCTTCTCCTTTCATCCGACCGCTCGTACTAGACCGATCGGTCTAGTACCGCAAGCCTACACCCTCGGCGGCTGGTGTCAACGGGGCGGCACGAGGGGGCGGGGCAGGAGGCCCGCCCTGGGGCGTCACGTCCGCCGGTAGCGCTCGCGGATCGTCGGGATGAGGTACCCGGAGAACGCCGACTCGAGGCCGTACTTCGGCGCGAAGCCCCAGTCGGAACGCGCGGCGCCGTCGTCCACGTCCGCGGGCCACGAGTCCACGATGCCCTGCCGCTTGTCGTCCGGCTCGAACGTGACCCGCGCGGCCGGGAACGACTTCACGACGAGGTCGCGGATTTCCCCGGCTGACGGCGCGAACGCGCCGACGTTGTAGACCTGCCGCGAGAGCGCCCCGCCCGGCGCGGCGGCAAGCTTGAGCAGCGCGTCGACGCCGTCGGGCATCGCCATGAACGGAATCCTCGTGTCCTCGCGGACGAAGCACGCGTAGGGCTTTCCCTCCGCGGCCGCGTGGATCATCTCGGGCGCGTAATCGGACGTGCCTCCCGACGGCACCGTGACCGCCGAGATGAGGCCCGGGAAGCGAAGGCAGCGGAAGTCCACGCGCCCGCCCTGGTTCTCGGACGAGAGCTGCTTGTAGTGGCGCGCGTAGTACCGCCCGAGGTGCTCGGCGTACAGCTTGTTGCAGCCGTACATCGTCGTCGGGGTGTTGTGCTCGCCCTCCTTCACTTTGCCCGCCATCTGCTTCGTCGCGAGGTCCGGGAGGCCGTACGCCGCGATGGACGAGGGGTACAGGAACGTGACGGGGCGTCCGTGGGACTGGCGTTCGCTCTGCGCGAACTCCAGCATGTTGATCATTCCCTCGACGTTGA
>JBDTTJ010000018.1:0-20825 GCA_039930645.1 Acidobacteriota bacterium
TCCTCGTGGGCGGGCCGGCCGGCGTGCCGCCGATCCTCTCGGATTCCAACGTCGACTGGGGTCAGGAGCAGGGGCTCGTCTTCGACCGCGTGAAGCGCGGGGACCTCGGAAAAGTCGCGATGGCGTCCCTCCTCGTCGACGAGACGGGCGCGACGCGCGCCGGCGTCGCCGGCCTCGCGCTGAGAGCGGATGCCAACGTGGACACCGTCTTCTTCTCCCGCTTCCTCTGGGACCTCGGGGCGGCGATCGAGAAGAACGGCGACCCGTATCCGAAATTCGTCTGGCTGCGCGGGTGGTTGCCGCCGCTGCGGCGCGGGCTCGAGGCGCGCGCGACGTCGGTCACGCCGTTCGGCGACGCCACCCTTCTCCTGAAGCTTCGGCCGCTCACGGCCGCCCCGTCGTCAGCGCCCGGCTCCACTCCGTGAGCGTCCAGCCGCGCTGGCGCGCGACGGCGATGGCGCCCGCGAAGGTCTCGCGCTGCGCCTCGGGCAGGCACGCAAAGTCGCCCGGCGGCTTCGCCATCGCGCGGACGAAGAGGATCCAGGCGTGGCATGAAGAGGAAGACAGAAGAGAAGATTTCCTGGAAAGGTAAGAGAGGGCGGCCGGCGCGCCCGAGGCGGGCGTTTCCGCGGTCAATGGCGTGCTCCCGCCGACGCGCATCGACTCGGCGACCAGCGCGACCGTGCGCGGGTCGTTCGCGGAAGTCTTCTCTTCTCTCTTCGTCAGTTCCTCTCCGAGCGAGGCCGACCGACCGAAGTCCCTCACGTCGATCGCCCGGACGAGCTGATCCCGAAGCGCGTCGAAATAGGGATCGACCGATTCCCCTCTCTCTCCCTCTTCCCTTTCAAAGAATTCCCTTCCCCATCCGACTCTCACGGGCGACGTCGCAAGCCGCAGGGCGGGCGCGGGCGACGTCGCGCGTGCGGGACGGAACGGCGGATCGAGCTGCGGGAGGCTGCCGTCCCAGGCGCCCTTCAGGCGCGCGGCGAGCGCGAGCGCGTGCACGCGGATCGGGCTCCACGCGGGCGTGAGGGAGAGATGATGCGGCGCCGACGCGCGCAGCGTGCCGTCCGGCATCCGGTCGATCTCGTACGGCGTTCCCGCCGCGCGCGCCTCACGGATCGGCTGGGGCGCGATCTGCGACGAAAGCGCATACACGGCCGGAAACGGCACGAGCGCGCCGAGCGCGTTCACCGCGACTCCCGCGGCGAGCGCGAGCGCCCCCGCAACGCGCCACGGCCGGCCGCCCTCCGCGAGCGCGACGCCCGCCAGCACGGCGAAGCACGGCAGAGCCGGGACGACGAGGCGCGGCCCCCATCCCGCCTGCCCGTCCCACGCCCACCACGCGGCCGACGCGGAGAGCAGCGCGAGCGCCGACGCGGCGAGCGCGAGCGCGAACCGTGCGTCGCGGCGGCGCAGCAGCAGGAATCCTGGAACGGCCAGGACGGAGACGGGCGCGTACCAGAGAAGCCCCTTGTTCGGGAGCAGCGTCAGGCGCAGGAGGCCCGTGAAGAACGGGTAGGTGAACGTCTCTCCCCCGTACCCGCCTCCCAGCCTCCCGAAGCGGGAGATCTCGAGGAAAAGCCAGAGAAGAAGAATTCCTATGAATGAAAGAAGCAGGGGCCAGGGCACCGCGAATCGGGCAGCAGGAGGCGCGTCACGACCCGCCGCGCGTCTGCGCGCCGCTCTGCCGCGGGGCTGCTCACCAGCCCTATTACTTTCTAAGAAGTCTTCGTCTTCTCTTCCTGTATCTCGCACAACCAGTGCACACAGGAGGAGTGGCGCCACGACGATCACGAGCAGGGTCTTCGTCAGGATCGCAAAGCCCGCCGCGGCGCCAAGAACGACCTGCCAGCGGCGCGCCGTCGGGGCCTCGCGCAGCTCGACGAGCGCGAGCACGGAAAGCGCGACGCACAGCGCCTGGAGGGGCTCGCCGTAGTCGCTGCCCGCGTAACCCCAGAGCGGAGTCGCGAGGACCAGCGCCGCGCCGCCCGCGGCCGCCGGAATCGGCGCGGCGCCGAGCCGCCCGAGCGTACGCGCCGCCGCCCACGCGCAGCCCGCAAGGCAGAGGACCGGGACGAGGACGAAGAGCGGCGACGTCCGCGCCGCGCCCGTCGCCCGCGCGATCGCCGCCGGGACCGCCTCGACGAGCGAGAGCCCCATCCCGTAACGCGACACGGCGTCCCCGCCCGGCCGCCGCGGCGCGTTCACGAAGTCGCGCGAGACGCCAATCTCGAAAAACCGCGCCACGGCAGCCCCGGCCGAGAGCATCTCCCTTCCGTCCGGGATCAGGCCGTAGGACCGGCAGTCCACCGTCGCGAGAAGGACCGCGAGGACGCCCAGCGCCGCGAGCCCCGCCGCCCGCGGCACGCCGTCCGTGTTGACCGTCACCCCGAGATTCTACGGTCGGGCGTTCAGTAGCCAGGCCGCTCGGACAGGCTGTAGCAGCCTGGCGTCAGGCACGCGAGACGGCTCGGCCCGGCCTTCACGGGGGAATCCGGCGCGACGACGGGTACGACGGACACGCAGTCCGCGCCCGCCGGCTTGAAGCGCGTCGCCAGCGTGATCGTGCGCTGCTCGCCGGCGCCCATCGAGCCGACGTCGATGTGTCCGACCGCGAGCGCGCCGGCCTTCGCGTCGAGCGCGACGCCCTTGGCGGCGGCCGTGCCGCGATTCGAGATACGGACGCGGAGCTTGAGCTCCTGTCCGAAGGCTGCGGGGAACGCCGGGGCGACGCTGACCTCGAGGACACCCACGTCGGGCGCCTCTGCGCGAGCGGGTGCCGGTGCGGCGGCCGGGACGAGGATCAGGGCCGCAGCGAGGACCGCGGCAAACGTCGAGCTGGGAAAGGTGGCATCCCGCATCTCGTCTCCTGTGTTCAACGTGCGCTCCTCGCGGCCGATCGTCCACTCCCTTGGGTAGTCCCGACGCGCTAATCGCGCGTCCCGGAGCGCCAGAAGCTCGTTCTGGCCCCTGAGCGACAGGTTCCGGGCCCTCACCCGGCGTCCTCGGCGCCGCCCGCGGACGGATCCGGCGCGCCTTCGACCCCCCGGCGGTATTCGTTCGGCGAGACGCCGAACCGGGCCTTGAACCGGCGCGTGAAGTGCGAGGGGTCCTTGAATCCGACGCGATATGCGATCTTCGTTACGGGGTCGTCGCCGGCCCGGATGACGCGCGCGGCCTCGAGGAGCCGCGCCTCCATGAGCCAGCTCATCGGGGTCGTGTCGAAGCGCTCCCGGAAGATGCGCTGCAGCGTGCGAAGCGAAACGCCCGCAATCTCCGCGAGCGTTTCGGCCGTGAGGTCTTCGCGCAGGCGCGCCGGGAGATTCTGTCTGAGCCGCTCGATCGGGTCGTCGGCGGAGACGGTCGTCTCGCCCGCGGCGAGGACCGGCGGGGGCGCCGTAGCCCGAAGGACGGCGGCTGCCCGCGCGCGCCAACCTGCGGCCACGAACACCGCGAGCACGCCGAGAGCCACGGCTGCCCAGGGCCGCGCGTTCCGCGCCAGGCGCGTGAAAAGCCCCGGCGGCTGCAGCGCCGCCGAAGCCCACACCGCGGGCGATTCGTACGCCGTCCGGCCCCGGAAATCGACCGACGTGCGCATCGGAACGGGCTCGCCCGGGCGCATCGCGAGGTCGCTCACCGCCGCCGAGACCCCGAACGCCGCACCCGGCGCCGGCTTGCCGCCAACGGCCGCCCACGGCACGGCGATCTCGACGCGATAGCCCGGCCCCTTTCCGGGCCCGGCCTCGGGACCGTCCGCGACGGCGACCTCGATCGGCACGTTCATGCCCCAGTCCTTCGGCTGCGGGGCCGCGTCGGCCTCCATTTCCGGCCGCACGGTTCCCGACAGGGCCGACGAACCCTTGAACGTCGTCCTGCGGCCGTCGCGCGAGACCGTGAACTGGTAGTCGTTCGTGTCCATCCGCGGCGTCGCCTCGCCGCGAACGTCGAGGTAGAGCTCGACGGAGTCGGACTTGAGGCCGAGATCGGGATCCTCGTCCTCTCGCCCGAGCGCCACGTGCGTGGCGTCCCCCACCTCGAAGAGCGCCCGCAGAGCGGTCTCGTCCCAGGCGAGCCGTAGCGTCGCGGGCGCCGGCCCGACGGCGAACGTCGTCGGCGCGACCGACGACCACGGTCCGAGGTTGGCGTCCACAGGCGACGGTCTCTCGAGAAACACGAGCTGCAGCTTTTCCCCCGGACGGGCGGACCCGCCCCCCGCGGCGGCAGCCGCGGCCGCGAGTCCCGCAGCGAGGAGATAGGCAAGGCGTCGATTCAGGGTGCGCGGAGTTTATCCCGTGGCCCCCGCGCGCCACGGGCCCGTCTGGCGCTCCTGGGCATGCGATCAACGCGCCGGGACCATGCCCGGAGCTTGAAAGGAGCGCGCGGCCGGTGCATCTTCCACTCGTGACACGTCCGCTCGCCCTTCTCGCCGCCGCCGCGTTCGCCGCCGCGTCCGCCTTCGGCCGGATTCCCGAAGGCTCCGCGGCGGAGAAAAGCGGAAAACCGGACGTCACGAGCCGGGGCGGGCTGCGAATCGGCTCCGCCCTGATCCCGTGGGGCGCCGCCGCACCGGTCGAGCTCAACGTCCTGGACGGGGCGCCGGCCGGGCCCCGGGCCTGCGTGTTCAACGCGACGTACGAGATGTCGAACCTCGGTGGTGGCGCGACCGGCGCGCCCTTCACGAACCGCCTGCGCGTGGACGGCGCCGTCGTCGCGGCGACTACGGGCCTCGCGCTGAACGCCCGTGAGACGAAGAGCGTCACGACCTCGCCGTCCCTCCCCGCCGGAGCTCACTCGATCGAGCTCTCGCTCGACGACGAGTCGTCCGTTTCCGAGTCCCGCGAGGACAACAACAGGTTCAAGGTCCAGTACGTCCTCAAGGCGACGTGCGGCGCCACGGGCGGCGCCCCCAAGAAATAGCCGCTCCGTCAGGAAGCTTCGTCCACGGCCTCGCGGTGGCGGTCGATCCAGACCGCCCATGGGACGAAGACGAGCAGCGCAAGCGTCCCGATCGCCACCGCGGTCACGTTCGGCGGCGGCGGCCCGAAGGCCGCCCCTGCATAGAAGAAGAGGAGCACGGCGACGAGCGCGGCGAGCGCCCAACGGCCCACCGTGTCCTTCGGGCGCGTCGCTTTCACGTAGAGCCAGACGCCCGCAGCGAACATCGGGAGCTCGACGCCCAGCGTTGCGGGCACCGAGTTCCAGAGCCCCATGCCGACGAAGATCGAGCTGCCCGGCCAGAGCGGGAGATCCGGCCGGTGAACGATCGCGTCGCAGATCCAGTGGCTCACGACGCCGAGCGCCGAGACCCAGCCGACGGCCGCGCTCCCCGTGAAGAAGTGCGCGAGCGCGCCGTAAAGGAGCGCCCAGCCAACCGCCATCGCGAGGCTGTGGGACCACGGGTAGGAGTCGAACGCCAAGTTCAGAAACGGGTTCGTGCCCCGCTCGATCGTGACGTGCTCGATTCCGAGCAGGAGGAAGACGGGCCAGAGGAAATCGAGGAGGAACGGGGCCGCGAGGAGCCATCCGAGCGACCCGCGGGGCGCGCCGGCCTTGCTCGCGAACCCCACTGCGGCGTGCCCGATGAACATGCGATTTCCTCAGCGCGAAAGGGACCGGACGAGCCGGGCCACGTCGGGTGTTCCGAGACCGGTGACGGGATCCCAGCCCTTCCCCGCGGAGAATCCGGAGACTCCCGCATAGGTGTTGTCGCCGCGCACGACGTCCCGGAACGGCGCGGATGCGCCGCGCCCGGCGGCGTAGAGAGCCGCGTTCGCCGCGCCGAGGCGCGCCTTCCTGGCGGCGACGCGCTCGGCGTTGACACGGGCGATGAAGCCGGCCCAGATCGGGGCCGCGACGCTGGTGCCTCCCGCCGCCGTCCACTTTCCGCGGATGAAGATCGAGAGGCCGGGATCCGGCGACGCGACCGCGGCGACGTCGGGAATGCCGCGGCCCGTCACGCCCTTGCGGCCCGCGAAGGCGGGCTTCTGCCAGTCGGGCACCGCGATCAGGCGCGAGAACCCTCCGCCCGTGGCGCCGCGCCCCGGCCCGTCGTTCCAGGCCGTCTCGGCGAACCCGCACCCGGACGGGAGGAGCTTCGTCCCGCCGACGGACGTGACTTCGGGGACGACGCTCGGGAAGTCGACGTGGCGCTGGCCGTCGTACCACCCGTCTTCGGGCAGCTCGTCGGCCGCGCCGGCGTCGCCGGACGCGCAGACGAACGTAACCCCGAGGAGCGCGCAGGCCTGGAAGAGCTGCCGCGTCTGGTCGTAACGGCGCGACGTCGAGAATCCGTCCTCGGGCATTCCCCACGAGATCGACACCACGCCCGGGCGGCGCGCGTCTGGCGCGTCGAGGACCGCCGCGAGGAAGTCCACCCATCCCGTGTCGACGTTCGGGGTCCACCAGAGATCCATCTCGGCTTCGGGCGCGGTCGCGCGGACCCAGTCCATGTCGAGCGCGACCTCGACGTCGGCGTCGCCCGTGCGCCCGCTGTAGTCGTTCTTCGCGCCGGAGACCGAGACCTCCGTGACGTCGGCGGCCGGGAGACCGTACGCCGTGCAGAAAGCGGAGAAGTCCGCGCTCGAGAAGCCGCCGCCGAACTCGAGGATCGCGATGCGCTCGCCGCGCCCGCCCGTCTCGACCGCTCCTCCGACGCCGTAGGCCGCGTGGATCTCCGCGGGCGTGTAGCCGCCACCCGGGCCCCGGGCCGCCGCCGGGCCGCGCCGCGGCACGCGCGAGCGCTTCGGCGCGAGGAGCGGCGGGAAGCGGCGCGCCGCGGGCAGGTCGTTCAGGCCCGCGACGCCGCGGATGACGGCCGAGAGGGACGCCGGGATCGTCGGGTCGCGCTCGATCCCGTAGGCGCGCCGCCGGCCGTCCGCGAGACCGCGCGGCGGCGCGAAGAGGCCGATCGGGGCGTCGAAGGCCCGCGCGACGGCCTCGGCCGGTCCGCTCGCCTGCACGGCCGTGCGCGCGCCTGAGACGCCCTCGACCCGCAGACCCGAGTCGCTGAGAAACGCAAGGACCGCGTCGAGGTCCTGGTAGCCCGGCGCGACGAGGTCCCTGACCTGGTCCGGCGTGAGGTGGCGGCCGTACGCGGCGCTCTTCGGGTCCGAGACGGCATGGACGGCTTCGCGCAGGGCGCGCCCGTCCTTGGCGTGGAGCAGGACGCTGATCCTCACGGACGCGCCGGCCGGGCAGGGCCCGACGCGCCGGCAGAGCGTGAGGCGGCGCGACATGTGGCGGGTAAGGGTGAAGCGCTGCACGGGTCAGTGCCTCTCGACGTCCGAGAGCCGTTCCCAGATGAGCATGACGTCCATGACGTGGCCGCCGACCACGACCGTCGGGTTGCCCGTGATGAGCCGGTCTCCGGTCCTCTTGAAGAACCGGACGAGGTCGGTCCCGACCCAGTTCGGATACAGGGAGTGCGTAACGTGGTGGACGACGACGCCGTTCGAGACGTCCTCGACGAAGGTGCCACCGTACGCGATGTAGCCCTTCGCGGCGGCGAGGACCTCCTCGGGGGCGCCGCTCAGCAGGTCGCCCGAGGCGAAGCGCGGCCGATCCACCCGCATGATCTGGAGCGACATGTGGCCGGTGGCGTCGTACAGGCACATTCCTGTCGCGTCGCGCCCCGTGGGATACACGACCTGCCCGTCCGAGCGGAACTCGAGAACGAGGAGCTTCCAGACGCCCACCAGCGACGACGCGCTCATTTGGTCCGCGAATCGTACTCCGAGGCCCCACGAACCGTCCGCAAAAGGGGGCCCGCCGGGCGGTATGCTCCGTGCAAGGGACGTCCCGAGAGGGCCTCGGGCCCCCGGAGGATTCCGTGAACCCCACTCCCAGACTCGTTCTCTCCGGCCTCGCGGCTCTCTGCCTCGCGGCGCCCGGCGCGGCAGACGTCGACAGCGGGCCGAACGTCACCCGCCTCGGCAAGACCGTCATGCGCTGGAGGGACGACTCCGTGCAGGTCGTCGTGGGATACCGCCACGCGCAGGGCCATCTCGACCGCAAGTGGATCCTGCTCGACACCGGCCTCACCGTGTGGAGAGGCAAGCCCGTCGAGGTCTTTCGCGAGGACGTCTCGCTCGTGATGCCGGACGGCAGGCGCCTCCCGATGCCGTCACAGCGCCGCATGGCCGAAGCGATTCCCGACCTGCGCAGGATGCTCAACGAGGCGAAGGTGCAGCGCGACCCGCTGAACGGCTATTTTCCCGGCGCCGTGCGCGAGGAGCGTCTCGGCTTCTTCGCGATTCCCGGTGAGGACATCGTCTTCGACAAAGTCGCGGTGAATTCGCGGACGCTCGCGTCGGGCGACGTTTACTTCGAATCCCCGAAAGAGGCGTGGGAGCCGGGGATCTACACGCTCGTCATCGAGAACCGGGACGTGCACGTCCGGCTGCCCCTGACCCTCGGGATCGACGTGCCGCTCGAGCGCGTCCGATAGGCCTCAGTCGCCGCCCTTCTCCTTCAGGCGCACCCACGCGGCGTTCACGGGCGCGGGCATCTCCGCGTCGGCTCCCCGCACGCTCTTCCAGATCGCCTCGTTGAGCGCGAGGTCCGGCGCCGCGTCCTCCTTCGTGAAATCCCACGCGTTCGCCTGCGCCTGCATCGGCGCGCCGTCCGGGTTCATCTCGTAGAACGGGACCTTCGTCTCGCGGTGCGTGAAGGGCGCGCCGTCGGGCGCCTCCGCGAAGGCGTTCGACATCGGCGTCGCGCTCGCGTCGTGCTGCGACAGCGGCGGGAGGCCGAGAATCAGTTCCATCGTCCGAAGCATGGAAACCGTGGAGTACATCGTGGAGTCCACGAACCCCTTGCGCCGGGTCCAGGGCGAAGCCACGAAGCCCACCGTCCGGTGGGCGTCGACGTGGTCCGAACCATTCTGCGCGTCGTCCTCGATGACGAAGATCGCGGTGTCCTTCCAGAACGGCGAGTGCGAGATCGCTTCGACGAGGCGCCCGAGCGCGACGTCGTTTTCCGCGACCATCGCGCGCGGCGAGCGCCCGCCCTTCTTCGTCCCCACCGTGTGGTCGTTCCCGAGGCGCAGGATCAGGAGGCGCGGCAGCTCCTTCGACTTCACGAAGCCGCGGAACTCCTTGAGGAAGATGTCGACGCGCGCGTTGTCGAGGATGTCCGTGTCGAAGCCGGGGAAAAAGGGGCATGTGTTCCCCTTCAGCGCGCCTGTCGCTCCCTCCTCGAGATTCATGGTCGTCGGCGACCACTCCGCGGAGGTGCCGACGAATTCCCCGTAGTTGCGCAGGGTCAGGCCCGCGCGCGCGGCCGCGTCCCACAGGTAGCCGTTCGTCGGGTACGCGTTCGCGTCGTTTCCCTCGAAGAGGTACGAGAAGGCGACGCTGCCGTAGACCGGCGGCCAGACCTTCTCGACGAAGTCCGTGGCGTATGCGCCCGTCGACCAGTTGTGGCCGTCGGCCGAAACCTCGGCGTCGCAGTAGAGGTTGTCGAGGAGGACGAACTCCTCGGCAAGTGCGTGGGCATTCGGCGTCACGTCGCGCCCGAAGATCGTGAGCGACGGGTCGCCGTTGCCCTGCGGGAGGTCGCCGAGCACCTGGTCGTACGTGCGGTTCTCGCGGATCACGTAGACGACGTGCTTGACCGGCGAGACGCCGCCGGGCGCCGCCGGGACGACCGCCGAGGCCTTCGCGGGCGATCCGCCGCGGGCGGCCGGCCGCCGGTTCGCGTACGCGCGCACCGTCGCCGCCGCGAGCGCCTTCGGCGACGGGACGTCGATCCGGGAAACGGAGCCCGGAATCGTGCGCGTCTTCTTCCAGGCCTTCTTGTCGTCGCCTTTTTTCGTGGGGTCGGGGCCGCCGGTCGCGTTCGACCAGGACCAGCCGCCCTTCGCGTTCGCGGCCCAAAGCGTCTTTCCGTCCGAGGAGAGCGCGAGGGCGGCGGGATACCAGCCGCTCGGGATGAAGCCCTTCGTCCGGGCCTCGCGAAGATCGCCCCCGACGTCGACGACGGCCACGGCGTCGTCGTCCGCGTTCGCGACGTAGAGCGTCCGTCCGTCCGGGGACAGAGCGAGCGCGTTCGGGGTCGAGCCGTCCGCGAGCGCGTCCGCCGACGGCGTGCCGGGGCCGTCCGGCCCGAGCGCGACGGAGATCTGGCGCACGACGGAGCGCGAGGCGAGGTCCACGGCGGCGACGAGGTTGCGGTTCGTCTGGGCGACGAAGAGCGTCCTGGCGTCGCGCGAAAACGCGAGGTCGGAAGGGTGGTCGAGCGTCTTCACGGTCGCGACGACGGCACCGGACGCGGTGTCGAGGAGCGACACCGACGCCGCGCCCCAGTTCGCCACCGCGAGGAGCGTCCCGTCCGGCGAAACGACCGGGCGGTAGGGATGGACGCCGACCGCGGCCGCCGCCGCAACCGTGCGCGAGGCGAGATCGATCCGGACGACGTCGTTCAGGAGGATTCGCGCGACCCACAGGCTCTTGCCGTCGGCCGAGATCGCGAGACCCGCGGGCGTCGCGTCGAGCTTGGCCGGGTCGTCCGGTCTGCGAAGAGAGATCGGCTCCTCGGCGGTGAAGCGGTCCTTCTCCAGCCGGTAGACGAGGACGTTTTTCCCGCCGGCGCCCGCGAGGTACACGCGCTTTCCGTCCGGAGAGATCGCGAGGCCGAGCCAGGATTTCTTCACGGGCTCTTTCGCGAGCGACCTTCCCGTCGCCGCGTCGAGAAGATGCAGCGACTGGTCGTCGGCCCCGGTGCACGCCGCGACGACGCGCTTCCCGTCCGGGGTGAGGGCGAGCGCGAGGGGATAGGGGGAGACCTCTGTCTGCGTTCCCGTCGGCGTCAGGAGACGGCCGTTGGGCAGAAGCATCTCTCCCGTCGCGAGCTTCCCGGGGACGGAACGCTCCACGGCGCGGACGGACGGCGCGAGAACGAGGCCGAAGGCGGCGGCGAGAACGATTCGCAGAAAGGCACGGTGCATGGAGCGAGAGTATCGCGCGGGGGCGGCTCCGCCTCAGGCCGCGGTCAGCGCGCGAAAGCGCGCCTCGCCGCGGAGGCTCTCGAAGTCCGGGTCGATCCGGGCCCGCGCGACGGTGTAGGCGCGGCGCTGAGAGGCGGCGCGCTCGAGCGCGTCGAGCGCGCGATCCCTCTCCCCGAGCAGCGCCCATGCCGCGGCCACGTAGTAGCGCGTGAACGGCTCGTCCGCGCCCATGCGGAGGCGCTCTTCGAACGCGTCCAGCGCGAGCCGGAGGGCCTGCCGCCCCTCGTCGGCCCGTCCCGACGCGAGAAGCGCGCTGCCGAGATGAACGTGAAGCTCGACGACGGCTCTCTCCTTGAGGGCATGGTCCACCCGGCGCAGGAACGCGAGCTCGCGCCGAAACTCCTCGACCGCCTCTTCGAACCGGCCCTCGAGAGCGCGCACGACGCCGAGGCGCATGTACGCGCCGACGATGAGGACGCCCTCGCGGCCGGAGAGCCCGCGCTCCTGCAGCTCGATCGCCTGGCGCGCCACGCGGTCCGCGAGCGGGAAGTCGCGCAGGAGAGCGGCGACGTGCGCGAGCTGGAGCGCGTACCAGCCGCCCTGGGGATTGCGCTGGAGCGCCCGCTCGAAGCACGCCGCGGCCTCCGCGAACATCCCTCTCCCGATGAAGTACGCGCGGCCGAGCGACGCATGAGCGCTGCCGTCCTCGGGATCCAGCTCGAGCGCCCGGCGGATCGCCTCGAAGCCGCGCTCCTCGCGCCCGAGGCTCACGAGCGTGGCGCCGAGCTCGCGCCACGCCCGCGGGAGGCGCGGCTCGAGCGCGAGTCCGCGCTCGAACGCCTGCACCGCGCGCTCGAGGAGCTCGGGCATGGCGAGATAGCTCGCCTTCGTGTCGTACGCCGCGCCGAGCTCGATCCAGGCCCGGCCGTAGTCCGGGTCGAGCGCCACCGCCCGCTCGAAGAAGAGGATCGCGCGGTCCACCGACTCGCGGCTCTCGGCGCGGAGGTTCACCAGCCCCTTGGAGAACGCTTCGTACGCGTCGATCACGTGCGTCCCGTCGCCCGGGCCAGAGGACGGACGGGCCGCGACGTGGAAGCCCTCGGCAAGCTGCGCGACGATGCGGTCCTGGAGCGCGAAGAGGTCGGCCATCGCCCCGTCCACCTTCACCGTCGTCAGCACCTCGCCGGACTCGACGTCGCTCGCGCGCGCCGTGATCCTCACCCGGTCCCCGAGGCGCTGGAAGCCGCCCGTCACGACCCAACGGGCGCCGACCTCGCGCCCCAGGCGGGCCGCGAGCTCGGACTCCCCGTGAGACGCCTGCCCGGTCAGGCGCTTTTCGACCTCGCAGATGCGTTCGCACCCGATCACGGTCAGGCCCGCAACGCACTTCAGGTCCGCCGTGACCGTCTCCATGATGCCGGTCCGGAGCCAGTCGTCCTCCGGGCTCTTCGTGATGTTGGAGAACGCGACGACGGCGACGGCGTTCGGGGGCGGGGCGGCTCCACCGAGCGCCGGAGCGGCGGACGTCGTCCGCGCCGCGCCGCGCGCGACGGCCTCGAGGTCCCCCCGCGCGTCGCGCATCGTCGCGTATCGCCGCTCGCGGTCCTTCTCGAGCATCCGGCCGACGACGGACTCGAGCCCCGGCGGGATGCCGGCCGACGCGCGGGAAAGGGGCGGAGGGTCGGCGTGCAGCACGCGATCGAGGATCTCCACGGCGTTGGCGCCCTCGAACGGGCGCCGGCCCGCGAGCGTCTCCCAGAGGAGGACGCCGAGCGAAAAGACGTCCGTGCGCGCGTCGACGTCGCCGCCGAGCGCCTGCTCCGGCGACATGTACGCCACGGTCCCGACGACCGCGCCCGGGATGGACTGAGTGGGCCCGGCGGGGCCAGCGCTCCACGTCTCGCCCGAGAAGCCCCGGGGCGCGCGCCACGCGGCGAGCCCGAAGTCGAGGACCTTGACGCGGCCCGCCGCGTCGACGATCACGTTTCCCGGCTTCACGTCCCGGTGGACCACGCCGCGCGCGTGCGCGGCCTCGAGCGCGGAGGCGACCTGGGACGCGACGTCCAGCGCCTCGGCCGCGGCCAGCGGCCCCGTCATGATCCGCTCGGCGAGGGTGCGGCCCTCGACGTACTCCATCGCGATGAAGGGCACGGCACGGCCGTCCCGCTCGACTTCGTCGATCTCGTAAATGACCGCGATGTTCGGGTGGCTGAGCTGCGAGGCGAGGCGCGCCTCCCGCAGGAGGCGCGCCGATTCCTCGGCGGTGGGCGCCCCGTGCAGGACCTTCAGGGCCACGGGCCGCCTGAGGCGCATGTCCTCCGCGCGCCAGACCTCGCCCATGCCGCCGGCGCCGAGCCGCGCGTCGATCCGGTAGCGCCCGAGCACCTCGCCGATCACGCGCGCATCTTAGGCCGCCCGCCGCGCGCATCGCGCGTGAACGTCGCCGCGCTCGCCCTGACGGCCGACCGCATATAATTTCCTTTCTCGCGCGAACGCTCCCGCCCCGCGCGCGCCCTCATCAAGGAGAGACGCTTGAGCGCCAACCCTTCCTACGACCTCGTCGTGATCGGCTCCGGACCCGGCGGCTACGTCGCCGCGATCCGCGCCGCCCAGCTCGGACTGAAGACCGCCATCGTCGAAAAGGACGCGAAGGCGGCCGGCGTCGGCCTCGGGGGCACGTGCCTTCACCGGGGCTGCATCCCGACGAAGGCGATGCTGAAGTCCGCCTCGCTCTACGACGAGACGAAGAATCACGCGGCGTCGTTCGGCGTGAAGACGGCCGGCGTCGAGCTCGACTATCCAGGCGTCGTGAAGTTCCGGGACAAGGTCGTCTTCAAGGGCGCCAGGGGCGTCGAGTACCTCATGAAGAAGAACAAGATCGACGTCGTGCCGGGATTCGGGCGGCTCGTCGCCGCGAACCGCGTCGCCGTCACGGGCGAGGGCGGAGAAACCGTGCTCGAGACGAAGAACGTCCTGATCGCGACCGGCTCGGTTCCGCGGGACCTTCCCCACCTCAAGGCGGACGGCGTGTCGATCCTGAACTCCGACCACATCCTGAAGTCCACGTCGATCCCGAAGTCGCTTCTCGTGATCGGCTCGGGCGCCGTCGGCTCCGAGTTCGCGTCGTGCTTCGCGCGCTACGGAACGAAGACGGTTCTCGTCGAGGTCCTCCCGCGAATCCTCCCCATCGAGGACGAGGAGGTGTCGAAAGAGGTCGAGAAGGCGTTCCGGAAGAAGGGCATCGCGGTCCACGTGAAGACGGGCGTCGAGTCCGTGACGCCGAACGGCGACGGCAGCGTCACGGTGACGGCGAAGGGACCGGACGGCGGGCCCATCTCGTGGTCCGTCGAGAAGGTTCTCCTCGCGGTCGGGCGCAAGCCGGTCACCGAGGGCCTCGGCCTCGAAGCGCTCGGAGTCGCCGTCGAGCGCGGCTACGTGAAGGTCGACCGGAACCAGCGCACGAACGTCCCGGGCGTTTGGGCGATCGGCGACGTGACCCCGACGATCTGGCTCGCGCACGTGGCGTCGGCCGAAGGCATCGTGGCCGCCGAGACGATGGCGGGCCACCCGACCGTGCCCATCAACCGCGACCAGGTCCCCGGCTGCACGTACTGCGACCCCGAAGTCGCTTCGATCGGGCTCACGGAGGCGAAGGCGAAGGAGCGCGGCTACGCGGTCAAGACGGGCCGGTTCAACTTCGGCGTCCTCGCGAAAGCGGCGATGGAGCCGTCGCCGGAAGGCTTCGTCAAGATCGTCTCGGACGCGAAGTACGACGAGATCCTCGGCGTCCACATCGTCGGCCCGCACGCGACGGAGCTCATCGCCGAGGGCGGCGCGCTCCTCCGACTCGAGGCGACGACCGAGGAGATGATCCGCACGATCCACGCGCACCCGACGCTCTCGGAGGCGCTCCACGAAGCGGCGGAGGCCGTCCACGGCCACAACATCCACGGGTAGGCGTCTCGCCGGGATCGCGCTCGCGCTGCTGGGCGTCGCGGGCGTGACGGCCTTCGGCCACGCGGTCGGCGCCAACGCAACCACCGTCGGCTTCATCTACCTCATCGTCGTTCTGGTCGCGGCGGCGCGCCTCGGGTTCGCCGCAGCCGTCGCCGCATCGCTGGCCGCGACGGCCTGCTTCAACCGCTTCTTCCTCCCGCCGGTGGGGGCGTGGACGATCGCCGACCCGGCGAATTGGGTCGCCCTCGCGGCCTTCCTCCTGTCGTCGGTCCTCGTGAGCCGCCTCGTCGCGAAGGAGCGGCGCCGCACCGAGGAGGCCGAGGCGCGGCGCGAGGAAGTCGAGGCTCTCCTCGCCGAGCGCGAACGTTTCCTCGAGGAGCGGGCGCACCACGAAGCCCTCAAGGAGAGCGACGCGTTCAAGACGTCCCTCCTCCGTGCCGTCTCGCACGACCTCAGGACGCCGCTCACGGCGATCCGCCTCGGCCTCGAACGCCTCCGGCGCTCCGCAGCGGACACGCCGGACGTCGATGCCGTCTCGGCGGAGACCGAGCGCCTCTCGCGCCGGATCGACAACCTGCTCGCGGCCGCGCGCCTCGACGCGGGCGCGACCGTGCCGCGGCCCGAGCCCGCCCCGCCCGCGGACCTGTTCCGGGGCGCCCTCGAGGCGCTCCCGCTCGTCCTCGCGGGCCGCCACGTGACCGTGACCGTCGCGGAGGGCACGCCGGATGCGCTCGCGGACCCGGCGCTCGCCGTCGAGGTGCTCGCGAACCTTCTCGAGAACGCGGCTCGAGCCGCGCGACGCGACACGCCGCTCGAGCTCGCCGCCGAGCCCGACCCGGCCGGGCCGGGGAGCGTACGCCTCGAAGTGCGCGACCGCGGTCCCGGCATCCCGGACGGCCTCGTACGCGCCGCGGCCGGCGGCCCCTCCCCCGAGACAGGACGCGGCCTCGGCCTCGTGATCTGCAGCTCGCTCGCCCACGCGATGGGCGGGACGATCGCCCTCCTCCATCGCCCGGGCGGCGGCACGGTCGCGCGGCTCGAGCTCCCCGCCGCGCCGGGAGGCGCCGTGTGACCCGGGCCTCGGCGACGATCCTCGTCGTCGACGACGACCCGTCGATCCGCCGGGGCGTCGCCGCGGAGCTCGAGGCGGCCGGCTACGAAACCGTCGAGGCATCCGACGGCGCGGAGGGTGCGAAGCTCGCCGCGGATCGCGAACCCGACCTCGTCTTGACGGACCTCGCAATGCCCGTCGCCGACGGATTCAAGCTGATCGCTCGCCTGCGCAAGGGCTCGAATATCCCAATTGTCGTGCTCTCGGTACGCGGCGGAGACGCGGACAAGATCCGTGCGCTCGACCTCGGCGCCGACGATTACGTCGTGAAGCCGTTCTCGGTGCCCGAGCTCCTCGCGCGCGTGCGAGCGCAGCTTCGGCGACGCGGTGGTGAGGGCGCCGCGGCCGTCCTCGAGTTCCCCGGCCTCACGCTCGACCGCGAGCGCCGGCACGTCGCCGTCGAGGGACGTGAAGTGCATCTCACCCCGACCGAGCTGTCGATCCTCGAGCTCCTTGCGACGCACGCCGGCAAACCCGTGACGATCCGTCAGATCATCGGGCGCGTGTGGTCCGGCGCACCCGGGACGACCCCCGACGCCGTCCGGGTCCACGTTGGCTCCCTGCGCCGGAAGATCGAGCCCGACGCTGCCCGCCCGCGCTACATCGTCACGGAGCCGTGGGTCGGCTACCGGTTCGTCGCCGAGCCGATCTGACGCCGCTCAGACCGCCGCACGCACCGGCAGGACGATCGACTGCACGCCCTCGAACTGCAGGCGTCGCTGGATCGCCATCGCGGTCTCGCTGTGGAGCACGCGGTGGTACCACTGCTCCTTCCGGAAGACGAGCTTGCCGCTGAAGACGACCATCCGAGGGAACTCTTCGCGGAGCTCCTTGCAGATCTTCACGACCTCGTCGACCGCCTCGGTGGCGACGGCCATCCTGTAGCCGGCGTTCCAGCCTTTCTCCCGGCACCAGGAGACGTACTTCTCGAGGTTGGTGCGGGTGTTCGCCTCGAGCCGGCCGACCTCCTCCTCACCCTTGAAGCTGCCGGAGTCCACGACGGCGACCGACACGAACACGAAGTTCCCGTAGTACCTCGGGAAGAGCGCGTGGATCGAGAGGATCTGGTGCAAGCCGTAGCCGGAGAAGCGGTCCACCGTGATGACCGCCGTCGGGAGCCGGCGGTCGAGCGTCTCGAGCCCGTCTCCAGGCGCGGGAAGGGGTGCGATCGGCGCGAGGATCTCGTCCAGGCGCTTCAGGTCCGCCTCAACGTGCTCGTAGTGCCGCTTGATCAAAAAGCAGAGACAGACCGTCGCGCTCGTCACGATCGTCGTCACCCAGCCGCCCTCGGCGAACTTCTCGAAGAGCGTCACGCCGAGGATCGTGAGGCAGAGGACGAGACCCGTCCCGTGGATCGCGAGGAGGCCCTTCCAGTGCGGCTCCTTGTGCCGGTCCACGATCCAGTGGCGCGACATGCCGAGCTCGGTCAGGGAAAAGGTGATGAAGACGTTGATCGAGTACATCACGACGAGCATCGTGATGTTCCCGCGTGTGTACAGGAGGGCCACGATCGCGGCGAGCCCCATGAGGACGACGCCGTTCTGCGTCACGAGGCGGTCGGAGAGCTGCGAGAAGCGGCGGGGCACCCAGGAATCCACCGCCATGTTCCCCAGGACGCGAGGCCCGTCGAGGAAGCCGGCCTGCGCGGCGACGAAGAGGAGGGCCGCCTCCGCGACGAGGAGCGTGAGGACGAGCGCGCTCCCCAAGGCGAAGCCCCCGATCTTCCAGTGGCCGAACAGGGCGTCGAAGAGGACGAAGTTCATCGTCTTGCCCTCGTGGGGCCGCGCCGCGACGAGAAGGTAGCCGAAGAGGATGCCGCCGGCCGTGAACGCGAGCGAGACGGCCATCAGGAGCATCGTCTTCTTGCCGGTCTTCACGCGCGGCTCGCGGAGCATCGTGACGCCGTTCGATACGGCCTCGATCCCCGTGTACGTCCCGCCACCCATCGAGTACGCCCTCAAGAGAACGAATGCGAGCGGCCAGAAGCCGATCGTCGCCGTCGAGGAGCGGAAATCGCGCGCGGCGCCCGAGAAGACCTCGGGAAGGCCTCCGAGGTGCGCCGCGAACGAATAGAGGATCGCGAAGGCGTGGGTTCCGATGAAGACGAGGAAGATCGGGGCGAGGATCGTCACGGATTCCTTCACGCCCCGGAGGTTCAGGACGATCAGGAGGAGGAGAACCGCGATCTCGACCGGCAGCTTGTAACGGGCCATCGCAGGCGAAAGGAAGTTCCAGATCTGGTCGCAGCCCGAGGCGATGGACACGGTGATCGTCAGGACGTAGTCCACGAGGAGGGCGCAGCCCGAGACGACGCCGGCCCGCCTTCCCAGGAGCTTCGTCGCCACGAGGTAGCCGCCGCCCCCGCCCGGGAAGTGCTCGATCAGGTTCGAGTACGCGTACGAGATGACGCCAACGGTGATCGCGGTCATCGCGACCAGGACGATCGCGAGGGAGCGGTGCTCCCCGAGCGCCCGAAACGCTTCGTCCGGCCCATATGCGGAAGAGGACAGACCGTCCGCGCCGAGCCCGACCCATGCGAGGAACGCGATGAGCGAGAGCCGGTGGAAGACGTGCGGGTCCTTGACGTCGCGCGGCTTGCCGAGGAGGACCTGGGAGAACTTGCTTGACTCGGCCATCGAAGGCCGCACGGGCGGCCCGGCCGAGTCTGCGGCGCTGCCACCCGCCCGGCGAACGCCTTTAGGGTTTCTTTAGACCTTTCTCCGGACTTCCTCCGGTCCGGAGACGCAACTTCCTGCACATGAACGCTCTCGCTCCCCAGGTCTCGCGCGGCGCCGCCACCGCGGCCCTCGTCGCCGCCTCCCTCCTGAGCCTCGTCGGAGGCGCGCTCGTCGCCGTCCCTCTCCACGGCGTCCTGCGCTTCGCCGTCGGCATGGGAGGTTTCGCGGGATACGTCGGGCTCTTCGCGCGCGCCCTCGAGGGCCTCGGACGCCCCGGTTGACGGATCGGCCGCGGAAGGGCAGATTCCCTGCGTGAGACCGGCTCGCACATGAGGTCGCTCCCCGACCTTCCCGCGCCGCCGCCCATGACGGCCTGTACCTGCTTCGGTCTCTCGTTCGCCGAGATCGCCGCCCGGCTCGAACACGAAGGCCGGCCGCCCGGGGACGCCGAGCGCGTCACGGGATGCGGGTCGATCTGCACGGCCTGCCTCCCCGACCTTCAGCGATACCTCGCGGCCCGCACGGCTCACGGAACGACGGAAGGAGCGCACCCACGATGAAGGGCAACGACCAGGTCATCCAGATCCTCAACGACGTCCTCTGCGCCGAGCTGACGGCCGTCAACCAGTACTTCATCCACGCGATGATGTGCGCGAACTGGCGGTACAAGAAGCTCGCGGACCACAGCCGCGAGGAATCGATCGACGAGATGAAGCACGCGCAGATGCTCATCGAGCGGATCCTCTACCTCGAAGGCGTGCCGAACATGCAGAAGTACATGCGGATCAACGTCGGCCAGACCGTGCCCGAGCAGCACGCGTTCGACCTCGACGTCGAGCGGGCTGCCGTCGAGCGACTGAACGCGGGCCTCGAGCTGTGCCGTTCCGTGGGCGACAACGGGTCGCGCATGCTCCTCGAGGCGATCCTCAAGGAGGAGGAGGGCCACATCGACTGGCTCGAGGCCCAGCTCCAGCAGATCGCCGATCTCGGCCTCCCGAACTACCTCGCAAACCAGAGCGCCGGTTAGGCGCCCTGCACCGGCGGACTGACCGGCGTGCAGCCCGCCGGCCGGCTCGTGCTCGGCCGTAGTGTTGCAACCGCGACTCAGTCTCAATATACTCCGCACCGCAAACGCACAGAAGGGGACCAACGACCGATGGAGACCCTGGCCCGCCACCTTGCCGTCATGGGGACGTCTCTCGCGCTCGCCGTGTCGGCGCCGACGCGCGATCTCGCCCTCGACGCGAGCGAAGCAGCCGTCCGCGCCGTGGAACGTGCGGAGGCGCTCCTCTCGACCTGGCGGGACGACACTCCCCTCGCCCGGCTGAACGCGGCGGCGCCCGGTGATCAGACTCCGGCAACGCCGGAGCTCTTCCGTCTTCTCAAGAATCTCCTTGAATGGTCGAAACGGTCGGGCGGCGCATTCGACCCGACGGTGGCGCCCCTCGCACGGGTCTGGGGGCTTCGGTCCGGCGGACGGATCCCAACCGCCGCGGAACTGCTCGAGGCGCGCCGCTCCACCGGCCCTTCCCTCATCGCCTTCAGAGAATCTTCTCTTTCCCTCTCCCGTCTCGATCCCGCCGCCGGAATCGACGAGGGCGCGTGGGGCAAGGGCTGGGCGCTCGACCGCGCTGCCGGGGCCGCGCGAGGCGCGGGAGCGGCCTCGTTCGTCCTCGATCTCGGCGGACAGGTGCTCGCCTCCGGCGAGGAAACCGCCGTCGCCGTGGTGCACCCACGCGACCGGGCGCGGACCGTCGCGACGATCCGTCTCAGGAACGCGTCCGCCTCGACCTCCGGGAACTCTGAGCGCGGCCTCGTGGTGAACGGCCGCCGGGTCGGCCACCTCCTCGACCCCCGCACCGGGGACCCGGCTCCCGACTTCGGCTCCGTCACCGTCGTCGCACCGACCGGTCTCGTCGCCGACATCCTCGCAACCGCGATGTTCGTTCTGGGGCCGAAGGACGGGTTGGCGCTGTCCGAACGCCTTCGGGCGGAGGGCGTGGCTCACGAAGCGTTGTATTTCTTCGAAGGTGAAGAAGGGCAGGCGCTGCGGGTGGCCATGTCGCCGGGAATGAGCAGCCTCGTCACTCTTTTCGATTCGAAGAAATCCCTCGAAGGAGCTCGCCCATGA
>JBDTTJ010000019.1:0-20571 GCA_039930645.1 Acidobacteriota bacterium
GCCCAGAACGCGACGAGGGCCGCGAGGAGGTTCACGCCCGACTCGGCCGCGTCCGAGAGAAGGCCGACGGAGCCCGTGAGCTTCCAGGCGTAGACCTTCAGGCCGATCGTCACGACGGCGGCAGCGATCGACAGGAGGGCCCAGCTCGACGCGGAGCGGTCGCTCATGCGCGCGGGAGACTGCGTCGGAAGGCGCGGCGCGTCAAGCGGACCGCGGTCATGCGACCGGGTCTCTCGCGCGCCCCTGCTACGCTTCCTCCGTGCGTGCGCTCGTATGCGAAGGTCCCGGCGCGCCGGTCCTGAGGGACGTGCCGGTCCCCGAGCCCGGCCGGGGCGACGTTCTCGTGCGCGTCGCCGCGGCGCTCACCTGTGGGACCGACCTCAAGATCGCGCAGCGCGGCCACCCGAAGATCCCGTTCCCGCTGACGCTCGGCCACGAGTGGGCTGGCGTCGTCGAGAAGGGGGGCGCGGGCGCCGCGTGGGTCGAGGGGACGCGCGTCACCTCGGCCGTCTCGTCGCCTTGCGGCGCTTGTGCGGCTTGCCGCGCGGGCCGCGAGAACCTTTGCGCGACTGCGTTCGACCGCCCGCTCTTTGGCGCGTTCGCGGACTTCCTCCTCGTGCCCGAGCGGCTCGCGAAGAACGGGCTCCGGAGGATTCCGGACGGCATGGCCGACGAGACGGCGGCCCTCCTCGATCCACTGGCGAGTGTCGTGCGCGGGCTGAGCCGCGTGCCGGATGCGCGCGGGCAGGACGTCCTCATCGTCGGCACCGGCCCGATCGCGGCGCTGCTGTTTTTTCTTTTGAGGGGGAACGAGAAGAAAAGAACCGGGGCGGGAGGCGCGGAACGGTCGATCGTCGTGGCGGGGAGAAGAGAAGACAGACTCGGATTTTTCCTGGAAAGGGGTGCGGGGTCCGCGCGCGTCGGACCCTCCGCGCAGTTCGCCGGCGCCGCCGCACCGCCTTCTCCCCTCTTCACCTTCAAAGAAGTCTTCTCTTCTTCTTTCTCCTCCTCTTCGCCATCTTTCCCTCTCGTCATCGACACAACGGGCGATCCCGGCGTCATCGAGGCCCTGCCGGCGCTCGCGGCCGACGGCGGGACGGTGCTTCTTTTCGCCGGGCTGCCCGCGGGAGCGCGCGTCTCGATCGACGCCCATGCCGTGCATTACAGGGAGATCTCGATCGTCGGCTCGTTCCACTACACGCCGCACGAGGTGGACGAAGCGCTCGCGCTGCTTTCCGGAGGCGCCATTCCAGCCGGCGAGATCGTCTCGGCCCGCCGTCCGCTCGCCGAGTGGCAGACGGCGTTCGACCTCGCACGCGCCGGGACCGCCCTGAAGGTCGCGGTGCTCCCGTGAAGACGATGCGCGTGGTGGTCGCACATTCCGTGGACCGGATCGAGGTCGTCACGCGCGAGGTGCCCGCGATCGGCCCGGGCGAGATCCTCGTCGCGATGAAGGCGGTCGGGATCTGCGGCAGCGACACGACGGGCTGGTACGTCGCGACGAAGGCGCCGGCAGTCCTCGGACACGAGCCCGCGGGCGTCGTCGCCGAGGCGGGGGAGGGCGCGGCGTTCCGGCCCGGCGACCGCGTCGTCGTCCACCACCACGCGGCGTGCGGGAGGTGCCGCTGGTGCCTCGCGGGCGAGGACGTCCAGTGCGAGGCGTGGAAGGAGAACCGTCTCGACCCGGGCGGACTCGCGGAATTTGTCCGCGTGGATGCGGCCGCGGTGGCGACGGACGTGTTCCGCCTCCCGGACGCCTTGAGCTTCGAGGACGGCGCGCTCGCCGAGCCGGTGGCCTGTGCCGTGAAGGCCGTGCGCCGCGCGGCGATTCGCCCCGGCGACACCGTCGCCGTCATCGGCCTCGGTGCGAACGGCATCCTGCTCGGCCTCGTCGCGCGGGCGGCGGGCGCCGCGACGCTCGTTGGATGCGATCCGGACCCGCAGAGGCGGGCCCACGCGCTGCGACTTGGGTTTGATGCCGCGGGAGAGCCCGGAGAAGAATTTTCTTTGAAGGTGAAGAGGGCTTCGGCTGCCGGAGGCGATGCGATCTTCGTTCTGCCGACCAGCGAGGACGCGGTCCTTTCAGCTCTCGCGGCGGCGGGCCCGGCGGGCCGCGTCGTGTGCTACTCACCGGTCGCGCCCGGCAAGACGTGGACGCTCTCCCCGCATTCTTCCTATCTAAGAGATCTTTCTCTTCTCTTCTCTTATTCTTCCGGCGCGCGTGACCTCGTGGAGGCGCTCGCGCTCATCGAACGCGGAGTCGTGAAGGCCTCCGACCTCGTGACGCACCGCGTGCCGCTCGAGGACGCCGCCGAGGCGTTCCGGCTCGCGCGCCGGGGCGGCGATGTCCTCAAGGTGATGGTGACGATCTGAAGAAGAAGCGGCTCGACGTCCTTCTCGTCGAGCGCGGCCTCGCCCCGTCGCGCGCGCGCGCCGAGGCCCTGATCCTCGCGGGGCGCGTCGCCGTCGCCGGCAAGGAGCGGGTCAAGCCCGGAACGCCCGTCGACGACTCCGCAGAAGTCTCCGTGGGCGAGCCCGAGCACCCGTGGGTTTCGCGTGGAGGTGTCAAGCTCGCCTTCGGCCTGACGCACTTCGGGATCGATCCCGCCGGGCGCGTCTGTCTGGACGTCGGCGCGTCCACCGGGGGGTTCACGGACGTGCTTCTCGCGCGAGGGGCCGCGCGGGTTTACGCCGTGGACGTCGGATGGGGGCAGCTCCACGCGAAGCTGCGCGGCGACGCGCGCGTTGTCCTCAGGGAGAAGGTGAACGCCCGCCTCCTGTCGCGCGCCGAGGTGACCGAGGAGCCGTCGCTCCTTGTCGGCGATCTCTCCTTCATTTCGCTGACGCTCGTCCTGCCGGCAGTCGTTCCGCTCCTCGCGGCGTCGGCGGACGTCCTCGTCCTTGTCAAGCCGCAGTTCGAGGCGGAACGCGGGGAGGTCGGCCGGGGCGGAATCGTCCGCGACGAGGCCGTCCGGGCCCGCGCGGTCGCCCGCGTCGAGGCTTCGGCCAAGGCGCTGGCCCTCGTGCCCCGCGGCGCCGTCCCGTCGCCGATCACGGGCGCCGACGGCAACGTGGAATACCTCGCCGCGTTCCGGAGGAATCCCGCTACACTTTCGGGGTGACGGTCCGAAAAAGGAGCGCCTCGCGCGTGCGCCGGGTAGGCCTCGTCACCCGGTACACGAGCCAGGAAGCGCTGGAGCTCTCCCGCAAGCTGGATCGCCGCCTCACGGGGCGCGGCTACGAGGTCGTGCACGACCTCGAGTCCTCCGCGGCCCGCGAGGTCGATGGCGGCGTGGCCCGGACGGAGATCGCGCGCGCCGTCGACCTCCTCGTGACGCTCGGCGGCGACGGCACCCTTCTCTCGGTCGCCCGCCATCCCGCGCCGAACGTCCCCATCCTCGGAATCGACATCGGCACGCTCGGGTTCCTGACGACCTGCAGCCCCGGTGACTGCGACGAGATTCTCGAGGAGGCGCTCGCGGGCACGGCGCGCCTCGAAGTCCGGCGCCTCCTCTCGGTGTCCGTGGCGGAAGGGCGCCGCCCGGCGAGGACGTACCGGGTCGTGAACGACGCCGTCCTCGGCAAGTCGGCGCTCGCGCGCATCGCGGCGATCCGCGTCGACGTGGACGGCCGGACCGTCTCGCGCTACCGCGGCGACGGGCTCATCGTCTCGACGCCGACGGGCTCGACGGCCTACAACCTCTCGGCCGGCGGCCCGATTCTCGAGCCGACGATGCCGGCCCTCGTCCTGTCGCCCATCTGCCCCCACACGTTGTCGCTTCGCCCGCTCGTCCTGCCGGACTCCGTCCGACTCGACCTGCGCGTCGAGGAGGACGCGACGGGAGTCTTCCTGACGCTCGACGGGCAGGAGGGGTTCCCCGTGAGCGCCGCGACGCGCATTTCAATCTCCCGCGCGCGGGAAACCGTTTCGCTCGTTCGGGCCTCGGCGGGCTCCTTCTGGGACGTCCTGGCGGGGAAGCTCTCGTTCGGCGGCGAGCGGGACAACGCGTCGCGCTAGCGAGGGGAGATGGCCCGGCGACCGATCCCGACCCTCCCGCAACTCACCCTCACGCAGGTTCGTCTCGTCCGGCTCTTCAGCCTGCTTCTCCTTTTTTCGGTCCTCGTCCTGTACGCCGTCTTCCGGTCGCACCGCTTCCAGGACGCGATGCGGCGGAAGACGGAGAGGCTTCTCGAGGCGCAGATCGGGCGGAAGGTGTCGATCGGGGGCTTCGACCTCGCCCTGCTTCCGTTCTCGTTCCTCGTGCGCGACGTCTCGATCGCGAACGACCGCCGGTCGCTCGCGGGGCCGCTCTTTTCCGCGTCCGAGATCGAGATCCGGGGAATCCCGGCGATCACGAGCACCCGGATCGAGCTCTCGAAGCTGCGGGTGGTCGCTCCGCGCCTCGTCATCGAGGTGTTTCCGGACGGCTCGACGAACGTCGACCCGATCCTCCGGGCGCTGCGCGGGGGCGGCGGCGGGGGCAAGGACATTCAGCTCCACGAGGCCGTCATTCAGCGAGCGTCGCTCCGGTTTCGGGAGTGGAAGGCCGAGATCGACGCGCTGTTGAAGGATGCCGCCGTGACGGCGCGTGCCGGCCGGACTCTCTCGGTCACGCACCTCGTCCTCGCCTGCCGCCAGGGGAGCTTTCGTCTCGAGGACAACGAGCCGCTCGAGTTCGCGGTCGGCGCCGAGGTCACGCTCGCGCCGGGCCGCGCCCACCTGACCGTCCTGCGTCTCAAGGGCCCGAAGATCTCCGTCGAGGCCTCGGGCGGCGTCGACGACCTGAAGAAGCCTGTCCTCGCCCTCGTCGCGAAGATCGAGACGACCGGCGAGACGCTCGGGAGCGCATTCGGCTTCGGCCTCCCGCTCGCCGGGCCGGTCCGCCTGAACGGCACGCTTCGCGCCGGCGACCCGGGAGGCTTCCGGATCCGCGCGGCCTTCGACTTGCCGGCCTCGCGGCTCGCGGTGTTTCCGATGTCCGGCGAGGGGACGCTCCGGCTCGACCCGAAAGGCCTTCTCGTGGACGTCTCGCGTGCAAGTTACGCGGGGGGTTCCCTGCAGGCCCTCGTCCAGCTCGAGCGGCTCGACCGGCCGCCTCTGCCCGTGAAGATCGCGCTGCGCGGCAAGGGCATCGACTTCGAGCAGTTCTTCGCGGATATCGGCCTTCCGGGGACGGGCATGATGGCGCGCGCGGCGCTCGAGGCGACGCTCACGTTCGGACCGGGCGGCGTCGAGCACGCGGACGGAGCGGGCCGCCTCACGCTCACCTCGGACCCGGGCCGCGCGTCCGCCGTGAAGGGGCGCATCCCGATCCCGGTCTCCGGAGGCGGCCCCTTGCGCATCAGGGACGGCCGGATCCTCTTCGACAAGCTGCCGCTCGCGACTTCGGGCGGTGCGAAGGTCCGCCTCGACGGATCGCTGCGCTTCGGCTCGTGGGAGCCGGACCTTACGTTCGACGTGACGGCGGGAGACCTCGGCGAGGTCGAGCGCCTCGCGGCGAACTGGTACCCCGCGATCCAGAAGGAGCCCCTCGAGCCGCCGCTGAAGCTCGGCGGGTCGGGCCGCATCTCGGCCCGGCTCACACGCGCTTTCTCCGACCCGCAGGTCGAAGGCCGCGTGGAGGCGACGGACTTCGTCCTGCGCGGCGTGCGCTTCGGTGAGACGACCGCGAGTTTCACCGTGGACCACAACGTCGCGACGCTCGCGCCCTTCGTCGCCCGGGACGACGGCGGCACGCTCGCCCTCGAGGGGAAGATCGGATTTGGCGGCGCGCTCCACGGCCAGTACCGGCTGGACGGCCTCGTCGGGGAATTCCACGAGTGGCCGCTCGAGAAAGTCCTCGCGTTCCTCGACTTCGACCTGCCCTTGTCGGGGCGCGCGACGGGCAAGCTCCCGCTCGACGGCGTCACGCCCGCGATCCATGGGCGCATCCCGCTCGTCCTGACGGACGCATCGATCTGGGGGCAGAAGCTCGACCGCCTCGAGGGCGTGCTCGCGTTCCAGGACGACCGCATCTCCGTCGAGGGCGCGACGGGGCGGCTCGGCGGCGCGACCGCGAGCTTCGGAGGCTTCTACCGATACGCCGACGGCGCCTACAAGTTCGACCTCGATGCGAAGGACCTGCCCGTGGGCCGTCTCTCCGCGCTCTCGGACGTCCCGGCGGGCGGGGTCCTCACCGGCCGCGCCTCCGGCGAAGGGCTGATCGAGAAGCCGACACTCTCCGCCGACCTGCGCGTCGCGGCCGCGACGTTCGACGGCCAGCCGCTGGCCCGCGCCGACCATACGGTCGAGATACGCGCCCGTGCCGACCGGGGCGTCTGGAGCCTGAGGGCCGAGGCGGCGGACGAGGGCGTCCTCGAAATCCTCTCGCCGAAGGACGCCGACGCGGGGGGACGCTGGCGCGTGCGAGCGGAGCTCCCGAGCCTCGCTCCGCTCGCGGGGCTTCTTGGCGTTCCCGCCGGTGCGAAATTCGACGGCCGGCTGAGCGCCGAGGCATTCCTCAAGCCCGGCGCATCGTCGGCCGACCTCGAGGGCGAGGGCGCGATCGCGGCCGCGCAGTTCACGGCGTGGGGACGGACGCTCACGCTTCGTGGCACGACGCCGCTCAAGGTGGCGGGCGGCCGGGTCTCGTTCGAGCGCCTGGCGCTCGCCGAGGCGGTCCGGCCCGAACTGCCGTCCGGCGTTCCGACCCTCGTGACCTTGTCGGGCAGCGCGCAGTTCGTCGCGCCGCGGTCGCTGGACGTCTCGGCGAACGGCTCCGTGGACGCGTCGCTCCTCGAGCCCGCGTTCGCCCCGCTAAAGCTCGCGGGCCGGGTCACCCTCGACGCGCGGCTCGGCGGGACCGCTTCGGCGCCGGTCGTCACCGGGCGCGCGGCCCTCGACGGCGTCGACGTCGTGAGCCCGGACGGCGGCCTGACGATGGAGTCCGCGACCGGCTCGCTCCTCTTCAGCGAGGGCAAGGTGACGATCAGCGACCTCTCGGTGCGGTACGGCGGCGGCACGGTCGACGTCGGTGGCTCGCTCCTGCTGGACGGCTGGAAACCCGTGGGCATGCGGGTCACGGCGCTCGTCTCGCGCGTGAAGGCCTCGCCGTTCGACGGCTTCCGCGCGACGCTCTCCGGCAACGTCCTTCTCCTCGGCGATTCCCAGCCGCGCGCGGTGCGCGGCGAGCTGACGATCGACCGGGCCCTCTTCGATCGCGACTTCTCGATCGACCTCGCGGCGCTCCTGCAGCGCAAGCGTGTCGCGACGGTCGGCGTGAACCCGACGTTCTTCGACCCCGTGACGCTCGACGTGAGGCTCGTCGCCCCGCCCGAGTCGATCGAGGTGCGGACGAACGTCGCGCGCCTGAAGGCCTCCGGCGAGCTCTTCGCACGCGGCACGTGGGGCCACCCACTCCTCTTCGGCGAGATTCGCGCGGAGGAGGGGGGGCGCCTCACGCTCCAGGGCCAGCGCTACGACCTCGTGTCGGGCCGCATCCTCTTCTCGAACCCGATCCGGATCGAGCCGTTCTTCGAGATGGAGGCCCGCGGCACGGTCAACAAATACCAGGTCACGTTCGGCCTCACGGGGACGGCCGCGCGCCTCGCGACGCGCTTCTCGTCGGACCCGCAGCTTTCCGAGGCGCAGATCATCACGCTCATGGCGACGGGCGACGTCCCCTCGACGTCCGTCGCGGGAGGGATCGGCGCGACCCCGGCGTCGTCGGACGAGTCGGTCTCGAGGGCGGCGCGGGAGCTCCTCGCGAGCCTCGCCTCCAACGCCGTCACGAGCCGCACGAAGGAATTTTTCCGCCTCGACCGATTCCAGATCGACCCGGCGTTCTCGACCGGCTCGACGTTCGATGCGCCGCGGATCACGGTCGGCAAGTCCCTCGGAAGGGACTTCAACGCGACCGTCTCGTTCGTTCTCTCGAGCAACCAGCAGCAGATCATCACGCTCGACTACCAGCTCTCGCCCACGGCGTTCCTGCAGGCGCGGCTGGACGAGTTTGGCGTGTACTCGCTCGAGCTGCGCTTCCGGCAGCGGCTGCGGTGAAGGCGCTCGGCGGCATGGCCGCGCTCGTCGCCTTCGCCTTCGCCGCCGCGCCGGCGGCAGGCGTGTCGCCGGAGGGCGCGCTGTGGGGCCGCAAGGTCGCGTCGCTCTCCTTCCGGGGAGACCGGGCGATCGACGACGAGCGCATGGGGGGCCTGACGGAGCTCGTGGCGGGCAAGGTCTTGACGGAAGGCGCCGTGCGCATTTCGATGCGAAACCTGTTCGCGACGAGGCGGTTCTCCGACCTCGCCGTCGAGGCGTCCCCCTCCGGGGAAGGCGTCGCGGTCGTCGTCGTCTTCTCGGCGGCGCCGCGCATCGGCGCGCTCGTCCTCACGAAGGGCATCCCCGCGCGCGGCCGCGTGCTCGACGCCGTCGGCCTCAGGCCCGGGGACCCATGGGAAAACGACCGCCGGCCCGTTCACGAGGCGTCCGTCCGGCGCGTCCTGAAGGAACAGGGGTATTTCGAGCCCGTCGTCACGGTCTCCGTCGATGCGGGCGTGGACGAGACGACCGTCGACGTGAGTTTCGTCGTCCGGCCGGGACCGAGGGCCGTCGCAGCCGCGCCGGAATTGGGCGGCAACCTGGGGGCGCTGCCCCCCTCCGACCTCACGGCTAAGGCGAAGCTGAAGGCCGGCAGAGCGTACAAGAAGACGGTCGCGCTCGAGGACGCCGAGAGGTTCGAGAGCGAGCTCCACCGCAAGGGCTACTCGCGGGCCGAGGTGCGCCTCGCGGACGAGCGATACGACGCGGTGACCGCGGCCGTCTCGCCGCGATACACGGTCTTCGTCGGGCCACTGGTCGTCCTCGAGGTCACGGGGGAGGACGAGTCCGTGGTCCGCAAGCACGACGAATCGCCGTGGAGGAAGGGCGAGCCGCCGGACGAAGACGCCGTCGAGAGGCTCCGCGCCGCGCTCAGACGCTCGTACGAGGAGAAGGGGTACGCAAAGGCGTCCGTGAAGGTCTCGTTCGACACCCAGGCCGACAAGGAAGTCGTGCGGTTCGAGATCGAGAAGGGCGCCCGGTGGAGTGTGGAGCGCGTGGACGTGACGGGCGCGGTGAGCCTGAAGCCCCGGGAGGTCCGGTCGGCGCTCGAGACGCGGCCGCGAGGCGTCCTCGAGGCGGGCCGTTACGTGAGCGACGAGGCGGCGCGCGACCGCGAGGCGCTGGCGGCGCTGTACCGCGAGAGCGGATGGCGGGACGCGCGCGTCGCCGCGCCGGTGGTCGCGGATGCACCTGGCGAGCACGCGTTAGACGTGACGTTCGCGGTCGACGAGGGCGTCCGTACCGTCGTGGGCTTCACCAAGCTCGAAGGGGTGCGGCTGCTCCCGGAGAAGGACCTCGCTCCGCGCCTCGAGGTGAAGCCGGGAGTCCCGTACTCGGAATCGGCGGTGAGCACGGACGCGGCGCTCCTGCAGTCGCTCTACGTCGACAAGGGATTCGTCGACGCCAAGGTCGAGGCGACGACGCGTTTCTCGGGCCCCAAGCCTCCGCAAAGCGAACGCGCCGACGTCACGTACACGGTGACGGAAGGAAAGCCTGTCCTCTTCGGCAAGACGATCGTACGAGGGAACAGCCGCACGAAGCCCTTCATCATCGAGGATCGCCTCGCGAACGGCGAAGGGGAGCCCTTCTCTCTGACCAAGCTTCTCGACACCCAGCAGGCGCTCGCCCGGCTGGGCGTCTTCGACCGAATCGACGTGACGACGTTCGAGACGGATCCAGAGACGATGTCCCGGAGCGTTCTCGTCACGGTCTCGGAGGCTCGCCCGTGGGGGCTCACGTACGCCGTCGGCGCCGAGTACAACCCCCAGAGCAACGCGTCCTTCAGCGACCAGCTTTCGCTCCGCCTCTCCCTCGGCGTGACGTACAACAACCTGTTCGGCCGCGCGCTCGAGGTCGGGATCGAGGGCCGGGCTTCGAACAACGACCCGCGCCTCATCTTCACCGCGCGGGACCGCTCGCTCTTCGGCGGGAAGGTCCCGCTTTCGTTCGCCGTTTACAACACGAAAGACACGCCGTCCCCTTCGTACGACGTGAAGCGCACGGGGACGTTCCTGCAGAGCGAGTACCGCCTGTCGAAGTCGCTCCGGACCGGCCTGCGCGTCCAGTACGAGATCGTCGAGCCGTCGTCGGACCCCGGCCTCGGCGCAGACCAGCGCGGAAACCAGGAGAGCCGCATCGCTTCCGTCTCGAGCGGCGTCACCTGGGACCGGCGCGACGATCTCGTGAATCCCCGAAACGGCTTCCTTCTCGGGACGGATCTCAAGTACGCCTCTCCGCTCTTCGCCGCCGACGCGCACTTCTTCAAGGTCTTCTCGCAGGCCGGCCTCTATCGGGGCTGGGGCTCGACCCGCGTCGCATTTTCGCTGCGCGGCGGCGTCATCTGGAACTTCGAACCGTGTTCGGATTTGACGGGCGCGAACTGCGCGCCAAACCTCATCATTCCGGTCCCCGAGCGCTTCTTCGCCGGCGGGTCCTCGACGCAGCGCGCGTTCACGCGCGACAACCTCGGCATCACCCCGCAGACCCTCAACTCGGACGGCGTCGGCGTGGGCGGCAACGTGGTGCTGATCGCGAACGCCGAGTGGCGCCTCCCCGTGACGGGCGACTTCGAGGTTGCGCTGTTCGTGGACGCGGGCAACACGTGGGCGGACCCGAAGAACGTCAACCTCGGCGAGATCCGGACGGGCGTCGGGATCGGGCTCCACTACCTGACGCCCGTCGGCCCGCTGCGCCTCGAATACGGCATCAAGCTGGATCGCAAGCCCGGCGAGGACGCGGGCGCGTTCGCGTTCGCCGTCGGGTATCCCTTCTGACCCGGGCTTAGAATCCGGAGGTCATGCCGCGCTTCACCGTGCTCGAGACGTCCGCTCTGTTCTCGAACCGTGTGAAGTACGACTACCTCTTCGAGCTCGAGATGTGGCTCAAGGGGCTCGAGCGGTTTTTCCAGATCGACTGCCTGTCGCTCTCGCCCTTCGAGCGCTCTCACGCGTCGCTCAAGAACTACGCCGAGGAGGTCGCGGCCGCCCGCTCGGGCGTCGCGCACATGGGGCTGATCGCGACGCAGCTCATGGGCGAGGGGCAGGAAGACCTCGCGTCGTTTCTCCTCTATCTCGACACGCAGGTTCAGCGCCCGGGCGGGCGCCGGCGGGGCGACGGCACGACGGAGCTGGCGCGCGTCGTCGAGACGCTCGACGACTTCACGAAGATCCTCGACGAGCTCGCCAAGGCGCCCTTCATCCCCCTCCAGACGTACCTCTCGCTCGGGCGGGTCGCGGTCGGCACGCTGCGGCAGGACCCGAACCTCGGCGTCCTGTTCCGGGAAAACCTCCGGCCCGTCCTCGACCGCGAGTCCAAGCAGTCGCTTGCGAAGGTTCTCGGGAGTCTGCCCGACCCGTCTCACCGCGGGGCGCTCGCGACGCTCTTCGTGGCGCTCTTCAAGGGCCTTCGCGTTGCCGAGCGCGTCTCGGCGGCGGCGGAGGGGCCCGCCACGCGCAAGCGCGCGCTCCTCCTTTTCAGCCTCCTGAAGTCCGAGAGCGATTCGTTCGTCTCGTACGTCCGGCGGCGGCTCCGGCCACGGTTCGAGGACGGGACGAAAGAGGCAGAGGGCCTCGACCGCCTCGCGTCCGCATTCGAGGCCGAGACCCGGAAAGCGATGGACGTGGAGCTCGTGGGCGTCGCCCTCATGAAGGACCCCGACGCCGTCCTCGCCCGGCTCGGGGATGCGGCCAGCCTCTTCCGGGACCTTTTTCAGCAAAGCGTGATCGGCCTCGCGGAGACGTTTTCGTCGGGCATCGACGCGCGCTCTCTCTTCCCGGAGTACCGGGCGCGCCTCGACCAGAGCCTCCGCCTGCGCGAGGAGCTCGGCCACCTTTCCCGCGCCACGCAGGACTTCCTGAAGACGCCGGACAAGAAGACGCTTCGCTCCCTCGTGACGGAGATCGAGAGCTTTCGCCGGGGCGGGATGCGGTTCCTCATGTTCAAGGACTGGTCTCTTTTCGAGAGGTTTCACGCGGGCTTCTCGCGCGAGCGTGTTCCGCGCGCATTCGTTCCGGCAGCAAATCAGTTCGACGGCTTCCTGAGGACGCTTCTGAAGGAAGTCGCCAAGCGCGCGGTCCTCGCGGAACACCCGTTCAAGGGCCCGAGACCCGACGCGGGCTCGGGCGGGGCCCCCCGGTACAATTGACCGGAGGGGGCGCGTCCTGTTGCCCCGTGAGAACCGAAAGGAACATTCCGTGGGATTCGTCTCCGTCGTCGACGCCGTCGCGGCTTACAAGAAGGGCCAGTTCGTCATCATCGTGGACGACGAGGATCGCGAAAACGAGGGCGACCTCTGCCTCGCCGCCGAGCACGTCACACCCGCCGCGATCAACTTCATGGCACGCGAAGGCCGAGGCCTCGTCTGCGTCTCCCTGACCGAAGAGCGGTGCGACGAACTCGACCTTCACCCGATGGTCGAGCAGAACACCTCGAACTACGGCACGGCCTTCACCGTCTCGGTCGAGGCCCGCGGCAAGACGACGACCGGGATCTCCGCGGCGGACCGCGCCGCGACCGTCCTGACCCTCATCGATCCGAAGTCGAAGCCGCACGACCTCCTGCGGCCGGGGCACACGTTCCCGCTGCGCGCCAAGAAGGGCGGCGTCCTCAAGCGGGCGGGGCAGACGGAGGCGTCCGTGGACCTCGCGCGGATCGCGGGGCTCGCGCCCGCCGCCGTCATCTGCGAGATCATGAACGAGGACGGGACGATGGCCCGGGTGCCGGACCTCCTCCTCGTCTCGGAGAAGCACGGGATCCCGATCGTCTCGGTGGCGGACATCATCCGGTACCGGATGAGGACCGAGCGCCTCGTCCATCGGATCGCGGCCCCCGTCCTGCCCACGCCGCACGGCGAGTTCCGCGCGGTCGCGTTCCGCTCCGAGCTCACGAACGAGGAGCACGTCGCCCTCGTGATGGGGACCTGGACCGAGGACGAGCCCGTCCTCGTGCGCGTGCACTCCGCTTGTCTCACCGGCGACGTCTTCGGCTCCGGCCGCTGCGATTGCGGCGCCCAGCTTCAGCGCGCGATGGCCCAGATCGCGAAGGAAGGCAAGGGCGTTCTGCTCTACCTGCTCCAGGAGGGCCGCGGGATCGGGCTCTTCAACAAGCTCCGGGCGTACGAGCTGCAGGAGCAGGGCCTCGACACGGTCGCCGCGAACGAGAAGCTCGGTTTCGCGCCGGACGTTCGCGACTACGGGATCGGGTCGCAGATTCTCCGCGACCTCGGCGTCAGGAAGATGAGGCTCATGACGAACAACCCGGCCAAGTACGTCGCGATCGACGGCTACGGCCTCGAGATCGTCGAGCGCGTGCCGCTCGAGATCCCGCCGACGGACGGGACGCGCGACTACCTCGCCACGAAGAAGGCGAAGATGGGACACCTCCTCAAGCTGGTTTGAGCGAGAGGAGAGAGAGAAGACCGGGGGGTCGGATTCGGATTGCTTAGAAGGTAATAGGGCTTAGGGGCGCGGCCGTCAGCTGCGGTAGAGCGCCGCCAGATGTTCGGGCGCTTCGCCCCTCTTCACCCTTCTAAGAATCTCCCAATTCCCTCTTACCCTCTTCCAAACGCCCTTCTCGAGATAGCGCTGCGGCGAGGTTTGCACTCTCTCTCTCAGGATCTCGACTCTCGTCTTGCCTTCGGCTGCGACGAGCCTGCGCGAGAAGTCCCAGTCCTCGAGGAACGGCCACGGCTCATGGCCGCCGAGGCGTTCGTAGACGTCGCGCCGGACGAATGGCGCCTGGTCGCCGTAGGGCACTTTCGTGACGCGCGTGCGGAGGTTCGCCCACGCCGCGACCCATGCCATCCGCGGATCGCCGCCCGAGAACCCGAGACGGAATGCGCCGCCGGCGGCGCCGCGCCCGTGCGCGGCGCGTACGGCGGATTCCCACCCCACGGGCAGGATCGTGTCCGCGTGAAGAAAGAGAAGAAGAGGAGATTCTCCTAAAGGCAAGAGGGCCGCCGCCTCGCGCAGGCGCTGGCCCCGCGGCGCCGGTGACAGGTGAAGGCGGGCGCCTGCCTTCGCGAAGGCCTCACGCACATTCGAAGAAATCCCCTCGTGCGCCGCGGCGATGAGCTGAGGCGGTGGCGCTGTGGGCGAGTCCCCTCGCACCCTTTCGAAGAAAATCCCCGGTGGGGGAGCTTCGCCGGCGCTCACGGGGACGACGACGCCGAATGAGAGGGACGCCAACGGACTCTCTTCTCCGATAGCATCTTGGCATGGCGTATGGGTTCGTCCTCGTCGGCGGGCGGTCGGCGCGCATGGGGCGCGACAAGACGCTGCTGCCGTACCTCGGCATGCCGATGGCACTGCACCAGGCCGCGAAGCTCGCGCGCGTGTGCGGACGGGTCGCGCTGGTCGGCAAGCACCCGGAGCTCTTCGCCGGCTCGCCGTACCCGTTCATCGAAGACGGCGCGGCGCCCGCCGCCGCCGTCTTCGGCGTCGCCGCGGCGCTCGCGGCCTCGCCCGACGACACGAACCTCATCCTCGCGGCCGACATCCCGCGAATCGGCGAGGCTTTCCTCGGGGCCCTGCTCGAGGTGGCCGAGGCGATCCCGGCCGACGCGGTCGTGCCCGTGTCCGGCGGCCTCGCGCAGCCGCTCTGCGCCGTCTGGCGGCGTTCGGCCCAGCCCGCGCTCCTCGCGCGGCTGGCGGCGGGCGACTACGCGCTCGTCGGCGCCCTTCAGCAGATCCGCACCGTTCTGATCCCCGAAGCCGCGACCGCCGCGCTCCCGGGGGGGCACCCCGACAACTTCCTGAACGTGAACACGCCGGAGGACTACGAGCATGCCGAAAAAGACGCGGGCGCCGAGGCTGAGCCACCTCGACGCTGAGGGGCGCGCCCGCATGGTGGACGTCTCGGGGAAGAGGGAGACCGTCCGCTCGGCGCGCGCTGTGGCCGTCGTCACGCTGGGGCGCGCGGGCTGGGCCGCGCTGAACGCCGCCGAGAACCGCAAGGGAGACGCGCTCGCGGTGGCCCGCCTCGCGGGGATCCAGGCGGCGAAGCGGACGTCGGAGTGGATTCCCCTCTGCCATCCACTCGTCTTCGACTCGGTCGACGTGGCCGTCGAACGGCTGGCCTCGAGGAGGGCCATCGCCCTGACGGCCACGGTGCGAGGGACGGGAAAGACGGGCTACGAGATGGAGGCGCTCGTCGCGGCGTCCGCCGCGGCCCTCGCGCTCTACGACATGTGCAAGGCCGCGGACAAGGGGATCGTGATCGGGCCGGTCGCGCTCCTCGAGAAGACGGGCGGCAAGAGCGGGACCTGGCGCCGCGGCGTCAGCGTCCCGGCAGCTTCCGCGCGAGCGCGCGCGAGACGAACCGCAGGCGGTCGGCCCAGGGCAGGCGGAGGAAGTTCGTCTTCACGACGCCGCGTGTGAAGAACGTCTTGACCGAGTAGTCGATCGCGACGTCCACGAGGACGGGGCGGCCAGCGTCCGTGATGTCCCTCGCGTTCGAGACGACGGAGCGAATCTCTGCGTCCGTCGAAAGCGCGAGCGCCTCGGCTCCGAGCGCGCGCGCGAGCGCCAGGAGGTCGTGGTCGGCGAGCGTGCTCGAGGACTTTCGGCCGAGCGCCGTCGCCTGGAATTGCGCGATCTGCGCGAGCTCGCGATCCCGGAGGACGAAGACGGCGACGCCGAGGCCGTTCTGGGCGGCGGTCAGGAGCTCGAGGCCCGTCATGAGGAACGCGCCGTCGCCGGCGAGAGCGACGACCGGAGAGTCGGGCCGCGCCAGCTTCGCGCCGACGGCGGCGGGAACGGCGTAGCCCATGCAAGAGAAGTCGACAGGCGAGAGGAGGCGCCCGGGCCTCTCGAGGCGCAGGCCCTCGACCGCGAGGAACGTCCCGTTGCCGCTGTCGGACGTGAAGACCGTCTCGGGGCCGAACGTCGCCTGCAGGGCTCGCAGCAGGAGATGCGGCGACACGCGGCCGTCCGAAGGCTTCGCGAGTTCGGCATCCGTTTCCCCGCGACCGCTGCGGATGCGGTCTCTCAGGACAGCGTCGGGCTCGCGGCGGTCGAGGCGGGGAAGGAGCGCCGCGACGAACGCGGCGGCGTCCGCCGCGATCGCAAGGTCCGCCGGGACGTTGCGTCCGGGCACGGCCGGGTCGATGTCCACGTGGACGAGCGGGCGGGGCGGCGTCATGCCGTAGCTGCCCGTCGCGACCTCGCCGAAGCGGCAGCCGATCGCGAGCGTCGCATCGCACGAGGCGGCGACGTCGCGCGCGAACGCCGGCGCGGCGTCGCCGAAGCCCGGCCAGAGCGCGAGCGGGTGCGACTCGGGGAAGACGCCCTTGCCCTGGAACGTCGTCGAGACGGGCGCCTCGAGGCGCTCGGCGAGGGAGACGAGGTCCGCCTTCGCGGCGCCGAGCCCGACGTAGAGGAGCGGGCGGTGCGCGGCTCGGAGGATCTCGGCGGCACTTTCCGCGTCCGCGGCAAGGGGGGCCGCGACGGGCTCGGGACGGGGCGGCACGAACTCCACCTCGTGGCGGAAGAGGTACTGGTCGGCGGGCACCTCGACGAAGACCGGGCCGGGCGTCCCCGAGCGCGCGATCCCGCACGCACGGCGGACGACGTCGTAGAGGTCCGCGCCGCGGGAGGGCAGCATCTGGGCCTTCGTAACGGGGCGCGCGAGCGCGAGCTGGTCGACGTCGTGCAGCTGGTAGGCCTTGCCCGTATCGCGCCGGATGCCGCAGCCGAGGACGAGCATCGGGACGCAGTCCAGGAAGGCCTCGGCGATGCCGGACATCGCGTGCGTCAGGCCCGCGCCGGGCACGACGTTCACGCAGGCCATGACGCCGGACGCGCGCCACGCGGCGTCCGCCATGAAGGACGCGCTCTGCTCGTCCGTGACGAGGACGGAGCGGATGGAGTCCGACGACGCGAGCGCGTCCCACAGCTCGATGTTGTGCGTGCCGGGGATCCCGAACGCGAGGACGACGCCTTCGTCCTCGAGCGCCTTCACCACGAGTTCGGCGCCGGTCCTCTTCATCGCGCCCGTCCGGGTGCGCCGAGGAGCGAGCCCGCGTCTTCGCGGATGCGCTCGGCCGCGCGGTCGGCAAGGGCCATGACGGTGAGGTACGGGTTGATCTCCAGCGAATCGGGGAAGAGGCTCGAATCGGCGACGAAGAGCCCCGGCCGCCCGTGGACGCGGCCCCAGGAGTCAGTCACGGAGTCGGCGGACGACACGCCCATCCCGCATCCGCCCATCAGGTGCGCCGCGGACACGGAGATGCGGCCCGTGCGGAAGTGCCGCTCGTCGACGCGGGCGTCGATCGCCTCGGACTCCGCGCGCTCGAGGAGCGGAGGGTCCGCCGACGGAGCGTGGACGCGCAGCGCGCCCGCCGCGAAGAAGATGCGCGCGGCGGCGCGCGTCGCCTTCACGAGGGACGCGACGGTCTCCTTCGTGAAGGAATAATGGACGACGGCTTTGCCTTCCGCGTCGACGGCGATGCGGTTCCGGGGGACGGCCTTGTCGCACGCGAGGACGAGGATCATCTGCAGACGCGGGAAGGCGCGCATGAGCGTCGCGTGCGGGACGCCGAATCCCGTCAGGTTCTTCGCCGTGATGAACGGGAAGTACATGCACGTCTCCAGGACGAAGCCTTCCTCGACGGCGCGGTCGAGGTAGAAGCTCTTTGGGTGCCCGACGTCGTTGGTGATCGGGCGTTCGTGCTCGGCGACGAGGATGTGCGCGGGGTGGCACGTGAAGCCCGCGCCGAGGCGGGGAAGCGACCGGCCGAGTCCCGAGCGCAGGAGAAGCGCCGTCGACCCGATCGAGCCGCCCGCCGCGACGATCGCCTTCGCGCTCACGGCGTAGTCGCCGGGCGCCCACTCCGAAGGCGCGCCCTTCTCGCCGGGAGCCGGCGCCGAGACGCGGACCAGGACGCGGCCGTCTTCCACGCGCAGCGCCTCGGCGCGTGTGACGGCCTCGACCCCGGCGGCCAGCGCCGCCGGCAGCTGGACGCGATGCGTGCCCTGCTTGGCGCCGTTCGGGCAGCCGAGGTTGCAGAGGCTGGACCCCTGGCAGCCGCGCAGGTTGAGCGGGAACTGCTCGGCCTTGAAGCCCGCTTTCGTGCAGCCCTCGACGAAGAGCCGGTTGTTGTCGTTCAGGAGTTCGGGCTCGAGGAGGTGGACGCCGTTCTCGGCCATGAACTTCCGTGAACGCGTTTCGACGTCGGCGTGCGCGAGGCCGGGGACGCGCCAGGCTTCGATCACTCGCTTCGGCGCGATCAGGGACGTGCCCGTGTAGACGACCGTCGAACCGCCCCAGACGCGGCCGAACGCGAGCGTCATCGCGCCGTCCGCCGTCAGGAAGCCGCCTCCGTCCTCGTAGAGGGCGTCGGCCATGTCGTCTTCCTTGCCGGTGAATTCGGACTCGGCGAGGCGCGCTCCCTGCTCGACGACGAGGATCCGGTAGCCGGCGCGCGCGAGCGGCGCAAGGCCCTCGGCCACGGTGCCTCCGCCCGCGCCGGAGCCGATCACGACGACATCGTAAATCCGGGCGTTCATGCGCGACGCGCCTCCCAGCCGCGGGCGTCCGCGCGGTAGCCGATCGCCTCAGCCGCCTCGGGCCGCGCGTAATAGCCGAGGAAGACGAGCGTCCGGAGGCCCCAGAACCCGCGCCTCAGGAGAAGAGCGGGCGCGTGTTCGAGTGAAGAGAGGAATCGCGTGCGGGCGGCCGGAGAGAGCGCCGTGAAGGGCCGGCCCCAGCGCAGACGCGGCAGGTGCTCGATTGCGCGGATGAACATGACGAGCTGGCGCCGCATCGCCGCGGGCTTTCTCGAAAGCGTCTTCTCGACGAGCGCTTCGAGCGCGCTCCAGCCGGATTCGTCGAGCGCCGAAGCCCCCGGCACGATCGTGACGGCGATCGCCCGAAACGTGTCCCTCACGGAAGCGAGAAGCACACAGGGAGACTATCCCAGGCCAATGGATAGGGCACCGTTCTGGTCCTGATTGGGCTAGACTTCCCCGGCCGATGGACAGGACTCTCGTCGACGGGCACGGCCGGCGCGTCACCTACGTCCGCATCTCGATTACGGACCGGTGCAACCTGCGTTGCGTCTACTGCATGCCCGAGGACCAGAAGTTCCGGCCCCTCCCGCACCTTCTCACGCGCGAGGAAATTCGACGGTCCGCACGCCTCCTGCACGATTTCGGGGTGGAGAAGATCCGGATTACCGGCGGCGAACCCACGACGCGGCCCGACCTCGTCGACATCGTGCGCGACCTCGCGGAGATCGGCTTTCCGGGCGGCATCGCGCTCTCCACGAACGGCGTCCTCTTCCCGCGCATGGCGCACGAACTCCTCGCCGCGGGGCTCACGAAGGTGAACGTATCGCTAGACGCGGCCGAGGCCGAGCACTTCCGCAAGATGGCCCGCCGAGACCACTACGCGCCGGTCCGGGAGTCGATCGATCTCGCGCTGGCGCTGCCGTTCGACTCCGTGAAGGTGAACGCCGTCGTCATCCGCGGGTTCAACGACGACCAGATTCTTCCGCTCGCAGCCCTCACGAAAGACAAGAAGCTCGGCGTGCGCTACATCGAGTTCATGCCGTTCGGCGACAACACCTGGAACGAGAGCGACTGGATCGGCTGGCGCGAAGTGTGGGACCGGCTCGCCGGAGCGGGCTTCGTCCTGACACCCATCGAGAAGACGCTCGTCGCGGGGCCCGCGGACGAATACTCCGTGACGTCGCCCGCCGGGAGGCATACGGGCTCGATCGGGTTCATCACGCCGGTCTCCGACCGCTTCTGCGACACCTGCAACCGCATGCGCCTCACGCAGGACGGATTCCTGAAGGGCTGCCTCTTCGGCCACGCGGACGTCGACATCCTGAAGCCGATGCGCGCGGGAGCGAATGACGAGGAGATCGCGGCGCTGATCCAGCGCGCCGCGACCGTCAAGGAAGAGCGGCATCCGATGTTCGTGGGAATGGACAAGGCGATGCTCCCGCTCCACGCGCGGAACATGAGCGAGATCGGCGGCTGAGGCGCCCGTGCGCGTCGTCGTCCTGACGATCTCCGACCGCTCGTACCACGGCGAGCGCGCCGACAAGACGGGTCCTGCGGTCGCCGAGGCGGTTCGCCGCCTTCTCCCGGCCGCTTCCATCGTCGAGCAGACGATCCTTCCGGACGAGAAGGACGACATCGAGTGGAACCTCAAGCGGATCGCGGACACGGCGTCCGCGGACCTCGTCCTCACCGCGGGCGGCACCGGCCTGTCGCCCCGTGACGTGACGCCGCAGGCGACGCAGGCCGTCGCCGACTACGAGGTTCCGGGAATCGGCGAGGTCATGCGTGCCGCGACGAGAGGCGCCCTTCCGGCCGCCATCCTCTCGCGTCAGGTGGCTGCCGTACGGGAGCGGACGCTCGTCGTGAACCTGCCGGGCTCGCCCCGCGGCGCCGTCGAGTGCCTCGAAGCCGTCGCGGACGTCCTCCCGCACGCGGTCACGACGCTGCGGAACGAGGCGGGCGACACCCACCCGGTCCGGCTCTAGG
>JBDTTJ010000020.1:0-20550 GCA_039930645.1 Acidobacteriota bacterium
GTCGGCCCGGCCGCCGGCGCCGTAGGGGTCGTTGAGCACGATTCCGAAGGCGCCGTTGTTCGCGATCGCGACCTTCACGGGCGGTGAGTAGCTGATCGACGCGATCGCGTTGTCGATCACGGAGGCGCCCGTCGCGACGGGGCCGCCGCTCTTGACCTTCACGGTGGCCGTGAGGTTCGTGTCGTTCGCGGTGTAGCCGAAGGACGCCGCGATGCCGTTGATCTGCGTCTGGGCGTAGCGCGCGAGCGTGACGTCGCGCGTCCCGAGGACCGTTCCGTCGCCCTTGAGGAGCGTGACCGTGACGACGGTCGAGCCGGTCGCGTTCGCCGACAGCAGAAAGAGGTTCGTCCGATAGCCGCTCGACCCGCTGCTGGAGGACGAGACGTACGGAACGTAAGCCGTCTCGCCGAGCGCGACGAGCTGCTCCGTGTTCTGCGCGGGGATCGCGAACCCGTTCGTGCCGGGGACGCCCGTCGAGCTCTTCGCGTTCACGACGAGCGTCTGCGAGAGCACCCACACGGGTTGCGGCGTCGCGCCCGTCGATTCGACGCGAATGCCGCCGGCCCCGGTCGTTCCGAACTTCGAGGCGAGAATGTCGTCGATCGCGAGAGTGGAGTTCGCGCTCACGCTCACGCTCACCTTCGCCGGGTTCGTCCCGTTGTCGCCCGAGCCGTCGCCGCTCGCCGGGAGGAGCGTGATGTCAACGGTCGCGGCGGCCGCGTTCGGGTTCACGATCCGGAGGCCCGTGACGTAGTCGTTTCCGCCGCCGGAGGCATGCGCCGACGTCACGACCCACTGCGTCGTGGCCGGCGTGTCCGCGCGAAGGGCCGTGGACAGGAAGAAGGCGGCGGCGAGGGCGGATCGGGGAATGAGGCGCATGCAATCGGTTCCTCTCGAAGAGATTGTGACCCGGTTTCGACGCGAAAAGGCCGCCAAAGTTGCGGCCCTCCGGCGGGAAGTGTCCGGCGTCACGTCGGCCTCACACTCAGAAGAGCGCGCCCGGCGCGCCCACGAGCCGCCGGAAGTCGCCGCGCCGGCGAAGCGTGAGAAGGGGGATCGCCTCGCCGGCGACGAGAGAAAGGCTCCGCGCGGCCGAAAGGAGGGCGGCGGCCTCCGCGGGGACGCGCACGACGAGGCGCGACGCACCGGATGCGCCCGCCCGCGCCGCCAGCGCGACGAGGAGCTGCGCGGCGGCTTCGGGGCTCCGGCCAGCGGCCGGACCGATCCACGCGCGGGTCCCGGCGCGGCGGAGCGCCCCCACGGCCTCGGGCCTCCCGCGCCGGCGCAGCGCGAGCACTTCTCCCGTGGCGACGGCGCGCTCCCACTCGGGAACACGCGCGAAGCCGCGCGTCTCGCGCTCGAGGTCCGCGACCCAGCCCGAGAGAGGGGCGCCGAACCCGACTGGTTCCAGTCTCCCGCCGCCGTCCGCCGTCTTCGGCGGTGCTCCGGCGAACGAGAGGACGAGCGTGCGCAGAGAGAGGCCGGCTCGCAGGAGGAACGCGACGCCCTCCGGGCCGGAAGGCGCCAGCGCCTCGAGGGCGCGAGCGCGCCGCGCGGCGCCGTAGGCGCGAACGGCTTCGAGGAGCGCGCGGCCGACGCCGCCTCCTCGCGCGGCGGGGTCGACCTCGAGGCGCGCGAGAAGGAGCGCGTCCTCGCGTACCGCGGCGGCGGCCCGCCCGAGGATTCGCCCGTCCGCGGCGGCAGCCACGAGCGCTCCGTCGGGGTCCGTGGCGAGGAGAGCGGCGTCCGCGGCGGTTTTCGGCCACTCGCCCGGGCGCGCGGGCCGGACCCGGAACGAATGGTCGGGAAGCACTCTCAATTCCCCTCGAACGCTAACATCGGCCGGTGTCCGGCGGTCCGCCGACATGCTCCGGACCAAACCTCGGGTTTGTTTACAATCCAAATTCACCATGGGGACGGATTGAGGGCATGAAGAAGCGCAGCGTGGGCCGGCCACGCGACGGCGACCCGGCCGAAACGCGCCGCGGCATCCTCAGGGCGGCAGAGGAAAGTTTTGCAGCGTCAGGGTTTGTCGGAGCTACGACCCGGCAGGTCGCGGCCCGCGCCGGCGTGAACGTTGCCACTCTCCACTATCACTTCGGGAACAAGGAGCGCCTCTATCGCGCAGTTCTCGACGCCGCGGTGTCGGGCGAGGTTCCCGGGGTGACGGTGGGGGGCTCGCCCGCGGAGCGCCTGACCGGCCTCGTCGAAGCGCTCTGGAATTTCGGGTGGACGCGGCCCGCGCTGTCCCGCCTCAGCCTCCTCCACCGTCTGGCCGGGCCCGCGCGCACCGAAGGCAGCGCGCCGGAACTGGATGACCCACGGGCGAAGCTCCTCGCGAAGACGATCGCGGACGTCTCGGCGAAGGGAGCGATCCCGCCGGACGACGCCGCCCGCTTCGTGCTCGTCCTGATGGACGGCGCGCTCGTCGCGGCGCGCAACGGGAACGGTCCCGACGCTCCGGTTCCCGAGGCGCCGCGCCGCGCCGTCGTGGCGGCGGCGCTTCGCGTCACCGGACTGGCGTAGAACCCCGGCGCAGGCCGCACGCGAGGACGATCGCATTGACGCCGGTCCCCGCGAGGACCGGGTCGACGCCGGCTACGTGCGCGAAGCGTTCCAGCATCGCCGCGGCGCCGCCGAGGAGCATCGCCGCCCCCGCGAACCGCCGGTCGACGCGGACGCCGGGCACGAACGCGGCGAGCGTCGGCAGGATCAGTCCCGACGCGAAGAGCGTGTAGCCGAGCCGGAACGTCTCGACGAGGTCGTTCAGGACGAGCGCGACGGCGAGGCCGGCCGCCCCGTAGACGACGACGGCCGCCCGCGCGAAGCCCACACCGGCGCCGGGGACGAGGTCGTGCGCCGTCGCGGCCGCGGCCGACAGGAGCACCGAGTCGGCCGAGGACTGCATCGTCGCGACGAGCGCGACGAGGAGGAGCGGCGCGAGCGCGGCGCCGGCGAGCGCAAAGACGGCGCGCGGGAAGAGCTGCGCCGGCGGGCCGCCGACCGCGAGAGAGACGCCGGCGAGAGCGATTGCCGAGGTCGCGAGCCCGAATACGAGCTTGGCGCCGGCCGCGCCGAACGCCGCGCGTCGGGCCGCCGCCGCATCGCGCGCCGAGAGCAGCTTGGACCAGACGTCGCTCCCGACCGCGTGCGGCAGCCCGACGAGGACGAGGAGCGCGAAGACGTCGGCCCACGAGAACGCGGGCCCGGTGGGGAACGCGAGAAGGCGCCCGGCCGGCGGTGTCCGCGCAAGCGCGGCGAGCGCGAGCGGGAGCGCGACGAAGAGGAGGCCAAGGACCATGAGCGCGAACTGGAGGAGGTCCGTGCCGACGACGGCCCGCTGGCCGCCGAGCGCCGTGTAGGCGACGAAGAGCGCGGCCGTCAGGACGAGGACGCGGCGCGGATCCCACGGCGTCGTCGCGACGATCACGGTCCGCGTCGCCTCCGTGAGGAGCGCGAACCAGACGATCTCGGCCGAGACGACGAGCGCCGCGGCGATGCGCCGGACGCCCGGGCCGTACGCGAGGCCGATGACCTCCGCGATCGTCGTCGCGCCCGTCGCCCTCACTCGCGGGGCGAGAAACGCGCCCAGCGCGAGGAGGCCGAGCGCGCCGGCAAGGTCGAGCCAGAGCGCCGGGAGGCCCTTCGCGGCCACGAGCGCGGCGAGGACGAGCGTCGTCGAGCCGCCGATGACGGTCGAGGAGAGCGCGACGCCCGCCCGAAACGGTCCGAGCCGGCGGTCCGCCACGAGGAACGCGTCCGTGGAGCGCGAGGCCTTCCGTGCCGAGACGACGCCGACGAGGAGGACGGCGGCGCCGTAGACGGCGAGCGCGAGCGCGAGACTCACGCGGGCGGGGCCGAGAGAACGTCGCGGGCGTACGCGGCGAGAAGGCGGGCCGCGTGAAGAAGAGCCCTCTCGTCGAAGTCGAAGTCCGGCGCATGGTGCGGCCCGCACGGCCCGTGCGGGCCGTCCGTTCGGGCGGCGCCCACGAACGCGAACGCGCCGGGGACGCGCTCCAGGAACTCGGAGAAGTCCTCCCCGCCCATCGTCCGGCACTCGGCCGTCGCGCGGCCTACGCCGAGGAGGACGTCCGCGGCGCGCCGCGCGCGCGCGGCCTCGCCGGGGTGGTTGACGAGCGGCGGCGTGCGCGTCTCGTAGACGGTCGTCGCCGCGCAGCCCGCGGCGGCGGCCGCGAGGGCGGCGATCTCGGGGACGAGCGCGGCGAGGCGCTCGCGCGCGTCGCGGTCGAACGAGCGGCAGGTGCCCGTCAGCGTGACGGACTCGGGGAGGACGTTGAACGCGGAGCCGCCGTGCACGGACGTGACGGACACGACCGCGGGCTGAAGCGGCGAGAGGCGCCGCGCAACGACGGTCTGGAGCGCCGTGACGACCAGCGCCGCGGCGACGACGGCGTCGCGCGTCTCGTGCGGCGAGGCCGCGTGCCCGCCGGGGCTCGTGACGTCGATCCGGAACTCGTCGACGGCGGCCATCATGGCGCCGGACGCCACGCCCGCCGCTCCGAGCGGAAGCGACGTCCAGAGGTGAATGCCGAAGACGGCGTCGGGGCGCGGGTCGTCGAGGACGCCGTCGGCGATCATCGCGGCCGCGCCGCCGGCGCCCTCCTCGGCCGGCTGGAACGCGAAGACGACGCGGCCGCCCGCGGGCGGGTCGAGGAGCAGGAGGTCGGCCGCCGCGTCCAGGGCGGCCATGTGCCCGTCGTGCCCGCAGGCGTGCATCCGGCCGTTCGTCGACGCGAACGGCAGGCCGGTCTTCTCGGCGACGGGCAGCGCGTCGAGGTCGGCGCGCAGGAGCACGGTGCGCCCGGGCCGGCCCGTGTCGAGGACCGCGGCGACGCCGGTTTTCCCGAGACCCGTCCTCACGGAAAAACCGCGCGCGCGCATGCGGCCGGCGACGAGGCGCGCGGTCTCGACTTCCTCGAAAGCGGTCTCGGGCTGCGCGTGAAGGGTCCGCCGGAGGGCGACGGCGGCGGCCTCGGCGGCGGCGGCGTTCGCCGACAGCGGATTCACGCCGGGATCATAGGCCGGAGGCCGCGCTATCCTCGGGCCGTGACCGAGCCCGTCCGCAAGACGTTCACGTTCGACGAGGCGCGCGCGCTGCTCCCGGCCGTGCGCGAGAAGACGCGGCGCGCCCTCGAGGCGCTCGACGGCCTCGCGGCCGTGGACGACGACGACGCCGAGGCCGTCCGGAGGCGCACGGAACGCGCCGTGGAGGGGATCCTGAACGGCTGGCGCGAGGATCTCGAGGCCCTCGGGATCGAAGTGAAGGGCCCGTGGCTCGTGGACTTCGACTCGGGCGCCGGCTACTACTGCTGGAAGTGGCCCGAGGAGTCCCTCGAGTACTTCCACGGGTACGAAGAGGGGTTCGCGGGCCGCATGCCCCTGCAATGACGCCGGAAAGCGTCAGGCGATCCCGAGGATCCGCTTTCCCTCGGGCGTCATCATCTCGGCGCTCCAGGGCGGGTCCCACACGAGCTGAACCTCCGCTTCCTTCACGCCCGGGACCCCCGCGACACGGGACCGCGCGTCCGATGCGATCGCCGGACCCATCCCGCAGCCCGGGGCCGTGAGCGTCATCTTCACCTCGACGCGCGTGCCGCCCTTTTCCGCGGCGAGGACGCGCAGGTCGTAGACGAGGCCGAGGTCCACGATGTTGACGGGGATCTCCGGGTCGTACACGGTCTTGAGGGAGTCCCAGAGCGCCGCTTCGCTGACGGGGCCCGCGGCGGCGGCCGGCGCGTCGTCTTCGGCGCCCGCGGTGATTCCGAGGGCGTCTCCGTCCTTCCCGGAGATGCGGAAGAGGCCTCCGAGCACGGGCGCCTGCACGGTGAGCGTTCCGCCGAGCGACTGCGTGAGGAAGACGTCCGTGCCGGCCTTGAGCGTGACGGGCTCGCCCGACGGGATCCGGATGGCCGGGCAGTCGCGCGAGAGCTGGTGTGCGGTGGGAACCTGGGGCGTCATCGGGGGGACTCCTCCGCGCGCGGCCGCGCGTTCGCATTCTCTCTCAGGAGACCGGCGGCGGAAAGGACGAGTGCGCCGCCCTGCAGCGCGGCGGCGGCCCAGTGCGGCGCGTCCGGCCCCACGCGCAGGTACAGGTTCTCGCCGGCGAACGGACCGAAGACACGCCCGAGCGAGGCCACGGCCTGGTACGCCCCGAGGACCTCGCCCTGCTCCGTCGCCGCCGTCCGCCGCGAGACGAGGGACGACAGCGTGGGGGTCGTGATCCCGATGCCGAGCGCGATCACGGCGATGGCCGCGAGGAGCCGCGGCGGCGTCGTCCCGAGCCTGAGGAGGAGGAAGCCCGCGATCAGGAGGACGCAGCCCGCCATCACGAGGCGCGCCTCGCCGAAACGCGGCGTGAGGCGCCGCACGAGGCCGCCCTGGACGACGACCGAACAGACTCCGACGAAGACGAAGAACCAGGCGACCGTGGACGGCCCCGCTCCGAGGCGGAGCGAGAGGAACTGCGCGAATGTGGACTCGAAATTCGCGAACGCGGTCGTCGTCACGAACGAGAGCAGCATCAGGGCGCCGATCTCGGGCCGGCGAAGCGCCTTCAGGAGCGGGCCCGCCGAGAAGAGCGGGCCGGCGGGCGCGACCTTTCCCGCGGGGCGCGTCTCGGGCAGCTTGAAGAAGGCCCAGACGCACGCCACGAGGGAAAGGCTCGCGGCGAACAGCCCCGGCGCCGCCTCTCCGAGGTGCACGGCGAAACCGCCGATCGCCGGTCCGAAGATGAATCCGAGACCGAATGCGATCCCGACCATCGCCATTCCGCGCGCGCGCTCCGAAGGCGCCGTCGAGTCCGCGATGACGGCCTGCGCCGTCCCGATGTTCCCGCCCGTCGCGCCGGGAAGGAGGCGCGCGACGAAGAGCATTGGGAGCGAGCGCGCGAAGGCGAAGAGGAGATACCCGAGCACCGTGCCCGCGAGAGAGAAGATGATGACTGGCCGGCGCCCGTAGCGGTCCGAGAGGCGGCCGAGGAGCGGACCGAACAGGAACTGCATCGCGGAATAGCTCGACATGAGGAGGCCGAAGACGAGCGGCGACGGGTGATACTTCTCGGCGTAGAGCGGCAACAACGGGATCACGATCCCGAAGCCGAGAAGGTCGATGAAGACCGTCAGGAAGACGATCTTCAGGATGGAGCGGTTCTGCGTCAGCTGAACGACTTGCCGCAGCCGCAGCTTCCGCCGGTCGCATTCGGATTCTCGACCGCGAAGCCCGCGCCGCGCATGTCTTCGACGAAGTCCACGGTGGCGCCGTGGAGCTTGAGGGCGCTCGCGGGGTCGACGACGACCTCGATGTCCTTCACGGCGAGGACGTGGTCCGTCGGCCGCTTGTCGTCGAAGGTGAAGCCGTACTGGAACCCGGAGCAGCCGCCGCCCTGGATGAAGACGCGCAGAGGCTTGCTCGCGGCTTCGGGCATCTTCGCGGAGAATTCCTTCACCTTCGCGACGGCACGATCCGTCACGCTGAGAAGGAATACGGACGGGGAAGCGACCTGCGTGGCGGTCTCGGGAGCGCTGGACATGATAGGAACCTCCGTCGGCGCGCGCGCCGCCTGTGGAATATGGCCGCGAACCGCCGTGGAAGTCAAACGATAGAGAGGGGTTGAGTATTCCCGGCGGCCGGTGGAAAACCCCACCATCTAGTGGCCCCCAGAAAGAAAAGCACTATCCCTAGCGTTTTCCCCTTGAAATCACATCTCAACGGCACTACCTTGTCCGACAGACCTGACAACGATCCGCGGATCACGAAGAGTCGTCTTCCCCGGTTAGACGAAGGGCCCGAGGTGCCGCCGGGTGGCGGCAAAAAGAGGACAAACCGCTCACGTCATCCGAAAGTGAGAGGGAGGCTTTTCCGGCAATGAGCAACATGAATACGCGCGAGACGAAGGCCGGAACGAGGACGGAGAAGGGCAGCGAAGCGGCACGGCGCTCGGGCGCCCAGGGGCTCACGTTCCGACGCGTCTACACGGACGGCGTGACGCACCCCTACGACGCGATCGAGTGGGAGCTCCGCACGGCCGCGATCACGAACGAGAAGGGCGAGGTGTTCTTCGAGCAGAAGGACGTCGAGGTCCCGAAGGCGTGGTCGATGACGGCGACGAACATCGTCGCCCAGAAGTACTTCTCCGGGAAGCCGGGGACCCCGCAGCGCGAGCGGTCGGTCCGCCAGCTCATCGGCCGGGTCGTCGAGACGATCACGGGCTTCGGCGTCAAGGGCGGCTACTTCCGCACCGCCGCCGACCGCGACGCCTTCTCCGACGAGCTCACACACATCCTCGTGAACCAGGCCGCGAGCTTCAACTCGCCCGTCTGGTTCAACGTCGGCGTCGAGCCGAAGCCGCAGGCCTCCGCGTGCTTCATCAACTCCGTCGGGGACTCGATGTCCTCGATCCTCGATCTCGCGAAGACCGAGGGCATGCTCTTCAAGTTCGGCTCGGGCACGGGCTCGAACCTCTCCAACCTGCGCTCGTCGACCGAATCCCTCTCCTCGGGCGGCATCGCCTCCGGCCCCGTCTCCTTCATGAAAGGCTTCGACAGCTTCGCGGGCGCGATCAAGTCCGGCGGCAAGACGCGCCGGGCGGCGAAGATGGTCATCCTCAACGTCGACCACCCCGACATCGAGGAATTCATCCTCTGCAAGGAGAAGGAAGAGAAGAAGGCCTGGGACCTCATCGACGCCGGCTGGGACGGCTCGTTCAACGGCGAGGTCTACAGCAACATCGCCTTCCAGAACGCGAACCATTCCGTCCGCGTCACGGACGAGTTCATGAAGGCCGTCGAGTCGGGTGGCACGCACACGACGAAGGCCGTCACGTCGGGCGAGCCGATGGGGACGTTCGGCGCCAAAGAGCTCCTCGTGAAGATGGCCGAGTCGGCGTGGGTCTGCGGCGACCCCGGCATGCAGTACGACACGCTCATCAACAAGTGGAACCCGTGCAAGGCGACGCACCGGATCAACGCGTCGAACCCGTGCTCCGAGTACATGTTCATCGACGATTCGGCCTGCAACCTCGCCTCGCTGAACCTCATGAAGTTCGCGAAGGAAGACGGCGGACTGGACGTCGAGAAGTTCCAGCACGCCGTGGATGTCGTCTTCGCGGCCCAGGAGATGCTCGTCTCGGAGGCCTCCTACCCGACGCCCGCAATCGAGAAGAACTCGCACGACTTCCGCCCGATCGGCCTCGGCTACGCGAATCTCGGCGCGCTCCTCATCTACAACGGCCTCCCGTACGACAGCGAGGAAGGCCGCCGCTACGCGGCCGCGGTCACGAGCCTCATGCACGGGCAGGCGTTCCTGACGTCCTCGAAGATCGCCTCGGAGATGGGCACGTTCGCGGGCTACGCGCCGAACCGCGACGCGTTCCTCGAGGTCATCTCGATGCACCGCGACGCGGCCTACGCCGTGGAGAAGCCGGGCGTTCCGAAGGACCTCTGGGAAGCCCAGCGCGCCGTGTGGGACGTCACGCTCGAGTCCGGGCGGCAGCACGGCTACCGCAACGCGCAGGCCACGGTCCTCGCGCCGACCGGCACGATCGGCTTCATGATGGACTGCGACACGACGGGCGTGGAGCCCGACCTCGCCCTCGTGAAGTACAAGAAGCTCGTGGGCGGCGGCACGATCAAGATCGTCAACCAGACGGTGCCGCACGCGCTGACGCGGCTCGGCTACTCGGACGACGAGATGCACGCGATCGTCCGTTACATCGACGAGAAAGGCACGATCGAGGGCGCGCCCGGCCTGAAGAGCGAGCATCTCCCCGTCTTCGACTGCGCCTTCAAGGCGCTGGGCGGCACGCGCTCGATCGCGCCGATGGGCCACGTGCGGATGATGTCCGCCGTCCAGCCTTTCCTCTCGGGCGCGATCAGCAAGACGGTCAACATGCCGACGGACGCGACCGTCGAGGAGATCGCGGACGTCTACATGCAGGGCTGGAAGCTCGGCCTCAAGGCCATCGCGATCTACCGTGACGGCTGCAAGCGCACCCAGCCGCTCAACACGTCGGCGTCGAGAAACGACGACGGCGTGAAGGGCACGCGCGACGCGCGCGGCAACACGATCCTCTCCGGCGCGGCCGCGCCCGCTCCCGTCGCTCCCGGCATCCGCCGCCACAAGCTGCCCGACGAGCGCCGCGCCATCACGCACAAGTTCTCCGTCGCGGGGCACGAGGGCTACGTCACGGTCGGCCTCTACGAGGATGGGACGCCCGGCGAGATCTTCCTGACGATGGCGAAGGAAGGCTCGACGATCTCCGGCCTCATGGACTCGTTCGCGACGGCGATCTCGCTGACCCTCCAATACGGCGTGCCGCTGGAAGCTCTCGTCGAGAAGTTCAGCCACATGCGCTTCGAGCCCGCGGGCTACACGAAGAACCCCGAGATCCCGATCGCGAAGAGCCTCGTCGACTACATCTTCCGCTGGCTCGCGTCGAAGTTCCTGACCGCGGACCTCAAGGAGCGCGTCGGAGTCATCTCGCGCGAGGAGCCCGGCCCCGCGACGTCGGCGTCCGGTTACAAGGCGCCGGCGTCTCTCACGACGCTCGCGCCCGTCGCCGACGCGGCGATGGCGCCGATCACGGCGGCGTTCCAGGCGATCGCGGGCATCAAATCGGACGTGCCGTCCGAGGGCGTCGAGTCACGCGCCATCGGGTTCGCGGCGCCGGTCGCGGCGGCCTCGAGGCTGACGTTCGAGAACAGCGCGGACGCCCCGAGCTGCCACGAGTGCGGAAGCCTCATGGTGCGCAGCGGCGCCTGCTACAAGTGCCTGAACTGCGGAGCGACCTCGGGTTGCAGTTGAAGTAAGCCCCCGCGGGCCCGCGGTGCGAGACTGAGGCACACATGGTCCGCATGCTCTTCGGCGCCTTCGTCGCGGTGCAGACGTTCGTCTGGCTCGCGCGAGCCGACCGCTTCGAGGTCCTCTTCTGGTGGACCGGAGAGACGTGGCTGTACGTCCTGCTTCTCTGGATCAAGGACTTCGCACTCGCGGCGGCCGCGGGATTCTTCGCCGCGCGCCTCCTCGCGCTCACGGTGAAGGCCGCGGCGCCGACGGAGTCCGCCCCGCCGCCGCTGCCCCGGCCCGCCGCGGAGGCCGCGTGGGTCCTCGCCATTCTCGCCGCCGGAATCCTCGTGCGCTGGGCGTTCCGGTCCTCGAATCCACCGGGGCTGTGGGTCGACGTCGTCTACGTGACGCGCCCGCTCTTCGGAGGCGCGGCCGTGCCGTTCTGGGGGGCGTCGCCGTACGGGGAGATCCCGGCGAGCCACGAGGTCCTCTCGCATCTCTACGTGGCGTTCGCGCGGGGCGTGTTTGCCCTGTTCGGAAGCGGCGAGACCGGCTTCTTCGCCCTCTCGGCGCTGCCGGGCTGCCTCGCGCTTCCGGCGGGCTGGTGGCTCGCGCGGGAGGCGACCGGACCGCGGACGGCGGGCCTGGCGCTCTTGCTCTGCGCTCTCGTCGGCTGGCCGATTCTCCTTTCGCGATGGACGTATTACACGATCCTCCTCCTGGCGCTCGTCCTCCTCGCGGCAGCCGCGACGCTGCGTGCTCGCCGCACCGGAAGTGTCGGGCTCGCCGCCTTCGCGGGCGCGTGCGTGGGCCTCTCGCTTCACACGTACGCGGCGGCCTACGCGATCGCGCCGGCCTTCGCAGCGTTTGCGCTTCTCGAGGCGCGCGAGAGAAAGAAGCGACGTCTCGTCGGGACAGCCGCGGCCGCGGGGCTCGTGGCCTTCGCGCCGCTCGCGTGGGCCTTCGTCGCCGGCGAGGCTCGATTGGGAGGCCACCTCCGCGACGTCCACGTCGGGCTGACCGTGAGAGGAGAAAACCTCCCGCGCGTTGAAGGGGTGTTCCGCGTTCCCGTCGCGGTGGCGTGGAACACGGCGAAGTACACGGGCGTCTTCCTGTGGACGTTCGATCCGGAAGAGCGGCACGTGGGCGGACGCAGTGTTGTCACGCCGGCCGTGGGAGCCCTCGCGCTCCTCGGGCTGGGGCTCGCCGCCTCGCGGAGGCGCCCCGCGGACGTACTTCTCCTCCTACTCGCGGCCGCAAGCATCCTCGCGGGGGTTCTCTCGAATCCGGGCGGCGCTCCCAACACCCTGCGCATTTCGGGGATCCTCGCCCCCGCGATCGTTCTGGCCGCGGCAGTGCTCGAGATCTGGATCGGATGTGCGGTACGGAACAGGGTCGCTTCTCGGGGAGTGCTCATCGCGGGAGTCGCGGCCGCGCTCTTCGTGTGGGAGACGCTGCCCGCACTGACAGGCTTCCCCGCACGACCGGGCGTCGCCCTCCGGCTCTGTGCGGCCGAAACGGAGGCCGGCCGGCTTCTCTCGCGTCTCGCGAAGGCGCCCGTCGTCGTCGAGCTCGGCGCCGTGCCCTATCCGATCGTCGTCGAGGCGGTCGCGCACGGTTCCGACCGGACGCTTCCCCTCGATCTCTACGCCCGCAGAACCCCGGCCGAGCTCCGCGCGGCTCCGCCCGCGGGGCCGTTCTGGCTCCTCTCGACGCGGCGTGGGCTCGCGACGCTCGCGGCGCGAGGCTTCACGTGCGGCCGTGGGATTGCACCGGCCGGCGAGGCGTCGGGGCTCGTTCTCGCCCGGGCGAAGCCCCCGGCGTAACGGTCGACGTTTCGGGTCGCGGGCGCGTCAAGGGCGGGTGCCGAAGAGCCGGTTCTGAAGCGCCTCCAGGAGGCCCACGGGTCGCAGCACGACCTCACTCCCGCCGGCCGGCAGCCGGACGCGGAGCGTGCCGCGCTCCGTCGTCTCGACCCGGCCTCCGCGGTCGGCGCTCACCGCGAGGAACGGATTCGCGAACTGGTTGATCTCGAGGATGCCGCCGGGTGCGGCGTCCACGGCGAGCCGAAGCCGGGGAAGGACGGCCGCTCGCGCGAGCGCCACGGCGCGGCCGGGATCCCCGACGGCGCAGCCGCCCTCCTCGAGAAAGGGCCGGGCGGGCGACGGCGTAATCCCGCGCGGACGAAACTCCCCGCTGTGTGAGGCGGCAGCGAGCCGCTCCGTCGTCAAGCTCTCCTCGACCTCGGTAACGGAGAGCATCCGGCCGACGCGTCGCGGCCCGACGCCGCGCCAGATCTGAAAGAGAACGGCGAGGGCCAGGACGCCCCGAAGGCCTCTTCGAATCGACGGGCGGGACGCGCCCGCCCGAAGGAGGTCGGCCGAAAGGCAGAGGACGAAGATCGAAAGGGGCGTCGAGAAGACGAGAAGGCGCCAGGGAAACTGGATGTATTGGAGCGGAGGCGCGAGCCGGTAGAGCGGCGCCGCGAGGGGCGTCTGAAGGAAGAGGGTGCAGAAGGCCGAACCGAGGACCAGGAACCACGCCGGGAGCGTCTCGCAAAGCCGCGCCGCCGGGAGGCGCCGGCGAACAAGACCCGCGGCAACCGCGACGGCGCCGAGCACCGCGAGCGTATTGAAACCCCGTCCGATCTCCACGGAGAAACCGCTCGCGCCGGGCGCCCAGCCGCCCCCGCGGTCGTAGAGGTACTCCCCGAGGGGCACGAAGTTCCGGAAGACGCTGAACATTCCCGCCCGGAAGCGGTCGAGGTCGACGTCCTTTCCGAAGAGCCAGAAACCGAGAAGAAAAAACCCCGTCGCGGGAAGAACGACGAGGGCCGCCTGGCCGGCGTGGAGAAGCGAGCGGCGCGGGTTCTTCGAGAACACGAGAGCCCCGAGGAAGGCGACGAGAACGAGCGCGAACGAGAAGACGAAGACGACCGAGTGCGCGAAGAAGATCAGAGTAAGGGCGGCGCCGAGGCCCCATCCCGCGCGCGGCTTCCCGAGGACGATGCCGAGCGCGGCGACGGTGAGCCACGGGACGAGCATGAACGCGGTGAACTCGGCGAAGGCGCCCCGCACGACCCAGTCCGTATAGGCGTAGTTGGAGAAGATCAGCAGCAAGGCTCCGCTCACGGCGTGGAACGAGTCCAGCCCCATGGCGAGGATTGCCTTGCGCATTCCGAGCGCGCCCGCGAAGAGGAGCAGCGGAATCATCAGCTTGACGGCCGTGAAGGAGGAGCCCGTGACGAGCGCCGCGGCCCCGGCAAGCGTGTTGAAGAGGCGGTGATAAAAGAAGGGAAACGGCGAGCCCAGGCCGTTCTCGGCAAGGGGCGTCCAGAGAGGAACGGGAACGCCGTCCGCGAAAGCACGGCGGAAGATCTCGACCCGCTGAAAACAGGCCACGCCGTCGTGGTTCGAGGGCCAGCCGGGGAGCATGAGGACCGGGGAGCAGGCGAGGAGGCTGGCCGCGAGGAGGAAGAGGTACGGGCCCGCGCGACGCAGCGCCATGCGGAATCCTAGAGAGACATCGGCGACCAGAGTCGCCATAGATTGCTCCTCACGGTCGGGACGCGGGCCGGCCCGGGCCGCGCGTACTGCGTGAACTCCGGCCGCCCCCCGGTGCGAACGAGGCCGACGCGCTCGCTCCAGCCTTCGAAGTCGGCCCCGCTCTCGATGAGCACCACGTCGGGCGAGAAGGCGTCCAGCGGCGCCTCGTCCGCCGACGGGAAGGGCCCGGCCGGCGTCACGAGATACACGCTCTCGATCCGCCGCCAGCAGAAGTACTTCACGACGTCGCGCCCCGACCGCGCGACGAGAAGGACGCGGCTCCCGCCCGAGGCGAGGTCCCGGGCGCGCTCGCCCATCGCGGTGACCCTCTGGTGGAAGGCCCACGCGGCGGCGCTCGACGACCCGAACGTCACGGCGTACGCCTCGGCGCGCACGAGGAGCCAGATTCCGAGAAACGCGGCGAGGGGAAGGCGCAGGCGCGGCGCGGAGGCGAGAAGGGCGTCCGCGCCGACCGCCGCGAAGACGATCCAGGCGGGAACGAGAATCAGGAGACGCGTGAGGCTCGGCCCGAACGCGCCGAGCAGCACGCCGCCGGCGGCCCAGGCGACGAAGAGAAACGAGAGCCCGTTCGAGGCGCGGCGGCGCGCCAGCGCGAGGATCCCGAGGACCGCGAGCGCCGCCGCCACCGGGTCGATCGGGTCGATCCCGCTGACGGTCAGTGCGACGCCCGTCATGTCGAAGACGTGGCCGTCCCCCCGCCAGACGCGATAACGGTCCGGGTAGCCGAACGGCAGGAGGAACGACGCCGCGACGTTCGCGAACTTGTCGGTGAGTCCTCCGCGGTCGACGTAGTAGCCGCGACTCAGCACGGCATCCGGCGCCCTGAGGAGAAGGAGGATGTTCGGGATCGAGACCAGGAGGAACGCGAGGCCGACGCGGCGCGCCTCGATGGCAAGACCGGGCCGAAGCGACGGCCACTTCACAGCCCGCCAGGCCACGTGTGCGGCCCACGCAATCGGCAGCAGGCGGCAGCCCGAGTAGGCGTACAGGGAGAGCGCCATCACGGCCCCCGCGGCGTGCGGACGGGAGGCGAGCCGGGAGCCGTTCGCGTCGTCGAGGAGAAACACGACGACGAGGAGAAAGAGCGGAGCAGCCGCGGCGCGGAGGCCGACCTGTCCGTAATGAAAGAGCCAGACGGAGGAGGCGGGCAGAAGAAGCGCCACGGAGAGCGGCAGAGCGGGCAGCGCGCGGCGCGCGAAGCGCGCCGTCAGGAGCGCCGTGGCGACGGACGCGAGGATGGTCGGCACCGCGAGAGCCCAGCGCACGGGGCCGAAGACGGCGAGGCTCCCGCCGCTGAGGTAGAGAAAGAGGGTCTCGGCGGACGGTCCGATCGAAACGGTGAGGATTTCGAGTCGGCGCTCGACGACGAGGCGCAAACCCCGGAGGGCCTCGACGGCAGGGTCGGCGGCGAGGCCGGGCGGTACGCGGCCGAGCGCGAGACCATGCAGACCGAGGAGGATCGCCGCTCCGGCCGCCCACGGCGTCCATGTTCGGAGGGCGCGCGTCGAAAATGCCAGGCGGTGCTCCTCATGCCCTGTTTGCGGCGGCCCCGGGCTCGGAAAGACGTAAGTCCACATTGTAGGACGCCGCGTCATGGTTCAAATGAGGGATAGACGGCGCTCGGCCGCTCCCCGACATTGACCTTGGATGCCTCTGTCCCGGGTCCCCTTCCACCGTCGGCTCGGCTTCAAAATCACCGCGACGGCGGCCGCAGCGATCCTCGTGCCCGTCGCGATCGTCGCGGCCGTGACGATCCGCGCCCAGCACGAGGAGCTCGTCGCGAGGGCGCAGGGGAGCGCCGCGATCCTCTCGGAGACGGTCCGGAGCGCGACGCACGACTTCATGCTGAAGGACCAGCGCGAGGACGCGTACCGGATCGTCGAGATCGTCGGGCACGAAAGCCTTCGGAAGGACAGCTCGATCGAGAGCGTCCGCATCTTCAACAAGACGGGCGCGACCGTGTACTCGACCGATCGCGCCGAGATCGGGCGCATCGCCGACAAGAGCGCGGGAGCCTGCGCGCCGTGCCACGGCGGAGCGGGCGCCCCGATCACGAACCCGGACCCGACGACGCGCAGCCGGATCACCGCCGTCGGAGACCACCGCATCCTCTCGTTCGTGACGCCGATCTACAACGAGGGGGCGTGCGCGGCGGCGGGGTGTCATGCGCCGCCGAAGGACCAGCGCGTCCTCGGCCTCCTCGACGTCGCGCTCTCGCTGCGCGACGTGGACGACCGGCGGGCGGCCGCGACGTGGCGCATCGTGGGCCTGTCGGTCCTCGCGCTCGTCGGCCTGACGGCGCTCGTCTCGGCGATCGTGAGGCTCCTCGTCGTGGCGCCCGTCTCCGAGATGCTCGCGGCGACGAAGAACCTCGCGCTCGGGGGCACGCCCGCGCCGCTCCGGGTCCGCTCGTACGACGAGCTCGGGATGCTCGGGCGCTCGTTCAACGAGATGAGCGCCTACCTCCAGTACGCGCGCTCGCGCCTCGAGGCGGCGGCGGACGACCTCGAACACCAGGTCGAGGAACGGACGGCGGCGCTCCAGCAGGCCCAGGAGGCGCTCGTCCAGTCCGAGAAGCTCGCTTCCCTCGGGACGCTCTCGGCCTCGATCGCCCACGAGATCAACAACCCTCTCGCGGGCATCCTGACGTTCGCGCGCCTCATGTCGCGCATGCTCGAGGCGGGCGAGATCGACGATGCGGCACGGGCGGCGTGCCTGAAGAACCTCGGCCTCATCCAGCGCGAGACCGAGCGCTGCACGCGGATCGTGCGAAGTCTCCTCGACTTCGCGCGCGCGCGGCCCATCGAGCTCCACGCGGTCGACGCCGTCGCGGCGCTCGAAGAGGCCGTCTCCCTCACGCAGCACAAGCTCCAGCTCCAGCAGGTCGTCGTGACGAAGGTTCTCGACGGCGCCGCGATCGTCCGGGGAGACTTCGGCCAGCTCCGGCAGGTCTTCGTGAACCTCATCCTCAACGCCTGCGACGCGATGCCGGACGGAGGGGCCCTCACGGTGACGTCGCGAAAGGCCGACGCCGCGGTGGAGATCGCGATCGCGGACACGGGCACGGGCATCGCGCCCGAGCATCTCTCGCGCATCTTCGATCCTTTCTTCACGACGAAGCAGATGGGGACGGGCCTCGGGCTCTCCGTCGTCTACGGCGTGGTCGAGAAGCACGGCGGCTCGATGAAGGCGCAGAGCCGCCCCGGTGTGGGGACGACGATGACGGTCCGGCTCCCGCTCGCCGGGGAGGCGGCGGCGCCGGCGGGCGCCGCCGCATGAGCGAGGTCCTCCTCCTGTGGCTCGGCCGCAAACAACCCGCCGCGGACCTCCTCGACGGCGTGCGCCGAAGCGTCGAGCGCGAGTTCGAGCGGGCCGTCCGCGTCGGCCTTTCGCCGGAGAGGCCCGAGGATGCGTTCGACGCGCGCCGCGGCCAGCACTCCTCGACCCGGATCCTCGCCTGGCTGAGGGACCGGCACGAGGGCGCGCACCGTGTGCTCGGCGTCACCGACGCCGACCTCTTCATCCCGATCCTGACGTTCGTGTTCGGCGAGGCGCAGCTGTGTGGCCGCGCGGCCGTCGTCTCGACGGCCCGCCTCGGCGACACGCCGCTCATCCCGGGCGAAGCGGCGCGCATCGCCCTGCGCCTCCAGAAGGAGGCCGTGCACGAGCTCGGGCACACGTTCGGCCTCCTGCACTGCGCCGACGCGCGCTGCGCCATGGCGCGCTCGCCCAGCCTGCGACACGTCGACGCCAAGTCCCCCGTCCTTTGCCCCGCCTGCCGCGCCCGCACCCGCGAACTCTCGGAGAACGGAGACGTCCATGAGCAAGAAGAACACGCGAATCCTGATCGTCGATGACGAGGAGATCATCCGGGAGTCCCTCTCGGGCTGGCTCGGCAAGGACGGCTACACGATCGGGACGGCGCCCGACGGGTTGACGGCGCTGAAGCTCATGGAGGAGCACCCCTGGACGATTCTCCTCGTGGACCTCAAGATGCCCGGCATCGACGGGCTCGAGGTCCTGAAGCGCGTCAAGGAGCGCTGGAGCGCCACGGCCGTCCTCATCATGACGGCGTACGCCACCGTCGACACGGCCGTGAACGCGATGAAGGCGGGTGCGTTCGACTACGTCGTCAAGCCGTTCGACCCCGAGGAGGTCAGCCTCGTCGTCGAGAAGATCGTCGCGCAACAGGCTCTCGTGCGGGAGAACGTGATCCTCCGGAAGGCCCTCAAAAAGGAGTACCGCTTCCACGACCTCGTCACGAAGAGCCCGGCGCTCCTCGCGACGCTCGAGCTCGCCAAGACGGCGGCGCGCAGCGCGTCGACGGTCCTCGTCCTCGGCGAGAGCGGCACCGGCAAGGAGCTCCTCGCCCGCGCGATCCACGCCGAGAGCCCGCGCAGCGGCAAGCCGTTCGTCGCGATGTCCTGCGCGGCCCTCACGGAGACGCTCCTCGAGTCCGAGCTCTTCGGGTACGAGAAGGGCGCGTTCACGGGCGCGAACGCCCGGCGGGAAGGGAAGTTCGAGGCCGCGAGCGGCGGCACGCTCTTCCTCGACGAGATCGGCGACATCAGCGCGAAGCTCCAGCTCGACCTCCTGCGCGTCCTCGAGGAGCGGCGGGTCACGCGCGTGGGCGGCACGGATTCGCTGCCGGTCGACGTTCGGATCATCGCCGCGACGAACCGGGACCTCCGGCGCGCGGTCGAGGAAGGCCGCTTCCGGCAGGACCTTTTCTACCGGCTGAACGTCATCACGATCACGCTGATCCCGCTGCGCGACCGCAAGGAGGACATCCCCCTTCTCGTGGACCGGCTCCTCGAGCAGCTCTCCTCGGAGCTCAAGCGCCCGGTGGAGCGCGTCTCACCCGAGGCGATGGCGATCCTCCTCGCTCATTCGTGGCCCGGGAACGTCCGCGAGCTGCGCAACGTCCTCGAGCGGGCGATCGTCGTCTCGGAGGGGCCGGTCCTCGAGGCCCGCCACCTCGGCCTCAACCTCCAGGAAGGCTCGGCCTCGGCGGCGATACCCGAGCACCCGGCCTCCCTCGAGGAGATCGAGCGCCAGTACATCGGAAGCGTCCTCAAGCAGAGCGGCGGCAACGTGACTCAGGCCGCGCGCATCCTCGACATCGACCGCGTGACGCTCTACGCCAAGATTCGCAAGTACGGGCTCAAACGCGCCGAGGACGGGGAGTTCGAGCCGGCACCACCAGCCTGATGAGAACCACAACGGTCCGTTGAGAAAGCGAACGCGCGGGCCTCCCGCGCGTTCCTTCGCTTTTGCGAGGCAACCCGCTGCGGCCGAGCGTGTTGCGGGCCGCGCGGTGCCCGGATCGAAACGTGGCGCGATCCGTGCAACCCCCTGGTCGCCATGTTGAACGACACCACGACCGCTTGCCCCTGGTTGAAGCAAGTCGTGATGCTCTATTGCGACGCCTGCCCGACGAAAAAAATGGTCCCGAAGGACCAGCTCGTGTCCCAGGGTCCGTGCCTCGCCGTCTCGCACGCGGAGTGCGCGATGTACCGCGAGATGGTCCAGAGGCTCGGCGCCGGCGCCACCAGCAACGTCGATGACACGGAGGCGAGCCGTCAGGCCGCTTCCGGCAGGGAGGTCCCGTCATGATCGCCACCGTTCCGCTCGCCGTGCTCGCCCTCCTGACGCTCCTCGCAGTGGCCCACCAGAACCGGGTCCGCACCGCGTAGGGACAAGGAGAAAAACGCGATGAATCTGAACCGCCGCAACCTGCTGAAGATCGCCGGCGCCGCGGGCGCGGCCACGATCGCGAGCCGCGCCCTCTCGTCGGCGACGACGCGCGGCGCGGCGAAAAACGCCGCCGGCGTCCTCGTGGACACCACGCGCTGCGTCGGCTGCCGGGCCTGCGAGGCCGCGTGCTCCGAGGTGAACGCGCTCGCCGCCCCGGAGAAACCGGGCGACGACACGGTGTTCGCCGGGCGCCGCCGGACCGGCCCGACGAGCTTCACGGTCGTGAACAAGTCGGCCGCAAAGAGCCCGGCCGGCGAGGAGCGGTACGCGAAGATGCAGTGCATGCACTGCGTGACCCCCGCGTGCGCGTCGGGCTGCGTCGTGAAGGCGCTCGAGAAGACGGCCGCCGGGCCGGTCGTGTACCACGAAGACCGCTGCCTCGGCTGCCGCTACTGCATGATCGCGTGCCCCTTCGGCGTGCCGA
>JBDTTJ010000021.1:0-20504 GCA_039930645.1 Acidobacteriota bacterium
CGCGGCCCCGCCGAGGGATTCGCGCGCGAGGTCCACGGCGTCGCGAAAGACGATCGCGCGCGCGAGGAGCGCCGTGGACGTCTCGAGATCCTCCTCGACGTCCCGCGCCGTGTCTCCTCCCGCGCGCGCCGCGGCCGCGAGCGCCCTCTCGGCCGCCGACCGCTCGTCCTCGGCGCGCGCCAGGGCCGCGCGCGCCGCCTCGGCGGCGCGACGCGCCTCCTCGGGCGTGCCGGACGCGCCCGCCGCCACGGCCTCGCCGCCGGCCTCGGCGGTGCGGCGCGCGATCTCCGCTTCGAGCGCCTCGATCCGGGCCGCGAGATCCTCCGGATCGCCGGCGGTCTCCGCCTCGCGGCGGGCGGGCAGCTCGTGCTCCTGGAGCTGGCGGAACTTCGCGGCCTTGCGCCTCCCCGCCTCCACCGCGAGAAGCGCCTCGACGATCGGGAGACCCTGAGGCACGCCGGTCGCGGCGAGCGCGTCGCGCAGGCGCCGCTCGAGGTCCCGGAGGTCCGCGTCCTCGCGCGCGAGGCGCTCGCTCTCCTTGGCGAGGACCTCCTCGCGCGTTCGGGACTCCTGCCGGACGCGGCCGAGCTCGACGAGGACGTCGAGGAGGCGCGCCGCGTCGTCCTCCCCCGGGATCCCGGGCGGAAGGCCCTGCGTCTGGCGGAACGGCGCGAGGTCGGCGTCGAGCGCCTCGAGGCGCCGCTGGGCGTCGTCGCGGCGCGTCGTCGCGGCGGCAAGCGCGCGGCGGCGGTCGTCGGAGGCGCGGACGCGGCGATGGGCCTTGAGGAGCGAAGCCGCGTCGCGGAAGCCGGCGCTCCGGGCCACCTTGTCCAGCCGAAGGCGCAGCTCCGAGAGCTGGCGCCGGAACTCCGCCGCGCGCCGGCGCGCGGCCGTCTCCTCCTCGCGGGCCCGGGCCTCGTCCGCGACGCGGTGCGTCGCCGCACGCGTCCAGCCGATCGCGCCGAGGAGGCCGAGCGTCAGCGCGAAGACGGCGACGGCGACGGTCAGATAAAGCGGGGCGCCGGCCGAGGGCCACGCGAGCCACGCGACGACCGGCACGAGAGCGCCCGCTGCGGCGACCATCCCCCGGCCGAGCCTCACCCTCTGCGCGCGTTCGCCCGCGACGATCGCCGCGATCGCCGAGGCGTCCGCGACCTTCCGGTCCAGCTTGACGCCCTCGAGCTCGAGCGTTCCGCGCTCCTCCTCGGCTCCGAGGACGAACTCACGGTCTTCGGCGGCAATCGCATCCAGCCGCACGAACTCCTCCGCGAGCCCGTCCGCGCGCAGCGCGTCCCAGTGCGCCTCGAGCGCCCGCTCGGCATCCTCGAGCTCCTTCCTGAGGCCGGCGAGGGCGCGCAGAAGCGCCTCCAACCGCGCCCTGGGCTCGTCCTCGAGGCGCGAAGCAGCGCCGAACCGGCGCGACAGATCCCCGGCGTCGCGCAAGGCCTCGCGCAGGCTGGACTCCAGCGCGGCGCGCGCAGCGTCGAGGGCCTGCGGGCGCGCACCGCGCTCCTCGCGCAGCCGGTCCACGTCGCGCAGAGCGGCGTCCGAGAAGAGGGCGGCCTCGGGCGCGAGGGCGCGGACCTCGTTCTCGGTCTCGCGGCGCCTCCGCTCCGCGGCGAGCGCGACGTCGAGCCGCTCCGAGAGGGCGCGCCGCTCCGCGGCGACGGCGGCCAGCTCCGCGACGTTCGCGCGGCGCCGGACGTCGTCCCGCGTGCGCGTGCGGTACGCGAGGGCGGCGGACGCCTGGGCGGCCTCGCGCCGCTTCTGCGCGAGGGCGTCGCGACGGGCCTTCGCCGCTTCGATCTTCTTCGTCAGGCGCGAGATCTCCGTGTCGACCGAGACGGAGCCGCCCGTGGTCGCGCCCGGCATCTCCCGGCGGGCCTGCTCGAGCGCCGCGAGCGCGCGCACGACCGAGGCTTCGCCGCCGCCGGAGTCGGCAATTCGCGCGAGCTCCACCGTGAGGCCGGCCTCGAGACGGTCCGTGTCCAGCACGTTCTGCTTCACGTACGCCGTCGCGCGGAAGAGGGGCTCCCCGAGGCCGCCGGTGACCGTCTCGCCGAACACGTCCCGGCCGCCCGCGCGCAGGAACTCGGCCGTCGCGTCGGCGCCGCGCTCGCGGTCCACGATTCGGAGCGTCCCCGCGTCGAGGTCGCGGTCGACGGACCACTTCCGGCCGTCCGCCGAGACGTCGAGTCCGACGCGCATCGGGGCGCCGCTGCGCGGGCGGCGCAGCTCGCGGACGCGTGTCGCGACGCCGCGCAGCTTCGGCAGGCCGTAGAGCGCCGTCACGATCGCCTCGCAGAGCGTGGTCTTGCCCGTCTCGTTCGGGTCGACGGCGAGGAGGACGCTGCCCTCCGGCCACGCGAGATCGAGGTCGCGCAGCGCGCCGAAGCCCTCCACCCGGATGCGCTCGATCCTCACGCGTCCTCCGGCTCGGGTGGCAGGACGGGGCGCCCCGAGAGCGCATCGCGCCCGAGGCGCAGGGCGAGGTCGGCGAGACGGCGCGGGCCGACCTCGACGGCCGCGTCGCGCCGCGCCCGGAGGTCGGCCGCGAACCGGCCCTCGGCCGAGCGCAGCCCGGCATCCTCGACGGGAGGCGTCGTGAGGTCGCGAACGGCGAGGTGCCGGGCGCGCGCGGCGAAGGTGCGCGCCGTTTCCGCGGGCCGCGCGCCGAACGGCTGCGTCCCGGTGAGCGTGAGGCGCACGAGGTCGGCCGGGCCCACGGCCGCGACGGCCCACGCGGTCTCGACCCTCTCGGCGAGCGCCGCCCCCTCGAGATCCGTCGCGTCGACCGTCAGGTCGTGGACGACGCGAGTGTCCGCCGGCAGCGTCTCGACGCGCGGCGGCTCGCCCGGGACGAGCGTGACCTCGAGGAAGACGCGGGCTCCCGTCTCGTCGAGACCCCGTCCGGTCGGGCAGCCCGAATACGCCCCGCGGCGCACGCCTGCGTCGTCCTCGACGAAATGGACGTGGTGGTGGTGGCCGAGCGCCGCCCAGGAGAAGCCGGTGTCGACGACCTCGCGCCGCGAGAAAGGCGCCGTGCGCTTGGCCCCGCGCGGCGAGTCCGCGCCCGGATAGCTCTCGAGCGAGCCGTGGAGAAGGAGCAGGGCGTGCTCCGAAGCGGGCCGCGGGGGCGGCGGTGAAAGCGGGCGGTCGACGACGACCGCCGGCGACAGGAACGCGCGGCCCGTGACGGTCGCGTCGTCCCGTCCCGGGAACGGAACCGTCTCCCACGCAGGGGCGCGGAAGACCACGACGTTCTCCGGCCACGCCCGCATGCCGAGCGCCGCGAGCACCGACGGGTCGTACCAGCCGCCGGCGCCGGCGAAGTCGTGGTTGCCGGGCGCGACGAAGACGGGCCGCGGCGCGAACGAGGCGAACGCCTCCAGCAGGCGGTGGACGGCGGCGGCAGGAACGTTCTCGGCGTCCCAGAGGTCCCCGGGGACGACGAGGCCGTCGACGCCGCGGGCTTTCGCGGCCTCGACGGCGCGCTCGGCGGCGCCGTCGACTTCCTCGCGCCTGACGGCGCGAACCTCCGGAGGCATTCCGAGCCCCCCGCCCGTGAGCGCGGAACCCACATGCCAGTCGGAGGACTGGAGGAGCGTGAGAGGTCGCCGGGGGGGCACCCCTTATTTTCTCACGGAAGCGGAGGTCAGGCGGGTTCCTTCGCGTCCGTGTCGGCCGAGAGGCCCGCGATCGCGCTGCGGTTGATCTTGATCTTCGTCGTGTCGGAGATCTTGAGCCACACGATCTGGTCCTCGACCTGCGCGATCGTTCCGTGGATTCCGCCCGACGTGACGACGCGGTCGCCCTTCTTCAGGGTCGAGAGCAGCTCCTTCTGCTTCTTCTGCTGCTTGCGCATCGGCGCGAGGAGCACGAAGTAGAAGATCACGAACATGAGGAGGTACGGGACCATCTGCACGAGCGGCGACGACGCCGCCGAGGGTGCCGCCTGCAGGAGGTGGAACGGGTTCATGGAACGTCCTTTCCGACGGCCCGCGACCACTTCGGGAGCGTTTCCGCTGCCCAGGCCGCGTACCGTTTCGCGTCGAGAGCCTCACGGATTCCCCGCATCAAGTCAAGGATCGCCGTCAGATTGTGAACGGTCATGAGCGTCGCGGCCGTGGGCTCGCCCGCGACGAAGAGGTGCCTGAGGTACGCGCGCGAGTGGCGGCGGCACGTCGGGCAGCCGCAGGCGGGGTCCGGGGGCGCCGCGTCCTCGCGGTAGCGCGCGTGCTTGATCGCGAGCGTCCCCTCGGACGTGTAGAGGAGGCCGTGCCGTGCGGCGCGCGTCGGGAGCACGCAGTCGAAGAGGTCGAACCCCCGCGCGACGGCGTCGATGAGGTCGTCGGGCCGCCCGACGCCCATGAGATAGCGCGGTCGGTCTTCCGGGAGGAGAGGCGCCGTCAACGCGACCATCGCGCGCATCTCGTCCTTCGGCTCCCCCACCGAGAGACCGCCGCACGCGATGCCGTCGAACGGGAGCGCGGCGACCGCGGCGGCGCTTTCCGCGCGCAGGTCGGCGTGCATTCCGCCCTGCACGATCCCGAACAGCGCGCCGCGCGGCGAGCCGAGCGCCTCGCGCCGGGCGGCCGCGCGCGCCGCCCAGCGGTGGGTGAGCTCCATCGACGCCCGCGCCTCGTCCTTCGTCGCCGGCCACGGCGTGCACTCGTCGAGGACCATCGCGACGTCGACGCCGAAGTCCCCGAGCTGCAGCTCGACGGCGCGCTCGGGCGTGAGCGCGTGCGCCGACCCGTCCACGTGGCTGCGGAAGAGGACGCCGTCCTCCGAGAGCGTCCGGCTGCCCGCAAGAGACATCACCTGGTATCCGCCCGAGTCCGTGAGAATCGGCCGGTCCCATCCCGTGAATTTGTGCAGTCCCCCGAGTCTTCGTACGACGTCGCCGCCCGGCCGCAGCATGAGGTGGTACGTGTTCGCGAGGACGATCTCCGCGCCGGCCGCCTCGAGGTCGCTCCAGCGCGCGGCCTTGACCGTGCCCGCGGTCCCGACGGGCATGAACGCCGGCGTCTCCACCGTGCCGTGATCCAGCGTCAGGCGACCGCGGCGCGGGCCCGGGCCGCCGGCCGCGAGCCGTTCGAAACGGAGCATCGGATCAGAGGCCGAAGCGCGCGGTCGCCACGAGGCCGAGTGCCCCGTCGGCGGTGCGATACACGCCGCCGAGGTCGACCTTCGCGGGGCCGATCACGACGCCCGCGCCGCCGGTGAGCGCCGGCTTCTTGTCGGGCGACTCGAGGTTGATCGACGCCCCGGCGCGGACGACGAGGGCGACGATCGTCCACTCGACGCCGCCGCCGATCTCCCGGCTCTTCAGCCCCTCCACGAGCGTGTCGTTCGCCTTGAGGTCGGCGTCGGCCGCGAACGTGAGGCCGATGAGCGGGACGTGCACGGAGGCGCCGACGCGCAGCTGCTGGCCCCAGGTCACGGACTGCCCACGCTCGGCCGCGGGCGCGCCGTCCGCGTACGGGAACGACGGCTTGTTGAGGCCCCGCCAGACCGCGCCAACCCGGACCGGGCCGACCGACACGAGGGCGCCGAGGTCGGCGGACCAGTCGGTGTGAGACCGGGCGAGGCCGTCGAGGGACGTCTGGGCGAAGCTCCACGGCCCGGCGCCCGCGTCCGTCGTGAAGGCGGACTCCTCCGCGACGTACGTCGTGCCCCAGAGGGCGTGCACGGCCGCGCCGACCGTGACCTGGCCCGCGAGGAACGACACGGACTTGGCGAGCGCGAGGTCCTTCAGCTCGAGGCCGCGGAAGACGGCCGCAGACTTGTTGAAGGCGATCGACGTGGCGGGGTTCACCCCGAGCGCCGTGTGGACGAGGTCGGCCCGCACGAACGCTCCGCTGAACGCGCGGTCCGTGAACGACAGCTCCCAGCCCCCGTGCGCGGCCGCGAGCGAGACGTTTCCGTTCCCGAGCATCCCGTTGCCCGGGTCCACGAGCGTGCGAAGCGCCGCGACGACGTCCGCGTAGCTCTGCGGCTGGGCGCCGGTCGCGAGCTTCACCGGGTCGTTGCCGGCGATGACCTTGAGCGGCGCGAAGTAGTCGCCGCTCTCGCGCGTGACGAGGCCCGCCGAGAGCGCGAACGCGAAGTTCTTGTCGGGGGCGAGCGCGGGGTTGTCCACGGCGCCCGCGACGTCGGGGCCCAGGCCTACGGCCGCGCCACCGAGAGCGGTCGCGCGGGCGGTCACCGCTCCGAAGGGCATCTGCGCGCGCAGGGGCAGGGCGGCGACGGCGGCGACAAGCGCCGCGGCCCCGAGGGCGGCCCGGGTCGGCCGGAGGGAGGTTCGGGAGGGCTCGCCCATGGTCCCGCCCAGTGTACGTGGCGGGGCGCGTTGACCCAAAAAAACACGGATGCTATGTTCCGGCGTCTTTTCGGGAGGCTCATGGCCGAACTGGGAACGAAACACACGTGCTTCAAATGCGGGACGAAGTTCTACGATCTCAAGAAGAACCCCGTCCTGTGCCCGAAGTGCGGAGCGGATCAGAAGGACGCGCCCCCGCAGGCGACGTCTCCCGTCGTGCTGCACGCGGCGCGGCGCGCCAAGCGCGACGAATTCGCCGATCCGGACGTCTTCGACCGTAATCGCGAGGAAGAGGACGTCGTCACCGAGCCCGAGGATCCCGCGGCCAAGCGCGTCGACGACGACGAGGAGCTCCCGCTCGGCGAAGCTCCCACGCTGGAAGGCGCCGAAGAGTCGGACGACGAGTACTGACGCGGCAAGTCCCCGCCCCGTCTTCGTCGCCATCGGCCTCGGGTCGAATCTCGGAAAAAGAGAAGATTTTCTCAGAAAGGGTATGGAGGCCGTCGCGCCGCACCTGATGCGGATGCGCTCTTCACGCGCCTACGAATCGTCTCCGGTCCCGCGTTTGCCTCTTCAGCCCGATTACCTCAACGCCGTCATCACGGGACGGACGAGGCTGTCCGCTTCGGCCCTTCTCGCCCTTCTGAGAAAATCCGAAATCGCCGCCGGAAGGAGCCGGGACGGGCGCCGCAACGCCCCGCGCCCGCTGGATCTCGATCTCCTTCTCTACGGAAACCAGAGGATCGCGAGCCGCGTCCTGACCGTTCCCCACCCGCGAATGGTCTTCCGCCTCTTCGTCCTCGTCCCCCTCGCCGATCTCGCGCCGCGGCGCGTCGTGCCGGGAACCCGTAAGACCGTCGCCCGCCTGCTCGCGGAGGCGCGGCGCGTCTCGACCGACTCGGTCAGGCTGTTACGGAGACGCCGTCGTCCTTCTCGACGAGACGCGAAAACGCGAACGCCATCAGCGTGAGGCGGTTGAAGACCCTCACGCCGAGGGATGGGCTCTCGACGTCGCCCGCGAGCGTGGAGGTGACGGCCGCGCGCAGCGCGTCGAGCGGCGCCTCCTCGCAAAACATGCGGGTGAAGACGGGGTCGTAGTAGCCGTACACGAACGGACGGAAGCGCGCGACCATCCGCTCGTTCGTCCGCTCGTAGGCCTTCAGGTCCGCCGCGTCGACGCGGCCCTTCGCCGCCAGCGCCGCGTCGATCGCCTTCGCCGCCCGGAGCCCGGCCGACATGCCGAGGAAAACGCCCGTCGAGAACACGGGGTCGAGGAACGTCGCGGCATCGCCCGCGAGGACCCAGCCGTCACCGCCGTGGCGCGTCGCGGTGAACGAGTAGTCCGAGACGGACCCCACGTCGCTCGTGCGCGCCGCGCCCGCGAGATAGCCGCGCATCGTCGCCGAGAGCGCGAGGATTTCCTCGAGTCTCGCGGCGTTCGTCTTCCCCGCGAGCGAGCCGAGAAGAGCGGGGTCGAAAACCGCGCCCACCGAGGCGCTGCCGTCGGCGAACGGAATCACCCAGTACCAGACGTCCGGCCGAAAGGGCAGCAGGATGTCGCCGGCGCGCTCTCCCTCGCCCCGCCAGACGCCCGTGAAGTGCGCGTAGAGGGCGGCCTTGCGGAGCTTCGTGTCCTGGCGCCGGATCTTCAGGCGCGAGGCGAGGAAGGCGGCCTGGCCGGTGGCGTCCACGACGACCTTCGCGGCGATCTCTTCCGGCCCGCCGGAGCACGCGATGCGGACGCCCACCGCGCGCGCGCCGTCGAAGAGCACGTCCTCCACCGCGGCGCCGCGGCGCACCGTCGCGCCGGACTCGGCGGCGTGTGCCGCGAGGATTCCGTCGAAATCCTTCCGCTTGACCTGCCACGCGGAGGGCTTGGCCGCGTTCCAGGCGCGGCGAAAGTCGACCTGTCGCGTGCCGCCCGTACGCTCGTTCGTGAAGAACGCGCCAAACTTCCTCTGAAAGCCCGCGCCTTCGATCTTCGCGAGCAGCCCGAGCTCCTCGAAGATCGGCGTGTTCCACGGAAGAAGCGACTCGCCGATCTTGAAGCGCGGCTCGGGGTCGCGGTCGAGGAGGAGAACGGAGCGTCCGCGGCGCGCGAGCACCGTCGCGGCGGAGCAGCCGGCGGGGCCGGCGCCGAGGACCACGGCGTCCCAGGTCATTGCCTGGCGGGCGCGGCGGCCGCGACGCGCGGCTCGCGCTTGAGCTGGTCGCCCTGGAGCGTGACGCGAGTCCCGGGCGGAACGGACGCCGTGAGCCACACGCTGCCGCCGATTACGGACCCGCGTCCGACGACCGTCTCGCCGCCGAGGATCGTCGCTCCCGCGTAGATCACGACGTCGTCCTCGACCGTCGGGTGGCGCTTCGTCCCGCGGATGAGCTCGCCGCGCTCGTTCTTCGGGAACGAGAGTGCGCCGAGCGTGACGCCCTGGTAGAGCTTCACGTTGTTTCCGATGTCCGTCGTCTCGCCGATGACGATGCCGGTGCCGTGATCGATGAAGAACGAGCGCCCGATGCGCGCGCCGGGGTGGATGTCGACGCCCGTCTCGAGGTGGGCGAACTCGGTCATCATGCGCGGGATGAGCGGCACGCCCGCCACGTGCAGGGCATGGGCGACGCGGTAGGTGAAGATGGCCATGACTCCGGGATAGGCGAGGATGATCTCGTCGAAGCCCGTTGCGGCCGGATCGCCGTCGAACGCAGCGCGCACGTCGTCGGCGACCATGTCCGCGATCGCGGGAAGCGTCTCGAGAAACCCCGTCGCGAGCTCCGACGCCCGCCCGGCGGCGCCCGAAGGGTCGTCCGGCATCAGCGCCTTCTCGATCTGGTTCGAGAGCCTCGCGTGGATCTGGTGCAGGACGTACGCGAGGTGGTCGCCCGCGGTCGCGCGGGTGAGCGGGGCATCGCCGTAGAAGCCCGGGTAGACGACCTCCTGGAGCATGCGGACGATCTCGACGAGCTCGCTGCTGCGCGGCCGCGGAGGCGCGTCGATCGCGGAGAGCAGCGCGCGGCTTTCCGCGCCCACAACCACGCGGCCGATCGCCTCGCGGAGGCGGGAGTCGTTCATGCGACTCATTCTCTCACCGGCCCCACTCCAGGAGCTTCGCCGCCGCGTCCTCCTGGGACCGCCGGCATTCGACGAGCCATTCCGGCTGGGGAGCCTCGTCCCCAAGGGCCTGCATGAGGGCGCGCGCCTCGCCGCGCTTCTCCGGCTCGTAGTCCCAGATCGCCTCGGCGAGGAACTGGCGCCCGAGGAAGTCCTTCGGCCCCGTCGCGACCGCGAGCCTCAGGTTCTTCAGCGCCTCCGAGCGGGACGCCCAGCCCGTGAGGAACGGGACGGAGGGCGTCTGGTGGTGGAGACGGCCGAGAATTCGGTAGCCGCCGCCGCCGTTGAACGAGGGGTCGAGGAGGATGACCGCCTGCGCGTAGTCGCGGATCTTCGCCGCGGCGCCCTGCTTCACGGCGGCCATCTTGCCGAACGCGAGCGACCACTTGCCCCAGTCGGCGGCCGCCCAGTAGAACGCGTCGACCGCGTCGGAGCGGCCCTTGAGATGAGGCGCGAGTTCGACCGGCGACGCCTTCGAGAGGTCCTTGCCGGTGGCCTTCGACGCGTCGCGGCGCAGCAGGCCGAGCGCCTCCTCGGCGACCTTGCGGCCCTCGTCGAAGACGTCCCTCTTCGCCGTCACGTCGTCCGCGACGTGCTCGCCCTTGAAGTACAGCGCGCGCATCAGCCGGCCGCGTGCGGGGATGGAGCCGGGCTCCTTCGCGAGCGCGGCGCGGCTGGCGGCGATCACCGGGTCGATCGCCTCGGCGCGAGCACGCCCGAGCGTCGAGCCCTCGGCGCGAAGCGCCCAGAGCCGGTCGGCCTCGGCGAGAGGCGTCGCGTCGTCGGCGCAAGCAGGCGCGAGAAAGGCGAAAGGGAGCGCGAGGACCAGGAGAGCGGCTCTCATCCGTGACACTATACTGGCGCGCCTTTTGCGAAGAGGCTCCCGAATCGACCTGCGAGGTGCCGCCGTGGCCGACGAACCCAAGACCGAAGGACCCCAGCCCCCCACCCTGCAGTTCTCGATCGACGACACCGTCGCGAACGGCGTCTACGTGAACTTCGCCAACATCATCCACAACCCGGCCGAGTTCGTCCTCGACTTCGGCCGCGTCGTCCCCGGGCGCACGGACGTGCGCGTTCTCTCGCGCGTCCTGACCTCCCCCGTCCACGCCAAGCAGCTTCTGAACGCCCTCTCCCAGAACGTCGCCCTTTACGAGAAGACGTTCGGCCCGATCCGCACCGATTTCGAAGCGGCCTCCTCGCCGCCCTCGACCGACCCCACTCGGCCGAACTGAAGACCGAAGACCTCCCAAGGAGACTGAATTCCGATGCCGATGCCGCTCCCGCTCCGCTCCGCCCTGCCGGCTCTCGCGATCCTCGCCCTCGGCTGCGCCTCGCCGGCGTCCGCCGGGGAGCCCGCGAAAAAGACTCCTCCGCCAGCCGCCGCCGCCACGCCCCCCGCCGATGCGCCGATCTACGACCCGGACCTCATCGGCGACAAGGCCATCGCGGTCGCCCAGAAGGTCGCCAGCGAATCGGGCCGGCGCCTTCTCGTGAACCTCGGCACGAACGACTGCCGGCCGTGCGCCGTCTTCAACCGCGCGCTCCACACGAACAAGTTCTTCGATGTCTTCAGCCAGCAGTTCGTGGCCGAGTACGTCGACGTGTCGAACATGCCGAACGCCGCGCTGATCGACAGGTACTTCATCAACCCGAAGGCGGAGCTGCCCGCGATCATCATCCTCATGCCCGACGGACGCCTCATCGAGGCGCTCGCGCACGGTGAGATGGCGGCGATCGCGAAGAAGGGCGAGCCCGCGGTCCAGGAGTGGCTCCTCAAGCGGTTCGCGAAATCCGATCTCTAGGCAAAGCTTCTGGCAGAATGACCCGGTGGCCGTCTCCGCGCACTCCGCGGCCGCGTACGGGCCGGATCCCGGCGACCTCCTCCTCGTGGCGACCGGGGACGACGGCGCGCTGAGGCGCCTTCTCTCGCGCTGGAAGCAGCCCGTCTACGCGGCCTTCGAGCGCCTCCGCGAGCCTTCCGCGGCGGCCGAGGCGACGCTCCAGACGTTCGAGCGCCTCGTGCGCTCGGCCGGGCGCTTCGAGCCCGGCGCGTCGTTCCCGGCGACGCTGTGGGAACACGCCGCGCGCGTTGCGCAGGAGCTCCCGCAAGTTCAGCCCGTCTCCGTGTCGCCCGCGCGCCTGGCCGAATCCGTCGCCGCGCGCACCGCGCTGCAGCGCTCCGCGCTCGCGGCTCTCCCGCCGGCCGAGAGAGCCGCCTTCCTCCTCACCCGCGTCGCGCGGCTCCCGCTGGCCACGGCCGCTGCCGCGCTCGGGACGTCCGAAAACGACGTCCGCCGGCGCCTCGTGCGCGCGCTGGAGACGCTCCGCACGTCCCTTCGGCCCCTTCTCGACCTCGGCGTCGGCGGCGCCGATTCGTCGCCCGACGCGGCAACGACGGAGCCGCCGCCGGTCGGAGACGCCCCGTGACGTGCGACGAGCTGCGCGAGCGCATCGTCGATCCCGCCTCCGCCGGGCAGGGTGGTCACGCACCCGTCGTCGAGCACCTCGAGGAGTGCGCCGCCTGCCGCGCCTCCGCCCGCGACTTCGCGGCGATCGACCGTCTCCTGAAACCTGCCGCGGCTCCCGAGCCGCCGGCCGACCTCGACGCCCGGCTGCTCCAGAGGCTGGCGACGCCGCCGGCAAACCCGTGGACGCAGCCCGCGGCGCTCCTCGCCGCGGCCGCCGCGGTGCTCGTCCTCGCCTTCTTCGGGACCCGCGCTCTCCGCCGGGCGCCGGCGGCCGACAGTCCCGCCGCCGAGCCGGCGCCCGAACTCCCCGCCGCCCCGGGCGCCCGCCCCGCGCCGTCCGAGCGCCCGCCCGACATCGTCGCGGTGCGCTCGACCCCCATCAACTTCGACCGCCCGCCTCTCACGAACGAAGAGAAGGCGCAGGCGGCGGCTCTGCATCAGTTCGACTTTCTGAACACGTTCGAGACGCTGGCGCGCCTCGACGCGTTCTTCCCGGAGCCGGTCGGCCCGCGTGCGCCGGTGCCGGTGCCCGCGGGAGGCTTCCCGTCGCGGCCGCCGGACACGCCCGACGGCCTCACCGGACGCTTCCTCGACTGGCAGCGGGCGAACGCGAAGGAGCGCACCCGGCTCGTCGCGCTCGAAGCGTCGTTCAAGAACAGACCCGAGGAGGAGCGCGCGCTGCTCGAGGACCGCTGGACCCTCGTGAAGGACTTCACGGAAGAGCAGCAGGTGGGGCTGCGCCGCCTCGCGAGCCGCCTCGACGAGGCGGACGCGCGCTCCCACGACCGGCTCGAGTCCGAGATCCGGCTCATCGGCCGGCTCCCGATGTCCCAGCGCGCGGCGCGCTGGCGCGGGCTCCCGTTCGCGAAGCCGCTCACGGGCCAGGAGCTCGAGAGCGCCGAGCGCCTTCTCCTGTCGCGCTGATTCCGCGGGAAAAGAGACTCCTAGAAGGGTTCCGAGCCTCGGACGCCGGCGCAGCCCAGGTCCGGCGGCATTCTCGAAAAGGAAAGGGCCCCGAAAACCAACTGGGTCGAAAAACTCAGCCGGCAGTCACCACCGCGGCCTGCGCCTCGAGCTTCGCGATCAGCGCGGCGCGGCGCGCGGCGTCGAGGTTCTCGGAGCCGGCGCGGAGGATGTCCGGGTTGCCGTCCACGGATCGGCGGAACAGGAAGTCCTGGACGGCCTTCGCGTCGACCTTCGTCGTCTCGCGCAGCAGGCTCGCGACCGCGGAAACCATCGCCGGGTGGTCCTCGTGCAGGAGGAGCTCGGCCAGCTCGAGAACGGCCGGCGCCTCGCGGCGCCCGTCGCTCACGAGGCCGACGGCGGCGAGAACGGCGAGGCGGCGCTTGCCGACGCTGCGCAGTCGCGCCCACTTGCGGAGAACGTTGATCTTAACGGGCTCGAGGCCGAGCGCGGGCGCGGCGACGCGGGCGCCGAGCGCCTCGGCCACCTCGAGATCCTCGGCGACCGTGCTCCATTTCTCGACGTGCGAGAAGAGACCGGCCGCGAAGTCCTTCCGGTGGCGTTCGAGGACGTCGAGCGCAACGAGGATTTCCTCGCGCACCTTGCGGCTCACGGCGGCGTCCATCAGGGCGACCGCGGCGCCGTAGTCCATCGCGGGTTTGTTCCTCGTCTGGATCTCTCGCGCGATCGAGCGCACGAACGACGGCTTCACGCCGAGCGCCTTGAGAGGGCTCCTCGGCTGAAGGGCGCCGCCCTTGGACTTTCCGTTGACCCTGCCCTCTTTTGCGGCGTCTTTCTCATCGGCACGGGCCTCCAGAAGGGCTCGAACGTCCTTGAGAATGGCGGCGGCGGCGGCGGCAGACTTGGCCATAAGCAAACTCTGATTCTAGCACACAGGGTGACCACTTCCGAGGTCGCCGAACTGGCACTGGACTGAGTCTCAGCGGGTTCAGCGTCAGCGGAACACGCCGGGGGCAGACCCGTAGGTTATTGATACCGATTGGCTTGCCGGCGCAAACAGCGATCCTTGCCGAACCTCCAGACCGACCGGTTTGCGCCTCGGCATCAAACTGCCAGCCGCGCGCCCGGCGTCTTTCCCAAAGGAGGCGACGAACGGCGGCACCTGGCTGTCGAGGGCGCTTCGGCAGGGAGCCTCGAGGCTGTACGACACGCGGTCGACGAGACGCACGAGCTTCTCGATCTGGCCCGGCAGCGCACCGGAGAGCGCCTTGACGTGCAGGTAGCCGCGGTAGCCGTGCGTGACGCGGAGGAGCTCGACGAGCTCGAGCATCCGGTCCATCGCCCGCACGGCGTCCTTCGGAATCCCGCTCGTGACGAAGAGGCCGTCGCACAAGCCGCGCCGGAACGCGGTCATGAAGAGGCGCGCGAGACGCGCCGGCTCGAGCGCGTGCCGCGGCAGGTCGCGCTCGGCGCGCGCCGGGCAGTCGTCGCAGGAATATCGACACGCGTTCGCGAGCAGGATCCGGAAAATGCGCCGGTTCCCGAGCCCGGGAACGATGAGCTCGCTGAGGATCCCGACTTGTTCCTCGACTTCGATCGGCCGCTTCACGGAGACCATGTCTCACCTCACCACGGACGCAATGTAGGCGTAAGTTACGCGCAAGTCAAGGGCCAGGTGAGAAACGGCAAAAACATCAATGAAATGTCGGATTCAGGCGGGAGAAACCGGCCGCGAAATCGTTCCGCCGCCCAGCACGAGGTCGGGCCGGACCGGATCGTAGAAGACCGCCGACTGACCGGGGGCGGCTGCGCGAACCGGCTCCTCGAACTCCAGCCGGCCGCGGCCGCCCTCCTCGAGCGTCAGAGAGGCGGCCTGCTCGGGGTGGCGCGAGCGGATGCGCGCCAGCACGGGCACGGGCGACGCTGCGCCTCCAGCCATGCGCACACTCACGGCCTCAAGGAAGATCCTCTTGGAAAGGAGAGAGGGGGCTGGCCCCACGACGAGCGATCTCTCGTCGGGCTGGATCGAGAGGACGTAAAGAGGGTCATTCGAAGAGATCTTCAATCCCCGGCGCTGGCCCACGGTGTAGCCCATGGTTCCCTCGTGCGCTCCTACCCTCTCTCCACCTTCTAAGAAAATCTCCCCGGGCCTCGCGCCCGCGAGAGCCGGCAGAGGAATGCCGAGGTTTGCGGCCTCTTTCCGGATGAACTCCGCGGGCGTCGTGCCGTTCGGAACGAAGCAGATTTCCTGCGAGTCCGGCTTGTCCCAGTTCGGGAGGCCCGCCTCGCGGGCGATCGCGCGCACGGCCGTCTTCTCGAGGTCCCCGAGCGGGAAGCGCACGCGGGAGAGCTGCTCGCTCGTGAGGTCGTAGAGGAAGTACGACTGGTCGCGGCCTCGGTCCTTCGCCTTGAGGAGGCGGTTCTCTCCGGACACTCCATCCTTCTCGACACGCGCGTAGTGGCCCGTCGCCACGGCGTCGCACCCGAGCGCCTCCGCACGTCCGAGCAGCGTCTTGAACTTCACCTCGGTGTTGCAGGTCGTGCAGGGAATCGGCGTTCTGCCCTCGAGGTAGCTCGTCACGAAGGGCCGGACCACGGCCTCCTCGAAGCGCTCCGTGAGGTCGAGGACGTAGTGAGGGATCCCGATCGTCTCGGCGGCGCGCCGCGCCACGGTGAGGTCGTCCAGCGTGCAGCAACGGCCGGCCGCGGCGCCCGTCCCGTCGCGGTCGTGGTCCCAGAGGTGCATCGAGAGGCCGACGAGCTCCGCCCCCTCGCGCTTCAGGAGAAGCGCGGCGACGGAGGAGTCGACCCCTCCCGACATGGCGACGGCGATCCGCATCGAAGGATTATCGGCGCTTCGGCGCGGGGGTCTTCTGCGCGGCCGGCGCCTCCGAGACCCAGCCCATCGGCGAGGACGCGCGGTCGGGCCAAGTCAACGAGCGCTTCGTCGCGATCGACGTGCGGCCCTCGGGCGTGACCGCGTACACCCACGCGACGTCCTTCGCCTTCGAGGCCTCGATGTCCTTGACCGCCGCCGGCCACGCGCCGGAGGCGGCGCGCGCCGCGCGGACGTCGAAGACCTTGTTCGTGAGCTCGGCTTCGAGGACGAGCCGGTCGGCGCGCTTCCACGCGCTCGCGAGGTTCGGGACCGCCGGCGCGGCGTCCGCCCAGCGGCCCATGCCCGTCCGGAACGCGGCGGAGAGCTCCTTGCCGTCGCCGTCCGAGACGGGGCTCTTGGCGCCCGCTTCGGTCATGGAGCGCCATCCGTCGAGGAACGCGGCCGCCTCGAGGCGCTCCGCGGGGCGCGCGACGAACCGCGCGAACGAGTTCCGGGTCGGGCCCCCCGCCTGCTTTCCGGCCTTCCACGTCGTCCACGCCTCGCTCGCCCAGGTGCGCTTGACGGAGTCGCGCGGATCCCAGGCGGCGATCCGCCCTCGCCACGGCTCGGGATTCACGGCCAGCTTGCGCAGGACGCCGAGCTCGAGATGCGTCGCGAGCGCCGCGATCGAGCGGCTCGGCACGTCGGCGCGCGCACGCTGGGGCGCGGCGAAGTTCCACGAAGCCAGGAGGCTGCGCTCCGCGCCGGCCGCGTCACCGCCGGCGGCGCGTGCAAGCGCGCGGCCGAGAAGCACGACGTGGAGCTGAAGGTGACCGGACATTCCCGGGGCGGGCGCCGCGAAGAGGCGGCTGGAATCCGCGGCCCACTCGGGCGCGGGGCCGACGACGAGCGCGTTCTCGATGGCATCGAGCTCGGCCGCATGGCCCGTCAGCCAGGCCGCCACTTCGGGCGGAGGCGCCTGGACGTTCGCCTCGGGGCGCTCCGCTTCGTTCGTCGTCCATTTCGTGAAGGCTCCGCGCATCCGGCCCCACTCCGTCTTCTCTTCCCTGACCATTCCCACTGGCTCCGGCTCGACCTCCGCCGGGCCGCCGCCGGGCTTGAGGTGGATCCCGAGCGGTTCGGCGGCCTTTTCGAGCGCGAGGGCCGCGGCGTTCGTTTCCTTCTTCGGGAACGGCGCCGCCTCGTTCAGCGTGAAGCCGAGCGCCTTCCACGCGCCGAGGGCCTGCGACTCGCGCCGTGCCGCCCAGGCCGCCGTTCCGGCGAACCAGACGAGGCCGGCGCCGGCGGCGAGGAGTGCGGTCAACGCGAGGGCTTTCAAGACTTTCATGGGGCCTCCGAACCGCCGATGATAAAGGTCCCGATGAGCATCCGGGATGATCCAGAATCAATCCATGTCAAGAACTCCCCTTCTCAGCGCAAAAGACGTCAAGGCCCGGCTGAAGGCGCATCCCGCGTGGACGCACAAAGGCGGGAAGCTCCATCGCACGTTCAAATTCGCGGGATTCTCGGAGGCTTTCGGCTTCATGGCCCGCGTTGCGCTCGCCGCCGAGAAGCTCGACCACCATCCCGACTGGTCGAACGTCTGGAACCGCGTGACGGTGACCCTCGAGACCCACGACTCCGGCGGCGTCACAGAACTCGACTTCCGCCTCGCGGCGGAGATGGATCGGATCGCGGGCGGCTGAAGACGAAGACCCGGGGATTTCCTTCCTAGAAGGTGAAGAGGGGCAGGTCGAGGCTCGTGCGGCCCACCGGCCCCAATGTGTCGATTTCCCGGCATCACCCCAGGTCGGGCGCCTCCCGTCGCGCGCCGCCCCGGCAATCCCTAAATCACCTTCTAAGAAGTCTTTATCTTCTCTTCGAACGAAACCGAAAGCGCATGGCACGGCGTATGTAAAGCGACAATGCGGGAGATACTGCCGCCATGTCGCAAAAGTGCGTCGAGGTGATTTTCGGAAAGCTCGCAACGGACGAGGAGCTCAGGCGCCGCTTCCAGGCGGACCCCCTCGGAACCCTCGGCCAGCTGGCCGAGCACGGCTTCGAGCTGACGCGCGCCGAATGCGAGGCGCTCGTCGCCACGAACTCCGACCTGTTCACGCGCCTCTCCGAGGCGATCGACCCGCGGCTGCAGAAGGCCAGCCTGCGTCCGGACCCGCCCGTTCCCGCTCCGTCCGCCGGAGAAAGGAGACCCTCGTGATCCGTACGGCTCTCGCCGCCCTGCTCCTCGCCACGGCGACGCTCGCGGCCCAGACCGCCCCCGCGCCGCCGTCCGCGGTGCCGGCGGGCGTCCCTCTCACGCTGACCGACGCGACGGTGCGGGCCCTCGCGCGCAACAACGAGATCGCTCTCGAGCGCGAGTCGTTCCGCATCGCGGATGCGTCTCTCCTCCGGGCCGACGGCTCGTACGATCCGACGTTCCGCCTCGACGCCCGCTACCGCAACCACACGGACCCCGCGAACTCGCTCCTCTCGGGCGCGCCCTACGGCGAGATCGTGCCGTCCGCCGAAGGCGTCGCGGGCTCGGCCGGCATCGGCGCGCTGCTCCCGACGGGCGGTACCGTGAGCCTGTCGGCTTACGGCGCGCGCGACCTCTCGAACAACTTCTTCGCGCTCCTCTCGCCCGCGTATTCGACGTCGCTCGGAATCGACCTCCGGCAGCCGCTGCTGCAGAACCTCTCGATCGACCCGGCCCGCAGGGCGATCCGGATCGCGACTCTCGGCAAGGAGGCCGGCACCGCGTCCCTCCGGGCGACCGTTTCCGACACGGTCTCGAACGTGGAGCGCGCGTACTGGAGCCTCGTTTCCGCCCGCCGCGACGTCCTCGTCCGCGAGGCGAGCATGCGGCTCGCCGCCGATCAGCGCGAAGACACGAAATCGAGAATCGACGTCGGGACGCTGCCCGAGTCCGACATCGCGCAGCCGATCGCCGAGTACGAACGCCGCCGCGGAGACCTCTACGCGTCGCAGGAAAGCATGCGGCGCGCCGAGCTCGCCCTCAAGCTGCTGATCCTCAACGACGAGTCCGACGCGCTCTGGAACCAGACGCTCGACCCCGTCGACAAGCCGGAGACTCCCGTCGTCCGGCTCGACCTCGCGACCGCCCTCAAGGTGGCCGACGAGAAACGCCCCGAGGTCGCCGAGGCCCGCGCGCGCGTCGCGCAGCGCGGCGTCGACGTCGAGTACTTCAACGACCGCCTGAAGCCGCAGCTCGACCTCGTCGCGGGCTACGCCCGGCGTGGGCTCGCGGGCACGCTGAATCCGAACGCCCCCGCGATCGGGTTCACGGGCCAGCCCGTCGTCGTGCCCGACACGCTCGACGGCGGCTTCGGCCGTTCGCTCGGCACGATCGGCGAGGGCCGCTTCCCCGACGCCTCGATCGGCCTCGCGCTCACGGTGCCCGTGTTCAACCGCTCGGCGCAGGGCGACGTCGCGATCGCGAGGGCGCAGAAGAGCCAGGCCGAGATTCTCCTCGGGCGGCAGAGGCAGCGCGTCGCGGTGGAGGTCCGGAACGCGATCCTGACGCTCGACACCGCCGCGCAGCGCATCGACGCGGCGAAGGCCGGACGCTCGGCCGCCGAGACCCAGCTCGCCGCCGAGAAGGAGCGCTACAACGTCGGCCTTTCGACGAACTTCTTCGTCCTGACGCGCCAGAACGAACTCGCGACCGCGGTCCTCACGGAAACCGCGGCGCTGACCGACTACCGCAAGGCCCTGACCGACTACGCACGCGCCGCCGGCACTCTCCTCGACGAGCGGCGGATCGAGATCGCGGGCGACGCACCGGCCCTCCGGGCCGCGGAAGGACGCTGACTCCATGAACCCGAAGAACGCCGCTCTCCTCCTGTGCGGGACGCTCCTCCTCGCGGCATGCTCGCGGCCGAACGCGGCCTCGAAGGCCGCCGCGTCCACGGCTCCACCCCCGATCGGCGCGGTGACGGCCCCGGTCGAGAGCCGCGTCCTGCCGCGCATCCTCGAAGTCACGGGCGCGCTCGCGGCCGACGAGTCCGCCGACGTGGCCTCCGAGCGGGACGGAAGCGTCGCGAGCCTCCGCGTGGAACGCGGAACGTTCGTCGAGAAGGGCGCCGTCCTCGCCACGCTCGACGAGCGCGAGGCGAAGGCTCAGCTCGACCAGGCCCGCGCGAACGTCGCGTGGACGACGTCAGAAGTGGAGCGCTACGCCGAGCTGCGCAAGAAGCAGGTGGTGGCGAAGGCCGAGGACCAGCGCAAGGGCACCGACCTCGACCTCGCGAAGGCGGCGCTCGCGCTCGCCGAGAAAGGCTATTCGGACTGCACGATCCGCGCGCCATTCTCCGGCGTCGTGACCGAGAAGAAGATCTCCGCGGGAGCGTTCGTGCGCCGCGGCCAGGCGATCTGCGGCCTCGTGAAGATCGACCCGCTCCGCGCCGAGCTCGCGATCCCCGAGATCGCGACACCGGCGATCAAGGTCGGCCAGAGAGCCCGGCTGAACGTCCAGTCCTTCCCGGACCGCGCGTTCGAGGGCATCGTCCGCTACATCGGGCCGTCGCTCCGCAGCGAGGCGCGCACGCTCGTCGTCGAGGCCGTCGTCCCGAATCCAGAGCATCTCTTGAAGCCCGGCCTCTTCGTCACCGCCCGCGTCGAGCTCCCGAAGAAGGAGCCGACGCTCCTCGTCGCGTTCGCGGCCGTCGTGACGGACTCCGGCGTGTCGCACGTCTTCGTGCTCGGCAAGGACCGCGTGACCGAGCGGATCGTCGCCCTCGGCGACCGCTACGGCGACTCCATCGAGATCCGCACCGGCGTCGCGTCCGGCGAGCGCGTCGTCGTGAACCCCGACCGCAGGCTCGTGGACGGCCTAGAAGT